>JAGWVC010000002.1 GCA_018971065.1 Sphingomonadales bacterium | reverse complement strand
GGCCGGGTTGCCCCGGCCGGTATTCGATCAGTAGCTGACCTTGAGCTTGACGCCATACATGCGCGGTTCGCCGATCAGCAGATCGCCGATGCCCGACGAGTTCCAGCCGCCGCCGGTGTTGACGGCATAGACCTTGCCGGTGACGTTGGTGGCGAAGAACGCGGCGTCCACCGGCGAACCGGCGACATGGTTCCAGTTGACGTTGACGTTCAGCAGGGTGTGCGCCGGCAGGTAGCCGCCGCCCAGGCCCAGGATCGACGTGCCGGTGCCGAAGTAGGCCGGGACCGAACCGTTGGCGATCTGCTCACCGGTGTAGACCATCGTCAGGCTGGCCGCGATCTTGCCGACCTTTTCAGGCAGCGGCAGCGTCCAGGTGCCGGTCGCGGTCAGCTTGTGCTTCGGCGCCAGCGTGAACGCAGAACCGACCTGCACGGTCGGCGTGATCTTGCCGGGGGTGTAGTTGTTCGGGTTGTTGACAGCATCGCCGACCACCCAGGTGGCATCGAACGGCGTCCCCTTGGTCAGAGCGTTCAGCGTGGGTTGATCCTGCAGCGCGTCGATCTTGGTGTGCAGGTAGGCATAACCGAAGTCGAGGCGGAACTGGCCGTCCATGATCGATGCCGAACCGTCGATTTCCAGACCGTAGCTGGTGGCCTTGCCCGCGTTGATGATCGCGGCGCCGCCGGCAACACCCGGGAACTGGCTGCTGGCGGTCAGACCAGCAAACACCTGCATGTCACGCAGCTTGTTGAGGAAGGCCGAGACGTTGAGGTAGCCCGACACGGCGCCACGGAACGTGTTCTTCGAACCGATTTCGAAGGTGTCCATGTGCTCCGGCTTCCAGGTTTCGAGGCCCGGATTGGTGAAGTTCAGGCCACCCTGGCGATAGCCGCGCGCCCACTTGGCATAGAGCATGTTGTCGGGCGTGATCTTGTAGTCCGCGTTGAGGACCCAGGTGGGTGCCTTCGACGGATTGGCAAGATCGGTGCGGCACAGGGTGTTGTTAGCGACATAGCCGTTACCCTTACGGAAAGAGTCGGTGCACTGCATCGCGATGCGCACGCCGGTGGCCGGATCGACGAACGACAGCGGGTTGCGGCCCGCCGGATCGAGCCCGTCACGCGTCGAGATCGTATTGCCGAACACGTTGTCGAACGTGTAGCGGATGCCGGCGGTCAGCGAGAGCTTGTCGGTCGCCTTGTAGGTGCCCTGCGCGTAGATGCCGTGGTTGTTGAACGACAACTGGGTGCGCGATTCCGACACCGAACCGAAGAACAACGGGTTGGCGCAGGCGAACACGCCCGGGTCGGTGCAGTTCAGGTAGATGCCGGTGCGCTGGGCGTTGTAGCCGAGCGGACGGGCGAATTCGAGATAGCCGCCGACGACGTAGTTGAACTTGTCGCCCACGGTGCCCTGGAACTGCAGTTCCTCGGTGAAGGTGCGTTCATGCGACGCGCTCTGGCCGGGGATGTCGCCCAGGTCGATGTACTTGAACACGGTGCCGGCGGGCAGCGTGAACGGCAACTGCGGGCTGACCTGGCGCAGGTCGAAACCGTTGGGGCCGACCACCAGGTTCGAGCTGTAGAGGTCGAAGTGGGTGTCTTCCTTGAACTCGCCATAGCTGGCGATGTTCTTGACGGTCAGGTGATCGCTGGCGGTCCAGGTCGTGGTGTTGATGATCTGGAACTGCTTGATCTGCAGGTAGGGGTTCAGCACCGAGGTATCGACGTCATACGCCGTATCGCCGCGCGCGGTGGCCGCACCCAGCGAGACCTGGCAACCCTGCGCCGTCAGGCGGCCGGTGCCGCTGAGCACGGCCATGTTGGTCTGGCAGCCGGCGATCTTCGAGGCATAGCCGTGGGTGTGCGAGTTGGAGTACGAGAAGATCGTGTAGTTCTCGAGGTCCGGGGTCAGGTTGCCGACGATCGACAGGCGGTAGGCCTCGTAGTTGCGATCGTTGAAATCGGCGGTGGCGCCGGCGGTGGTCGCCTTGTTCTTCATGTAGCCGTCGCGCTTCATGCGGTCGGCCGAGAAGCGGATCTTGAAGGTATCCGACAGCGGGATGTTCACCGCGGCCTGGATGCGGCGCAGGTTGTAGTTGCCGAGCGAGCCTTCGACGTAGCCTTCAAGCTTCGAGTTGGGCTTCTTCGGGACCAGCAGGATGGCGCCGCCGGTGGTGTTGCGGCCGAACAGCGTGCCCTGCGGGCCTTTCAGCACCTGGACGTTGGCGAGGTCCATGAACGCGCCCGCGCCCACCGAGTTGCCCGAGGTGGTGCCGCCCTGCGCGCGCACGCCGACCACGTCGGCGAAGTACACGCCCACGGTGGGGGCGGTGGACTGGTCCTGGTTGAAGCCGCGCAGCGAGAACGACTGCTTTTCCGGGCCGTAGCGTTCGTTCGACGACAGCGACGGGGTGTAAGTGGCGAGATCGTTGGCAACGGTGATGTTGCGGTTGGCAACGGCGTTCGCGTCAAGCACCGTCATCGAGATCGGCACGTCCTGCAGGCGCTGTTCGATGCGCTGCGCGGTGACGATGATGTCGCCGGTGCCGGCGCCGGAATCGGCCTGGGCCTGCGCCATTGCCGGTGCGGCATAGCCGGTGGCCAGAGCCAGCGCGATGGCGCCGGCGGAAACCTGGAACTGCAACTTCATTTCAATCCTCCCAAGAGACAAGTTCGAGCCGACCCGCCACCGGGACCTTGCAGGGCAAGACCGGAGCCGATCGGCATGGGTATGTTTCAAGGGATTGCCTTGGCGCGAAAATTCGCCCCTTGCAGCGTCCCCCCCTTGAATCGACCTGGATACAACGATCACGGGACCGTCGTTCTCGGCTGTGGGCATGGACTAGCGCAAATTTACCTTGCGACAATTACAATCTGCACCCGGGGCGATTCATTTCACCGGCCGTGTGGAGTTTGCAACACTTCGCACCAGCGATGCGCCGAGCGCAACGGCGCATCCGCAAACGAAAAAAGACCGCGCCCCCCGAAGGAAGCACGGTCTTTTGTCCCAATCGGCAAATTCAGGTCAGAAATGGACCTTCATGCGCACGCCGTACATGCGCGGGGCGCCGTAAAGGGCGTTTTCGAACCCGATCGAGCTGAGCGACTGGCCGATCGCGGTGCGATAGGCCTTGTTGCCCAGGTTGGTGGCATAGAACGCGGCATCGATCGGCGAGCCGGCGATGTTGTTCCAGTTCACGTTCAGGTTGACCAGCGCGTAATGCGGCAACAGGCCGACGTTGGGAATGCCCGCCAGCAGCGACAGGGTCTTGAGGCCGGTCGTGTAGTATTGCTTCGACTGGTAGGTGTAGGTTGCGCCGATCGAGAGATCGCCCAGCTTCTTGTCGATCGGCAGGGTATACGTGCCGGTGATCGTCAGCTTGTGCTTGGGCGAATAGCCCAGCGGATCGCCGACCGAACCGTTCGGGATGATCAACTGGAACGGGCTGTTGGGATCGAGCGTCGGCGCGACCAGCGCCTCGATCTTGGTGTGCAGGTAGGTATAGCCGACATCGAAGCGCAGGCTGTTCCAGAAGGTCAGCGAGCTGTCCCACTCGAAACCGTAGATCTTCGACTTGCCGGCGTTGATGATCGCCGCGCCGCCGGCGATGCCGCTGGTCGGCTTGGCGACAAGGCCGCCGAAGATCTGCTGGTTGGTGAAGTTGTTGTAGAACGCGGCAACGTTGACATAGCCATGCACCGCGCCGCGCACCGACCACTTGGCGCCCAGTTCGAACGAATCGAGCTTTTCCGGATTCCAGGTTTCAAGGCCCGGGTTGGTGAAGTTCAGGCCACCCTGGCGATAGCCGCGCGCATACTTGGCGTACGTCATCACATCCGGCAGCGGCTTGTATTCGACGTTGACCAGCCAGGTCGGCTTGCTGGACTTCGGCGTGGTGATCGACTGGCCCGCGCCGATGCCGGCGGTGAACGTCTCGCCGGTGTAGACGCGGCACTGTGACAGATCGGTCAGCGTTGCGCCGTTGGTTGCGCGCGGGTCGTTGCAGGCGTTCAGCGCGATGTAGCCGGTGGGCGATGCCGGGTTCGGGATCAGCGTCAGGCGGTAGCCGTCCGAGAAGCCGGTGATCTTGTCGAACGTGTAGCGCGCGCCCAGCGTGATCGAGAGCTTGTCGCTGGCCTTGTAGGTGCCCTGCGCGAAGATGCCCTTGTTGTTGAAGGTGATCTCGGTGCGCGAGGCGGAGATCACGCCGAAGCCGATCGGCTGGTCGCAGACCAGGTTCTCGGTATCGGCGCAGTGGCCGTAGATGCTGGTCTGGCCGGCGGAGAAGCCCAGCGGCTTGCTGCTTTCGAGGTAGCCACCGACCACCCAGTCGAGCTTTTCGGAATGGCCCTGGAGTTGCAATTCCTCGGTCAGCGTCGACTGGTTCGAGTTGGCCCGGCCGGGGGCAACATCGAGCAGGATGTAGTTGACCGGCGCGCCCGGACGGATGCCCCGCGAGACCAGCGATTGCGTGAGCGCGTTGTTGGGCACGAAGAAGTTGTCGCTGTTCAGGCTGAAGCTGGTGCGCTCGGTGAACTGGCCATAGCTGACGATGTTCTTGACCGTGATGTTGTCGCTGGCCTGCCAGGTGGTGGTGTTGATCGCCTGCCATTGCTTGAGCTTCAGGTAGGGATCGGGATTGCCGACATCGACGTCGAACACACCGTCGCCGCGTGCCTTGGCGCGGTTGATCTGATCACACGCCGCGTTCGACATCACGTAGAACTGGAGGCTGGCCAGCGAGGACGAGTAACCGTTCGGCACGGTGGCCGGGCTGGACGCCGGGTTGCAGGCGAACAGGTGCGCGGCATAACCGTAGGTGTGCGAATTCGAGTAGTGGAAGATCGTGTAGTTCTCGAGGTCGGGGGTGAGGTTGCCGACGATGCTGGCGCGATAGTACTCGTAGTTGACGTCGTTGAACGCCTTCGGGCCGACGCCCGAATGGTTGATCATGTAGCCGTCACGCTTGTTGCGATCCATCGCGAAGCGCACCTTGAAGGTGTCAGCCAGCGGGATGTTGATCGCCGCCTGGATCTCGCGCTGGTTGTAGTTGCCGATGTTGCCTTCGACATAGCCTTCCAGCTTGCTGGTGGGCTTCTTGGGCACCAGCAGCACGCTGCCGCCGGTGGTGTTGCGGCCGAACAGCGTACCTTGCGGCCCCTTCAGCACCTGCACGTTCTGCAGATCGGTGAACGAACCGGCGCCGACCGAGTTGCCCGAACTGGTGCCGCCCTGCGCGCGCGGACCGACGACGTCGGCGAAGTAGACGCCCACGGTGGGGGCGGTGGACTGGTCCTGGTTGAAGCCGCGAATCGCGAACGTGGCCTTTTCCGGGCCATAGCGCGCGTTGACCGACAGCGACGGGGTGTAGTTGGCCAGATCGGTCGCCACCGAGATGTTGCGGTTGGAAAGCTGCTCGCTGCTGTAGACCGTCATCGAGATCGGCACGTCCTGAAGGCGCTGCTCGATACGTTGTGCGGTGACGATGATGTCGCCGGTGGCGCGGGCATCGCTGTCCGACGTTGCCTGGGCCAGCGCCGGCGTGGCCGATCCCGCCGCCAGTGCGAATGCCAGGACGGCCCCCGATACCTGAAGTTGCGCTTTCATTCCTGCTTCTCCCACATCAGATCCGCACCGGCACATTGCCGGCAGCCCCGATTCTCTTGCGGGAAATTCCGAAGCCACGATGACGCGCGCGCACAATCTGCCGGCAGGAACGAATGAAGTTGCTGGAGTGGCACGCACGGCACCGAAAGCGACAGTCTCCCCCGTTTTGGCTTGGGCGGCCTGCTCCGGTCTTTTCTATCCGGATGCATGGCGCCACCAGCCTGCATATCTGTTTCTTCTTTGCACCATGCGTAACCGCACGATGGTTGCCCCGTCAAATCCCGAATTTCACGCCGGCGGCAACGAACCCGGATCGTGCGGCCGGCGGCGGAAAAGCGGAAGGCATTGACGCTGCCTCGGGATCATCATAATCTGCGAAAACAAATTCTCAATAGTGAATTTTTTCGGGAGAGGTACGCTGGAACACGCCGGGTTTATCGACGGGCGCCTTGTCGCCGGTGAGGGCGCGATTTTCGAGGTCGAGAACCCGTCTGACGAAAGCGTCGTCGCGCACGTGCAGGGGCTGTCGCCGGGGCAGGTGCAGGCGGCGATCGCCTCGTCGCGCAAGGCGTTCGACAGCACCGGCTGGAGCACCCTGCCCCGCGCCGAACGCGTCGCCGCCGTGCGCCGGTTCGCGGTCGAGCTGGAGGCCCGGTCCGACCGGTTCCGTGAACTTGCCGTGCAGGAGGCGGGTTGCCCGGTGTCCTCCGGCGTGATGGGCGCACAGGTGGCAACGCCGATCCGCCATGCCTTCGACGCCTGCGACCTGTACATGCAACTGCCCGAGATCGAGGAAAATCCGCTGCCCATGCATGAGCGCATGGGCATGATGGGCAGCCCGGTGCAGTCGATCCGGCGGTGGATTCCCTATGGTGTGTGCACCGCGATCGCCGCCTACAACGTGCCGCTGTTCACCGCGCTGTGGAAGGTGGTGCCGGCGCTGCTGACCGGCAATGCCGTGATCCTGCGTCCGAATCCGCTAACGCCCATTTCCGCCATGGTCATGGCCGAGGCGGCGATTGCGGCGGAATTACCGCCGGGCGTGTTCAACGTCGTGGTCGAGGCGGGACTGGAAGGCGCTCTGGCGCTGACCACTGACGAACGGATCGACATGGTGTCGTTCACCGGCAGTTGCGCGGTGGGTGCCTCGGTGGCGGCACAGGCCGCGCCGACGCTGAAGCGGCTGGTGCTGGAACTGGGCGGCAAGTCGGCGCAGATTTTCCTGCCCGATTCGGC
Organism: Sphingomonadales bacterium; assembly: GCA_018971065.1. The sequence goes on along the minus strand of JAGWVC010000002.1, from coordinate 86,200 downwards.
GGACAAGGCGCCGTTCCATTGCCGCATCGTCACCACCAGCCACGGCGGGCAAGGCTGCGCGCTGGGCACGCGCATCTTCGTGCCCGAGGAAGCCAAGGCCGAGGTTCTGGCACAGGCCAAGGCGATGCTGGAAGCGGTGAAGATCGGCCCGGCATCCGACCCCGCCAGCGACCTCGGCCCGGTGGTCAACGCCGCCGCCGTTGCCCGCTGCGAACGTTTCGTGGCCGAAGCCGTGGCGCACGGCGGCAAGGTCGTCACCGGCGGCAAGCGGCCGGCGCACCTGCCCAAGGGCCACTATTTCGAGCCGACGCTGCTGGACCTGCCCGACAATGCCAATCCGGCCGCGCAGGAGGAAATCTTCGGCCCGGTGGTGGGCGTGATCGGCTATCGCGATCTCGATCACGCGATCGAAATGGCGAACGATTCGAAGTTCGGCCTTTCGGGCTACGTGCACGGCGCCGACAAGCGCAAGGCGCTCGAAGTTGGCCTGCGCGTCCGTTCGGGCGCGGTCAACGTCAACGCCGGGATCACCAGCGCCTATGCCTCGTCGGGCGGCATCAAGATGAGCGGCCTTGGCCGTGAACGTGGGGTCGAGGGCATTCGCGGCTTCCAGCAGATCAGCATGCTCAACCTGGGCTAAGGGACAGAAAACATGGCACAACAGGAAACCATCGCCCGCAGCGCCGACGAGCAGAAGAAGCTCGACGAGATGTTCCAGGTGCGAAACCAGTCGTCGAGCGCCGGGATCGTGATGGATGTAGATTACTCCGACGCCACCAACGCGCTGCGCGAGAAGCACGCGGTCGCGAAAGGCACGCCGCGTTCGCTGCTGGGGCTGCCGCCCCTGCCGATGCAGGGCGAAATCGAGCGCGAACCCTATACCGTGCTCTCGTTCGCCGCGTGCGAGCGCGTGTTCCGCGAGAACATGACGTTCCATTCGGACGTCGTCGCCGAGGGTGACGGCATCAAGGCGATCGGGCCGACGATCCTGCAGATGGTCGGCAAGGAGCACAAGCGCAACCGCGCCGTGGCCCAGCCGCTGTTCCTGCGCCCGCGCACGCTGGACTGGTGGAAGAAGCGCTGGATCGACGAGGCGGTCGATTCGCTGCTCGACCCGCTGATGGGCAAGCCCGCGTCGGACCTCAACCTCGACCTCTGCGCATGGCTGCCCATGTTCGTCGTCACCCGGTCGCTGGGGATCGAGGGCAACCAGGAACTGGAATTCCGCCACCACCTGACGCGCAGCACCTTCGGCGCGCGCGACCACACCCGCGAGGAAGTGATCGAATCAGCCAGGATCGTTGATGCCATCCTCACCGAAGTCGTCACCTCGCGCATGGCAAATCCGCGCGACGACGTTGTTTCCGGCCTGCTCGAGAACGAGCTGAAGCTGCCTGACGGCTCGACCCGCAAGATGACGCAGGCGGAGCTGTTCTCGTTCGCCAAGCTGGTGATCTTCGCCGGCGGCGGCACCACCTGGCGCCAGCTTGGCAACACCATCGACGCGCTGATGACTCACCGCGACGTGTGGGAGGAATGCAAGGCGAACCGCAGCCTGATCGAGGCGGCGGTGGACGAATCGCTGCGCTGGCGCGCGACGTCGGCGGTGTTCATGCGCCGCGTCACCAAGGACGTCGAGATCGAGGGAATGCTGATCCCCGAGGGCGCCAAGATGCACATCTGGCTGGCGGCCGGCAACCGTGACCCCGAGGTATTCGAGCGCCCCGACGAGTTCGACATCCACCGGCCCAAACATCACCACCTCGGCTTCGGCCTGGGACCGCACCGCTGCCTGGGCATGGACGTCGCCAAACAGGAAATGATCGCCGCGATCAGCGGGCTGATGGATCGCTGGCCCAACCTGCGTTACGATCCGGCCGCGCCCAAGCCGATCTTCGCCGGGGTGGACATGCGCGGGATGACGGCGCTGCCCGTGATCCTCGACTGAGGCGGCGATCATGGCGGAAACGATGAAGCAGGTCGTGCTTGCCAGTCCGGCCAAGGGCAATCCTGTGCCGGCGAACTTCCGGGTCGAGCAGGCGCCGATGCCGGTGGCGGGCGAAGGCCAGGTGCTGCTGCGAACGCTGTGGCTCAGCCTCGATCCGTTGTTGCGCTTCGCCATCGACGAGGTGCGGCTGACCGGGGCAACGCACATCAAGCCGGGCGAGGTGATGTATGGGGGCACCGTCAGCGAGATCGTCGCTTCGAACCATCCTGACTACGCGGTCGGCGACATCGTCGAGGGGCGGACCGGATGGCGCGAATATGCCGCGCTCGACCCGCTGAAGGCCGACATCGTGCGCGGGCCGCTGCGCAAGATCGACCCGGCGCTGGCGCCGATCGAGACCGCGCTGGGCGTGCTGGGCATGCCCGGGCAGACCGCCCATGCCTGCGCGGTGGGAATCGGGCAGTGCGGACCGGGCGATACCGTGGCGATTTCCGCCGCCGGCGGTGCGGTGGGCACGGTGGCCGGGCAGATCGCGAAGATAAAGGGCGCCCGGGTGATCGGCATTGCCGGCGGGCCGGACAAGTGCGCGGCGGTGAAGGCGCTGGGGTTCGACGAATGCGTCGATTACAAGGCGGCGGACTTCCGCGAGCAACTGGCGGCGGCCGCGCCGAACGGCATCGACGTCTATATCGACAACACCGGTGGCGATGTGACGCTGGCGGTGCTGCCGGTGCTGAACCGCGGCGCGCGGATGCCGATGTGCGGGTTCATCGCCTATTACGGGGTGGGGATGGAAGGGCCGGGGCCGGACCACCTGCCCGGCTTCTACCGGATGATCATGACCAAGGGCCTGAAAATCGAAGGCTTCTCGGGCCAGATGGTGGCCGGCGACGCGGCGGTGGCGGAGATGGCCGGGTGGTTGCGCGAGGGGAAGCTGCGCAACCGGGAGACGGTGATCGATGGGCTGGAGAATGCGCCGGCCGCGTTCTGCGAGACGTTCCGGCAGGGGAACAGTCACGTGGGCAAGCTGCTGGTAAGGGTGGCGCAGTAAGAGAAGGAAGATGCGAGGGGATGATCCCCTCGCGCTCCCGCTTTCGCTTGGCGATGTACGTTACAGTGGCGGCGGTGCCCGGCGGCGAAGCCGCTATCCGTCATTCCGGCTTCACCGGGGGGCCACGACGCTTCCGGGTTGCGCGGCGCAAAGTTTTCAGGGGGCGCGGGGGAAATGATTTCCCCCGCACTTCCCTTGCTTCCCTGCCCTCAGATCCTCATCCGCGATTCGATGTCCTGCGGGGTCATCATGTACGTGCCGCGCAGCAGGCCGAGCCGCACGCCGGTGCAGCTCATCTTCAGACGCGCGAATTCCATGTACCAGTCGAGGTCGGCGGCGGACTTGCCGCTGACTTCCTCCCACAGCGCCACGGTTTCCTCGAAGCTGCCCATGCCGTCCAGCGGCTCGGCGAACCGGCAGTTCTTGCCATGCATGGTGTCGCAGATCTCGGCGAACCAGGCGAGGTCGTGCAGCGCCCCGCCAAGCGAGGGCTGTTCCCAGTCCATCACCGCCAGCACCTGGAAATCATCGCCGAACATCATGTTGCCGAGGCGGGCGTCGCCCCAGACCAGACCCTCGGGCTGGTTGGCGGGGCGGCACGAATCGAGGCGGGTGAGGCCCTTTTCCAGCGCGCGCAGGTAATCCGGCGTGGCGCCCTCATCCTCAAGCCACTTCACGAAGCGGACGTACTTGTCCCACTCCTGCGCGAGGCCCCGCTCGGCACCGGCCGGGCCGGCGAGGAAATCAAAGCCGGCAGTGGGCACGGTCTGGATGGCGGCAAGCTGGCGCACGCCCGATTCCCACATCGTCCGCCGCTGCGCCGGGGTGGCGTCCTTGACCCAGCCCTCGCGCGCGTAAGGCGGGATCGAAACCGGCACCCTGCCCTTGATCTTGCGCATGACGAAGAACGGCTTGCCGAGGATGGCGGGATCGTTCTCGATCCACAGCGGCTCGGCGATTTTCACGCGGCCGTCCTCGAACAGGCGGCGCATGATCTGGTACTGTTCGTCGAACAGGTTGTCGGGAAACACGGTGAAGCTGCCGGGCTTGATACGGACGACGCAGCCCATGCTCATCGGTGCATAGCCGTTGCGCCATTCGACGTCGAACAGGATGGTCTCGTGGCTCTGGCCGGCGCCGCGCGGATAATCGAGGTTGACGACCTGAAGCCCCTGCGCCGCCGGCATCCGTTCGGACAGCCAGGTGACGAGGCTGGCGGCGAGATCGTCGAGATCGCGGGTTTCTGGGGCAACGATGACGTCGGACATGGGCCTCTCCCGGCAACGCGTGGGGGCCATCAATATTCCCCATCGCGAACGATTATTCGCCATTTCCTATGCGGACAAGCGAAGGCGGCGTCAAGCCGCAGCCGCATGAACGCCGAATTTCGGGTGTCGATCAGGCCGGGGCGGACTTGCCGGACAGGAAATCGCCGATCCGGTCACAGGCTTGGCGCAATTGCGCCCCGGCGGTGAGGATCTGCTCACCGGTCATCGCGCCATGGAAGCCCATCAGGCCCAGCACGAATTCGACCCGGCCGCGCGCATCGAACACCGGGGCGGTGAGCGAGGACAGCGCGTAAGTCTCGCCCGGCGCGACGCGATCGAGGGTGACGACCGGGAATTCGCCGTCCTCGGTGGGCACCATCGGCGCATCGGGCTCGGCCTCGGCCGGAACGGTGCGGACCAGGACGCTGTAGCCGTGGGCGCGGACGAAGGCCATGACCGCTTCGGCGGTCTCGCGCTGGGCGGGGGTGGCGTTCACCGAATCGAGATAGGCGCGGGCTTCGGCGGGGGCCGAGGCAAAGAACACCGGCATCGAGCGCGCGCGCAGGCGGATGCGCGTGCCCAGCGGCAGCGAATAGCCGACGTGGCTGGCGCTGGCGGCGCGTTCGCGGCTGACGATGCTGTCACCCTCAATGAACATGGCGGCGCAGACCACGTCGAACTGATCGGCCAGGCGGCGCATTTCGGGCTTGGCGATCTGCAACGGCGAGAAATGTTCGGCGGCGACGCGGCCGATGGTGGCGAGCGCTGGGCCGAGCACGTAAGTCTTCTCGCCGGTGCGATAGAGATAGCCGACTTCGACAAGGCCGGTAAGCAGCGCGTGGCAGGTGGCGCGCGAGAGCTTCAGCGCGCGGACCAGATCGGTCAGCGCGAAAGCCTGGCCGGGGTGGTCAGCCATGAAATCGAGCACAGCGGCCATCCGCTTCACGCCCGGAGAACTTCGCGCCATCGTGACTCCACCGCCCGTCTTGCGGATTTTCGCTATTTCGAACAAGCCTCCTAAGGCGGTGCAATTTTTCCGTCAATAGCGCCGCGATCCCCACCCGGGCGATTGACCACCGGCAAGATCGCAATCTACAGTTCGAACAAATATTCGCAGTATGGAATTTGGGAGCATCGCGATGCATGGACTGCTGCCGGGCAAGATAGCCGTCATCACCGGGGCCGGATCGGGCGTGGGGCGCGCGGCCTGCCTGATCTTTGCGCGCAACGGGGCGAAAGTGGCCTGTGCCGATGTCAACGAGGCGGCGGCGCTGGAGACGGTGGAACTGGTCAAGGCCGAGGGGCATCAGGCGTTCGGAATGGCCTGCGACGTCGGCGACGCGGCGCAGGTCGATGCACTGGTGGCGAAGGCGGTGGCAAGCTGGGGCCGGCTGGACGTGATGTACAACAACGCCGGCATCACCATCATTCCAAAGGCCGACGGTTCGGGCCGGGGTTTCCAGGCAACGCAGCGCGCCGACGTGGACCGCATCTTCAACGTCAACGTGTTCGGGGTGATGAACGGCTGCCTGGCGGCGGTCCGGCAGTTCGAGGCGCAGGGAGACGGCGGGGTCATCGTCAACACAGCATCGGTGGCGGGGCTGATCGGCTATGGCAACGTTGCCTATGGCGCCACCAAGGGGGCGATCACCACCCTGACCCGCACGCTGGCGATCGAGATGGCGCCGGTGGGGATACGCGTGAATTCGGTGTGCCCGGCCGGAATGCCGACCAACTTCCTGCCCGGAATCGGCAGCTCGCCGGCGGCGCTGGCGTCGATGGGGGCCAACCATCCGCTGGGCCGGCCGATCGCCCCCGAGGATTGCGCGAACGCGGCGCTGTTCCTGGCCAGCGATCTGGCATCGAACATCACCGGCGTGAACCTGCCGGTGGACGGCGGGCTGATCGCCGGAATCTCGACGGCACGCAAAGCCTGATCCAGCCCGCGTTTTGCGCTTTGCAACGCCGGTCAGTTCGGCGACTGTCCTGCTGAACACCGAATCAGCGGGACGGGAGAGAGACATGACCAAGGTAGCCCTTGTAACGGGCGCCGCCGCCGGGATCGGCCGCGCGATATGCCTGCGACTGGCGCGAGACGGCGTTGCTATCGGCGCGCTGGACCTGAACGGCGAAGGCGCGGAGCGGACCGCCGCCGAAGTGCGCGCCGCCGGTGGCAAGGCCGTGGGGCTGACCGCCGACGTTGCCGATCGCGCGCAGGTGCAGGCGGCAGTCAACCGGTTGCGGGCCGAACTGGGACCGGTGCTGATCGTGGTGAACAACGCCGGGATGACCGGATTCGTGCCATTCATGGAACTGACCGAGGAAGCGTGGGACCGAATGCTGGCGGTCAACCTGCGCAGCGCCTTCACGGTGACGCAGGTGGCGATGCCCGACATGCTGGCCGCGCAATGGGGGCGGATCATCAATATCTCGTCGTCCAGCGCGCAATCGGGCGCGGTGAACATGGCGCACTATTCGGCCAGCAAGGGCGGGATGGTGGCGCTGACCCGAACGCTGGCGCAGGAATTCGGTGAGCACGGCATCACCTCGAACACGATCCCGCCGCGCTTCGTGCACAACACCGAGATGTCGCTGGCCAGCTTCGAGCGGCCCGAGATGAAGGCGAAGTTCCAGGCGATGGTCGATGCCGGGCCGATCCGGCGGCATGGCGAGCCGGAAGATATTGCCGGGGCGGCGGCATACCTGGCTTCGGACGAGGCCGGCTATGTGACCGGGCAGGTGATCGGTGTGAACGGGGGGCGATACATCTGATGGATACGGCGGATAGGCTGGCCGCGATCGAGGACATCCGGCAGGCGCGGGCGAAGTACTGGCGCGGGGTGGATAGCTGCGACGGCGAACTGGTGAAGTCGGTGCTGGCGAAGGACTGCGTGCTGGAATACTTCGGCTGCTGCACCGACCCGCAATCGGGCGTGGACTACCTGCCGGCGATGAACCTGGCGCTGCGTGGGCGCGACCAGTGGGTTTCGGACGGGATGGCGAAGTTCGGCATCGTCAGCGTGCATCAGGGCAACCAGTCCGAGATCACGGTGACGGGCGCGACCACGGCAACCGGGGTGTGGGCATTCACCGACCGCATGTGGTTTCCGCCGGGGGGCGAATTCCGCCATCTGGTCGGCTGGGGGCATTACCACGAGACCTATGTGGTGGAGGACGGCGCGTGGAAGATCGCAACGACGCGGATCACGCGGCTGCGGGTGGAGGTGCACCCCTGACGGGACGCATCGGCGCCCGCACCCGCCGCTGCCCCCACCGGCGCGACGGGAGCGGGGGCGCCGGCATCAGTGATGCATGGCCATATGGCCGGGCATCCCGCCCGGCGCGCACGGCTGCCCCGGCGCGCAGACGTCGATGGCGGCCATCATACCCAGGTCCTCGTGTTCGAGGATGTGGCAATGATAGACGAAGTGCCCGACCTGCTCGTCGCGATCGAAGGCGATCTCGATCCGGACCGCGGTGGGCGTGCAGACTGCGCCATTGATGCTGCCATTGCATTCACCCGCGCCGACCGGGGCGCCGCGCAGGACGGGGATGGTGTCGTGGTAGCGAAGCGCGCCGGATTCGGTGAGCGGCCTGTCCCGCAGGACCAGTTCGCGAAGATCGGGGCTGGCGCCCGATGCCTTGGCCGGCATCGCGGCGGCGACGGTTTCGAGAACCCGGAACTTTGACTGGTGGATATGGAAATTGTGATCTTCATTGGTCCAGTTGTCGAGCGTCCAGATTTCCTTCTGGCCCTTGCGCGCGCAGACCGCCCCGTAATTGAGGCCTGAGCCGAAAGCCGGCGCGGGAACGACCTTCCGGCCGTCGTCGATCGGCGATGCGGCGATAGCGTTCCACGCGTCTTCCTCGCCGATCCACTGGCTGCCCGACCATACCTTCCATTGGCCGTCGGGCTGGCGCGCCGCCGCGACCAGGCCGAGAATTTCGAGCTGGCCGACCGTCCGCTTGACGAAATGGATGCGGCGCTGGATCGGCCCGGCGGCAGGATCGGTGGGCGTGCAGGGATCAAGCGCCACGGTTGCCGCCGCGACCGCCGTGGGCAGGGCCGAGCCGGGCATCGACCGGGTCTGCAACTGATAGCGGTGCTGGCTTGGCGGCATGTGCAGTTCGGCCAGCCTGACCTCGGGCCAGACATCGCCACCGGTATCGACGCCTTTCGTGGCGAGGACCAGGCGGGCGCCCTGGGGCAGCGGCGGGATGAAGATTTCGGCACGCGATGCCGGCATCATCACCAGATGATCCCGCATTTCCACCGGGGCGCCGCCCGCGCGATCGGCATCGCTGACGCCATCGAGCGAGAGCACGCGAAACCTGTAATCCGCACCCAGGCTGCCAGCGGACACGGCGTAGCGCAGTTGCAGGTCGTAGGTCACGTTCGGCGAAACATTGGCAATGCGCCAGATTTCCGCCTCGCCCGGTTTGACGTCGGTGATGACCGGGTATTGCACGCCGTTGACCGTGAACAGCCAGTGCTTGCTGCCGTCCGCGCTCTGGCATTCACCGCGCGGGGCGCCGCCGGCCGCGATGCAGGGGACGGCATTGCCGTTCTGATCGAGAAACTTGCCGTTGGCCAGCATGTGCCAGTTGGCATCGCCGGTGTTCCGTTCGACCGGGGCATCCTTGAGCAGCAGGTAGCGGATGTCGAACCCCTTGGGCCGGGGCGTGCCCGGCGCGGCGGCGACGCGGACGTAATCGGTCAACCTGCCCACGGTCAGCAGGCCGGTGGTGGCGCCGTGCAGTTGCGCCCGGGAATAGCCGTGGGGGTGAGGGTGATAGATGAACAGGCCACTGGGATGATGCCCGGAACGCATGTCGTACGGATTTTCGGAAAGCGAATCGCCATCGGGCAGGCGGTGGCCGGGAATGGCGATGCGATAGTTGACCCGAGCCAGCGATTCCGGGCCGTGCGGCATGGGCACCGGCCCATCGCAGGCATCTTCGCTGGGGGCGGCGGCCGGCTTGCCGGTGGCGGTGACGAACACATAGTCGCCATAGTTGCCCGACGTGACCGGCGGGCGCGTGGGCATAACCAGCAACCCGTGAACATGAAGATTGGTGTCGTTGCAGGGGACGCCGCCGTTCGCCGCGCCCTCGGGCTTGCTGGGGGAGTTGCCGTTATCGAGTTCGCTGCTCAGCGTGGCGGCGATGGCGTCGCCCTGCATCAGTTCCCAGCGGGTGCCGCCATAGCTCCACGCGGAATCCGCAAGGCAGCGGGCGGGGAACGGGATGGCATGGCCGTTAGGGCCGGTAATGCGCACGGGCCGGGTTTCGGCACGCGGCTGGATGGCGAACACCGGGACGCCGACGACCAGCTTGTCGCCGATCGTCACATCGGCATTGCGGGCGACGAGGTCCATGCCCAGCGTGCCTTGGCGCGGGGTGAGTGCGGGCAGCGGCCGATAATTCTGCACGGCGCCAGTGCGGAAGCGCGCGGCGATCGCCTGGCAATCGTCAACCGGTTTGGCCAGTGCCGCGCCTGACCAGCACGCCAGCGCCGCCGCCAGCCCGGACGCCGCCAGCTTTGCCGCAATCACCCGTGCTGCCGATATGCCCCGCGCTGCCATGACATGCCCCCGATGCTGGATACGGCGAGACCGGCAGGGTGCCCGCGGCAACCGAAATGATCACGCCGAATCAATACACTGGGTGATACTGCCACCGTGCGTAGCGGGGTTCTTGTACAAATGCGCTGCGATCGGACAGAGCGTCGCGATCGTCCGCGAGGGTGGCTGTGCGGGATGGCGGACGGCAGGGGGGAGATCGTCCTCCCCCCTGCCATTTCGCTACCGTTTCACCCCGCCCAGCCGGTCTTCCCAGCCTTCGGGCAGTTGGATCTGCTTGGCGACGGGGAAGCCCAGGTAGCCATTGTGCGCGAACGCGTAGGCGTTGGTACGCAGCGGATCGCCGCTGACCAGCACCATGAAATCGTCCGGGTGGAGCACGATCGGCACCAGGCGATCGGGATCGTCCGATTCGGCGAAGGCGCGGGGCAATTTGCCAAGGTTGACCTGATGGCGCAGGCTGGTGATCTTGAACTCGGTCCACTTCTCCATCAGCACCTCGACACGCCATGCCGGGTGGCGGGCGTGGTCGTAGAGGTACTGCTTGACGCGGTCCTTGCTCCACCCGGCCTTGGCGATGGTTTCCGCAAGGATCGGGCTGATCACCAGCACCGGGCGCAGCGTGCCGTGCGTGAGGCCGCCGACCGTGAACGAGACTTCCCAGCCGGTTTCCTTGGCGACGCCGTCCGCCAGGTAGGGCAGCAGCAGTTCGGGCGTGCTGCCGGTGACCGAGGGCATGACATCGCCGCCGGTCATCCGGGTGATGGTGACGGTGTTGTCGCCCGTCCGGAAGCCCATGTCCTCGGCGTTCGACGGCCAGCCGATTTTCGCCAGCGCGTCCTCGTTCTCGGCCAGCACCACCTTCCAGGTGTTGCCGAACGTGCCCTTGTCGGTCTTGTGAGGGAGGAAGCCGGCGACATTGCGCAGCATCAGCCGCCAGAACCGGCCGACCGAGGTGTTGGCCCGGAACCCGTCGCGCAGCGCGCCCTGTTCATAGTTGAACTTCAATTGCTTGATGATCGGGCCGTTGAGCACGATCAGCGTGTCGGCGCCCGGGGTGTTGCCCGAATGCTCGACGCCGTAGATGGGGTCAGCCATTGCCTCGCCCAGCGCGACCAGCACCGGCATGTATTCCGGGCGGCAGCCGGCCATGACGCCGTTGACCGCGACGGACCAGATCGTCACCGCGCGGCTGGCGGGCAGCACGATGCCGAGGGTTTCGTTGGGCTTGCGCGGGGTGAAGGCGAGGAATTCCTCGATCTTGGCCATCGTCGGCGGGACGATCGGCAGGCCGTCGCTCCACTCGTTCTCCCAGAAGTGGTCGTTCACTTCCTCGAAGCTGCCGGTGAAGACGATGTCGCGGCTGCCGGGCTCGACGCCGAGATCGATCTCGGCGGGCTGGACCGTCAGGTTGGCGATCACTTCGGCGGCGGTGACCGCCATGACATTGGCGTGGATCTCCTCGACCGACTGCGCGCCGGGGTGGCCGACGATGGTGGCCACCGGCAGGTTGGGCATGCCGAGGCCCACCGCGGTGGCGGCGGCCTGGCCGAGAAAGCCTTCGCATGTCAGTGAGCTGGTGGGGAAACCGGCCCGTTCACAAACCTCGCTAGCCCGCAACACGGCGGGCGTGCAAGAACCTCAGCACGCCATGCAGGATATGGCGGCGTCGACCCCGAGTTCCTTGAAGCGCTGGGGCAGACTGGCCAACAGCTCCTTCTCGTTCACCGCATGGGTGCTGCCGAACTCGCGCCAGGACACCCATTTGATATCGGGGTAGGTCTCCGCCAGCTTCTTTTCGAGCGCCAGGAACACCTCGTCACCGGCGAACAGATAGTCCCACAGTTGCGCGACGGTCTTGCCCTTCAGCGTATCGAGACGCTTGGCGAGCGGCCGGGTTTTAAGTCGGCGTTCGGCGACGGGCCAGACTACTGCGTATTCTTCGGACACTTGACGTGCTCCTCTTTCAGAACTTGCCGGCCAGCAGGCGGCCGGCGGCTTCCGCCGCGCGCACGCCTTCTGCCATAGCTTCGATGACGGTGCCACCATAGCCGGCGCGGACGGCGCCGGCGGCGAACACGCGGGGATCGGCGGTGAGGGTGTCGGCCCCGGCGGCGACGTGGCCGGTGGCGGTGCGCAAGGCGGCGGGCAGGAAGCCGCTGACCGGCTCGACGCCGATGAACGGGAACACGCCGGAAACCTCGATCGTGGATTCGGCGCCGTTGCGCACATCGCGCAGGCGCAGGCCGGTGACGGCGTTCTGCCCCAGCACTTCGACCACTTCGCTGTCCCACACGAAAGTGACGTTGTCCTTGCCGGCGATGCGATCGGCGTATTCACGCTTGGCCGACAGGGGGCTTCGGCAGACGAGGTAGACGCGGCGGACCATGGGCACGAGGGTGAGCGCCTCGTGGACGCCGCCGTCGCCGGCGCCGATGACGGCAACGTCCTTGCCCTTGTAGAAGCCGCCGTCGCAGGTGGCGCAGCGCGAGACGCCGCGGCCGAGGAACTGTGCCTCGCCCGGAACGCCAAGGTTGCGCAGCGCGGCGCCCGAGGCGACGATGACCGCTTCGGGCAGGTGGATTTCACCGCTGCCGTCGGTGACCGACAGGCGTTCGCCGGTCTCGACCGACTCGACCGGCCATTCGATGACGCGGACGCCCACCTTCTTCGCATCCTCCAGCATGGGAATGGCAATGTCCTGCCCGGCGAAGCTGCCGGGAAACGGCAGGCCGTCGACATGGCCGAGCGTGGCGGTGAGGCCGCCGTAGAGGCCGCTGCCTTCGAACAGGGTGACGAGGCGGCCGAGGCGGGCCATGTGGCGCGCCGCCGCGAGGCCGGCGAGGCCGCCGCCGATGACGATCACTTCGGAAAGGTTCTTCAACGGTCGCGTGCCCACGTGTTCGTCCCTGTCGCGCTGTACATCAGGTCAGCGTCAAATGTATCCAAAGCGGATTTCGCGGCCGAGCGCAAGCGCGCTTATCATGTCTCCAGCGATGCCGGGACGGGCGCGCCGGCGCGGGTGACGGCGCGGACGGCGCGCAGCACGAAAGCCAGATGGAACCCGGCAAGCCGTTCGAAATCGCGGCCGCCGGCCAGATCGAGGACGTGGCCGTCCTCATGCACGAACCAGTCGGCACCGGTGTTGAGCATGCGGATGACGGTGGAGATGGTGAGGTAGACGTCGATGTCGGCGGCGAATTCGCCCGTGGCGATGCCGTCCTGGAGGATGGTTTGCCAGGCACGGTAGGCCGCCTTCTTGGCATCGAGCACATAGGCGAAATCGGGGTTGCGGCGGAAGAACATGCGTTCGTTGTAGAGGATGGCGTGGGCTTCGTGATCGCGGGTGAGCGCGGCAAGGTCGGCGCGGATCAGCGTGACGAGCCGGGCTTCGGCGCTGCCGGGCAGCGCGGCGATGCGCGTGGCGCGGGCGCCGTGGCGCTCGATCGGGCCGCGCACGATCTCGTGAAGCATGTCCTCCTTGGTGGCGAAGTGGTGGTACAGGCTGCCCGAGAGGATTTCGACGTCGTCGGCGATCTGCCGCACGGTGGTCTGCTCGAACCCGGTTTCGGCGAAGCGCTTCGCGGCAACGGCGAGGATGCGCTGGCGGCGATCGGCCATGACCGGCGGTTCGGGCTTGCGTGCCAGCGTTGTTGGACGAGCCATGCGGGGTCCCTTGACCGTGAGCGGGTGCAAGGCATATGCACCAAGCGCTTGCTAAGTTCCAGAGCGCGAACGCGCCGGGGGGAGGATACCGACGATGTTTCCCAATGCCTTTGCCGGAGTGCGCGTGGTGGAACTGGCGCAGTTCGTGTTCGTGCCCAGCGCGGGGGCGCTGCTGGCCGATCATGGCGCTGAGGTGATCCATGTCGAGACGATCGAGGGGGACCCCTATCGCAACTTTCGCGGGCGCGGCGACGGCGGGGTCAACCTGTCGATGGAGCAGAACAACCGTGCCAAGAAATCGGTGGCGATCGACCTGAAGACCGACGAGGGCCGCGAGGTGCTGCTGAAGCTGGTGGAGACGGCGGACGTGTTCCTGACCAGCCTGCGGCCGAAGGCGATCAAAGGCCTGCGGCTGGACGTGGACGACCTGCGGGCACGCAACCCCAAGCTGATCTATGCGCGGGGCAACGGGCTGGGATTCCAGGGCGGCGAGATCGACAAGGCCGGCTATGACGCATCGGCGTTCTGGTCGCGCGGAGGGTTCGCGCATATCCTGCGGCCCGAGGGGCACGAGGCACCGGCGAAGCCGCGCCCGGCACTGGGCGACCATACCGGCGGAATTTCGCTGGCCTATGGCATGGCGGCGGCGCTGTACAAGCGGGCGATGACCGGCGAGCCTTCGGTGGTGGAGGTATCGCTGTTGGGCACCGCGATCTGGGTGCTGTCCAGCGACGTGACCAACACCCGCGAGCAGACGCCCGAACAGCAGCGCGGCATCGGCATGAGCTGGGTGGACCCGATGACGGCGAACTATCGCACCCGCGACGGGCGCTGGATCCAGTTGATGCTGTTGCAGGGGCACAAGGCGTTCGTGCCATTGACGAAGCTGCTGGGGCTGGATCACCTGCTGGCGGACGAGCGCTTCAACGAGGCGAAGGCGTGTGCGGCGAATGCGCAGGCGCTGATCGACATTTATGCGGCGCGGATCGGTGAGCGCGACTGGGCCGAGTGGAAGCCGGTGTTCGGCGCCTGGGACGAGCCGTGGGAGCTGGTGCAGACCCCGCACGAGGTGTTCGACGATCCGATGACGCGGGCGAACGGCCACATCTTCGAGGCGACGGCCGCCAACGGACAGGTGGTGCAACTGGCCAGCGGGCCGGTGGCGCTGGACGGGGCGGTGGCGCCGTGTGGCGGCCGGGGTGCGCCGGCGCTGGGGGCGCATACCGAGGAACTGCTGGCCGAAGCCGGCATCGGCGCGGACGAACGCGAGCGGCTGCGGGCCGGCGGTTTCATTCGATAATCAGGAGCGGATGCCATGAAGATATGCCGGTTTACGCGCAATGACGATGCCGCCGCAACGCCGCGGCTGGGGCTGCTGGAAGGCGATGTTGTGCGCGACGTGACCGCCGCGACCGATGCGCTGCCGCCGCTGGCCTGGCCGCTGGTGCCGGGCGACCACCTGATCGCCAACCTGGGTGCGGTGCGGGCGCGGATCGAGGCGATCGCGCCGGGGGCGGAGACGGTGGCGCGAGCCGACGTGAAGCTGCTGTCGCCGGTGGCGAACCCGGCCAAGTTCGTCTGCGGGGCGGGCAACTGGAAGCATTTCGGCGCGCCGTTCGGGATGATCGGCTTCATGGGCAAGGCCACCACGTCGCTGAGCGGCGAGGGTGACGGCATCCAGATTGCCTGGCCCGACCGCGTGACCGTGCATGAGCCGGAACTGGCGATCGTGATCGGCCGGCAGGGCCGCAACATCGCCGAGGCCGACGCGCTGGATTACGTGGCCGGCTATGCCTGCGCCTATGACACGACGCTGAAGCCCGAGCGCGAGGACTGGGCATTCTGCAAGGCGTTCGATACCTATGGCACGATCGGCCCGTGCCTGGTGACGGCGGACGAGATTCCCGATCCCGCTGTGCTGGCCTACGAGTTCCGCGTAAATGGCGAGCTGCGGGGGACGCGCAAGTTTGCCAACATGGCAGGCAGCCCGGCGCAGATGATCGCCCTGGCCTCCAGCGCGATGACGCTTTACCCGGGCGACCTGATCCTGTCGGGCGCGGCGGATGTGGCGCCGATCGAGATCGGCGATACGCTGGCCCTGACCATCCCCGAGATCGGCACGCTGACCTGTGCGGTGGTGCGTTCGGCTTATGCGCGCGAGCAGGCGTGGCCGCTGGTTCCCCCCGGCCCCGAAGTTTGATCAGTCGAGCAGGCGGGCGCGGATTTCGGCGGTGGCGTCGGGTTTGAGGCCGAGGTCCGAGAGGTAGTTTTCGACGCCGCCCCATTCGCTGTCGAGCGCATCGAGGAAGGCGGCGATGTATTCGGGGCGGACGACGCGGATCATTTCGCCGACGCCGGGATCGAGCGTGGCATAGCGCGACGCGGTTTCCGACGGTTTCTGCCTGAACGCGGTGCGCAGATCGACCGCGTGGTTGGTCAGCAGGTAATCGGCGGTGATGTCCGCCCGGCCGACGCCGAGCGTGGCTAGGACCAGCGCGGCGGCGCCGCCGGTGCGGTCCTTGCCGGCGGTGCAGTTGAACGCGACCGGCACGTCGCCATCGGCCAGCGCCTGCATCAGCGCGGCAAAGGCGGGGGCCTGCTGATGCGGCAGGTGGGCGTTGCCGAAGATCATCGTCTGGCGGGCATCCTCCGGGGTGATGGCGTCACGATCGAGCATGGCGTGGAGGTGGCCGAAGCTTTCGTCATGCTGGCGCGACCAGTACCCGACGCCACGATCGTGGACCCATTGCGTGGGCGCTTCGCCCTGTTCGCGGGTGGAGCGCAGATCGACCACCAGCCGGATGCCGCGTTCGGCCAGCGCGGCGGCATCGGCATCGGTCAGCTGCGCCATCGCGCCCGAGCGGTAGAGGTGGCGCCACTTGACGGTGCGGCCATCGGCGGCGCGATAGCCACCCATGTCGCGGAAGTTGATGCCGCCTTCAAGCGGGAGCAGGCGGGCGGCGAGTTCGGCTTCCATGATGTCCTTTAATCTGTGTTGTCGCATTGCTTGATGCAAAAAACCGGTTCCCACTTTTTTGCGCAATGCTCAGGCAAGTTCGGCAAGATCGAGCACGGCCAGCAGCGCCGCGCGCGCGGTGCGGATGTCGGCCCACAGCGCGGGGCGGTCAAGATCGTCGGGGGCGATTTCCTGCGGCCAGTGGTGAGCGACGATGCCGGTGACGCGATCGATGCGCGATTCGTCAAGCAGGAAGCGCGGATCGACCGTGGCGGGGCTGGCGACCACGCGCAGGCGCAGGCAGGCGGGGCCGCCGCCGTTGGCCATCGACTGGCGGACCGAGACCGGGACGACGCGGCGGATGGGGCCATTCTGCGCAGGGAGCGCGGCCAGCCATTTCGCGACGCTGGCGGTTTCCAGCGATTCGGTGGGGACGATCAGCGCCATTCCACCTTCGGGCAGCGAGACAAGTTGGGCGTTGAACAGGTAGCCGGCGACGGCATCGGCCAGCGGGACGGCGCTGGCGGGGACTTCGATAACCTGCGCCTCCGGCAAAGCGCGGGTCAGCGCGGTATAGAACCCGGCGGGATCGGCGAAGGCCTGTTCGTGCGCCAGCAGCACCGGGCCGTTGGCCACCGCGACGACATCGTTGTGGAACGCGCCGGCGGCGATGGCCTGCGCGGACTGGCGGACGAACAGGGTGCGGGCGGGATCGAGGCGGTGGCGGCGGGCGACCGCGTGGCTGGCCTCGTGGCTCTGGCGCGCGGGAAACGGGCCGCCGGGTTCGCCATAGACGAAGACCTCGACCCCGGGCTGGTCGTGCGCGGCGCACAGGCGCATGTGGTTGGCGGCGCCTTCGTCGCCGAACGGGGGCGGCACCGGGCCGTGGACCATGAACCGGGTGCGATCGGCGAAGGCGAGGCGGAGCTGGGCGAGGGTGCCGGGCCATTCATGGCTGCGGTGTGGCATGGTGACGAGGTTGGCGACGGTGAGGTGGCAGCGGCCGTCGGCGGTATCGGGTGCGGGCGAGACGGTGGCGGCGTTGGCGGCCCACATCGGCGAGGCGGACAGCGCGTTGGCGCGCAAGCCACGGGAAGCGCGCGCCATGTCGGTGCCGAGATCGTGAAGCCAGCTTTCGTTGGGCCGGGCGTGGGGCAGCAGCAGGCCCTGGACAAGGCCGAGCGCGAGGTTGGCGCGCATCTTCGCCAGCCCCTCCAGCGCGGCGGCGCGCGGGTGGGCGACCGCGCCGGCATTCCGCGTGGCCGCGAGGTTGCCGAGGCTGAGCCCGGCGTAGTTGTGGCTGGGGCCGACGAGGCCGTCGAAGTTGATTTCGGTGAGCATCAGCGGGGCACGTGCGTGATGGGGGTGCCGGGTTCGGCGGACAGGGCGGCGGCGGCTTGCGGGTCGATGATCAGGCCTTCCGGCGTGGCTTCGATATGGGCGAACGTGGTGCGGAAACTGGCGAGGTGTCCGGTGGCGGCGAGGCTGAGGACCGGGTTTGCCGGTTCGCGGATAGCGGCGACGATTTCGGTGCGGGCTTTGGCGACGGTGGCGATGCGGTCGGTGGGGGCACACATCGTCGGGCCACCGTCGAAGATGTCGAGGTAGTGATCGTGGGTGAAGCCCTCGTTCTCCAGCATTCGCATCGCGGCGCGGCCCGAATTGTGCGGCACGCCGATCGCGGCGATCGCCGATTCGGGGAGCATGGCCAGGTACAGCGGGTGCTTGGGCATCAGGTCGGCGATGAACTGGTTGCCGTGGACGGCGTTGAACTCGTCCGCCTCGCGGAAGGTCATGCCGAAGAAGCGGCCGGCAACGCCGTCCCAGAACGGTGATCCGCCGGTCTCGTCGTGCGCGCCGCGCAGCTCGGCGATGGTGCGGTCGGCAAAGCGGGGCCGGTGCATGGCGATGAACAGATAACGGCTGCGCGCCAGCAGCGCGCCGGTGCCGGCAGAGCGTTCATCGGGCAGGAGGTAGAGCCCGCCGACTTCGGTGGTGCCGTCGAGATCGGTGCAGAGGCTGAGCATTTCGGCGCGGAAGCTGCGGCCGAGCGCCTTGCTGGTCTGGCTGATGGCGCCGCGCCGGTAGGAATAGAACGGCCAGGTGGAACCGACTTTGGCGAAGACCTGGCAGGTGCCGATGACCGGGCCGCCGGGGCGGGCTTCGAGCATGAACACGTACTGGTCGTCATCGGGCGTATCACCGGCGCGGGCGAAGGCGGCGGCGGAGCGTTCGAGCTTGGCCTTCAGCGCGCGGCGATCGGGCGGCAGGTTGGTGAAGCCGCCACCGGTGCGCTTGGCCATCGCGTAGATGGCGGGGAGGTCTTGCGGACCGGCGGGGCGCAGGAGTGGGTTCAGGGTAGCTCTCCCGAATCGAGGCGGTGGAGGACGAGGGCGGTCAGCGCGGCGCGGGGGGCGAGTGAATCGACCCGGAGGAATTCGGCGGTGCTGTGGATGGCGCCGCCCAGCGCACCCATCGTGTCGAGCACGGGAATGCCGTGGGCGGCGATGTTGTTGCCATCGCAGACGCCGCCGGTGTCGGCCCAGTGAAGCGGTTGGCCGAGGTCTTGCGCGGTGCGGCGGACGAGTTCGTAAAGGCGCTCGCTGGCGGGGGCAACAGGCTTTGGCGGGCGGTTGAAGTGGCCGTGGAGGTGGATGGCGACATCGTGCGCGGCCGCAACCGCATCGGCGAGCGCCGCAATCTCGTTGCCCGCGCTGGTCGCCTGGGCATCCGATGTCGGCCTGACATTGAAGCGCAGCACGGCATGGTCGGGAACGATGTTGTTGGCCGAGCCGCCGTCGATTTTCGCGACGTTGACGGCAATGCCCCAGCGCCGCAGCCCGGCGAGCCGCAGCGCAAGATCGGCGGCGGCGAGCACGGCGTTGCGGCCATCGTCGGGGTTGCGGCCGGCATGGGCGGCCTTGCCGGTGATGATCGCCGAGAAATTGCCCGAGCCGGGGCGGGCGCGGGCCATGCCGCCATCGGGCAGCGCGGGTTCGTAAGTGAGCGCGGCGGCTTTGCCCGCTGCCAGTTCGGCGATCAGCGGGGCGGAGGACAGCGAGCCGGTTTCCTCGTCGCTGTTGATCAGCACGTCGTAGCCGAGGCTTGGCCGCGTGGTCTCGAACGCGGCGAGGCCGGCAAGGAGGACGGCGAGGCCGCCCTTCATATCGGCGGCGCCCGGGGCGTTGAGCGTTGCCGCATCAAGCCATTGGACGCGCTGGAACGGGTGATCGGCCGCAAACACGGTGTCCATGTGGCCGGTGAGGAGGACGCGGGTTGCCGCCAGCGGGCGGACGCGGAGGACGAGGTGACGGCCGTGGGGTTGTTCGACTTCGCTGCCGTCGGGCGCGATGCGGGTGACGAGGGCGGGATCGTGGAGGGTGATGGCGCCGGGGAGCGCGGCGAAGGCGGTGGCAAGGGCTTCGGCCTGGGCGGCGAGGCCGGGGAGGTTGGCGGTGCCGGTGTTGATGGCACACCATTGCAGCACGTGCGCGCTCAGCCGTTCGGGATCGGGGTGGTGGGCAAGCGCGGCTTCGGTGGGGGTGAGGCTCATGCCGTCATCCCGGTGAGCGCGGCGGCATTGCCGGTGGGGGTCTGGGCCTCGAAGCTGGCGACCGGGTACGCGCAATAGTCCGCCGCGTAGAAGGCGCTGGGGCGGTGGTTGCCCGATTCGCCGGTGCCGCCGAACGGCATCGTGCCAGATGCGCCCGTCGTTGGCCTGTTGCGGTTGGCGATGCCGGCGCGGGATTGCGCAAGGAATTGCGCCCACAGCGCATCGTCGTGGCTGACGAGGCCGGCGGAAAGGCCGAAGCGGGTGGCGTTGGCGGTGGCGATGGCTTCGTCGAAAGTGGCGACGCGGGTGACTTGCAGGATGGGGGCGAACACTTCCTCGTCCGGGACGGCGTGGCCGGTGACGTCGATCAGTGCGGGCGTGACGAAGCTGGCGGGGCGTTCGGAGATAGTGCCGAGCGGGCGCAGGACGATGCCGGGCAGCGCGGCGAAGGCGGCGCGGGCGTTTTCGGCGGCGGCGTCAGAGATCAGCGGGCCGAACCAGGGCGCCGGATCGTCGTTCCAGGCGCCGATGCGCAAGCTGTCGGCAAGGGCGGTGATGGCCTCCACGTGCTGGTCCCCTGCCCTGCCCTGCGGCACGATCAGGCGGCGGGCGCACGAGCAGCGCTGGCCGGTGGTGACATAGGCCGATTGCACGGCAATCGCCGCGGCCTCTTCCGCGTCGCCGTCCCACACGATCAGCGGGTTGTTGCCGCCCAGTTCGAGCGCGGTGATGACGTTGGGCCGATCGGCGAACAGGCGGCGGAAGTGGGCGCCAGCGGTGGCGGAGCCGGTGAACAGCAGGCCGTCGATGTCGGCGGAGACCAGCGCGGCGCCGGTTTCGCGCGCGCCTTGCAGGCACTGCAACACATCGCGCGGCAGGCCGCTGTCGTGCCAGGCGGCGACCATCGCGGCACCCGTGGCGGGGGTCAGCTCGCTGGGCTTGAACACCACGGTGTTGCCGGCAAGCAGCGCGGGGACAATGTGGCCGTTGGGCAGGTGGCCGGGGAAGTTGAACGGCCCCAGCACCGCCATGACCCCGTGCGGACGGTGGCGCAGCACGGCGGCGCCGAACGCGGTGGCTTCGGTGCGGGTGCCGGTACGTTCGACCTGAGCGCGGATCGACACCTCGACCTTGGCGATCATGGTGGCGACTTCGGACAAGGCTTCCCAGCGGGGCTTCCCGGTTTCGCGGGCGATCAGTTCGGCGAGCGCGTCGCGGCGGGCCTTAAGGGTTTCGGCAAAAGCGCGGGCGTGGGCGACGCGCACGTCGAGCGGGGTGGCGGCCCAGCCGGGGAACGCGGCGCGGGCGGCGGCGACGGCGGCGAGCGCTTCGGCGGGGGTGGCCCCCTGCCCTTCCCACACGATGTCGCCGGTGGCCGGATCGATCGAGCGGAAATTCAAGCGGCGTCTCCCATTCGTTATCGTGTCAGGTCAGCGCAGCCTCGGCGATGCGGCGGTAGATGCGGGCAAGGCATTCGAGATCGGCCAGGGCCACGGCCTCGTCGCGCTTGTGCATGGTGGCGTTCGACAGGCCGAATTCGATGACCGGGCAGACCGACTTCAGGAAGCGCGCATCGGACGTGCCGCCGCTGGTGGACAGTTCGGGCGCGATGCCGGTTTCGGCAAGCACCGCGTCGCTGACCAGCGTGGAGAAGGCGCCGGGCGGGGTGAGGAACGCTTCGCCCGAGATGACGGCGCGGACGCTGGCGCCGTGCCGCTCGGCGATGGCGGTGACCCGGTCGGCAAGGCTTTGGCCGGTGTGACGATCGTTGAAGCGGATCGACAGGCGGGCCGAGGCCTTGGCCGGAATCAGGTTGGTGGCGGGGTTGCCCACCGTCAGATCGGTGACTTCGAGGTTGGAGGGCTGGAACCAGTCGGTGCCGTCGTCGAGATTCAGCGCCTTGAGTTCGGACAGCAGCGCGACCAGTTTCGTCACCGGATTGTCGGCAAGGTGCGGATAGGCGACGTGGCCCTGCACGCCGGCGACATCGATCCACATGTTGACCGAGCCGCGCCGGCCGATCTTGGCCATGTCGCCCAGCCGGTTCACCGAGGTGGGTTCGCCGACGAGGCACAGGTCAGGCTGGTGGCCAGCGGCGCGCATGTGCTCGATCAGCGCGACTGTGCCGTGCAGCGCGGCGCCTTCCTCATCCCCGGTGATGATGAACGACAGGGTGCCGGCGCTGGCGGGAATGTCGCGCGCGGCCACCACCATCGCCGCGATGGCGCCCTTCATGTCAACCGCGCCGCGACCGTAGAGCAGGTCGCCGCGCCGTTCGGGGGCGAACGGGGCGCTGGTCCAGCCGTCGCCGGGAGGGACGACATCAAGGTGGCCGGCGAAGGCGAAATGGCGGCTGCCTTCCGGCCCCTTGCGGATGGCGAAGAGGTTTTCGACCGGATCGTCAGGGGCGGCGCCCGCCGTGAAGCGGTGGATTTCGAAGCCGAGCGGGGCGAGTGCGGCTCCGAGGCAATCGAACACCAGACCGGCGGCGGGGGTGACGCTGGGGCAGGCGATCAGCGCTTCGGCAAGCGACGCGACATAAACGTCACCGGGGGCGGCAGGATCGACCAGCAGGCTCATCACGCATGACTAACGCCGCGCGCAGGGTGGAGCAAGGGGGGCGGGGCAAGCGGGGGTTTAAGTGCGGATAAGGAACGGTTAGCGTGCAATCCCCCGCCAACACCGCGACAAGGGAAGTAGCGATGCCGCGTTTCAATCCCGATGACCATGTGCCCAACACCGTGACCGGTTATCCGGCGCCATTCGATCGCGAAGTGGGAGGACGGTGGAAGCGGCGGATCGGGCCGGTGGCGGGGTTTTCCCATCTGGGCGCGTGCCATGTCACGCTGGAGCCGGGGGCGTGGTCATCGCAGCGGCACTGGCATGACGGCGAGGACGAGCTGGTGGTGATGCTGGCGGGCGAGGCGGTGCTGGTGGAGGACGGCGGCCGCACGGTGCTGCGCGCCGGTGACATCGCCACCTGGGCGGCGGGGGTGCGCGACGGGCATCACCTGATTAACGAGAGCGATGCGCCCTGTGTGTTTGTGGCGGTGAGCGCGGGGGCGCGGACCGGCGGCGGCTATTCCGATATCGACATGCTGTTCACCGCCGATGACCGCTATGTTCACAGGGACGGAACGCCCTATCCGGAGAAGCAGTAACCCGAATGACCATGCATCTTGCCGATTTCATCGGATTCGTGCTGGCGGTGCTGTTGCTGGAGATCACGCCGGGGCCGAACATGGGCTGGCTGGCCGGGGTCAGCGCGATCCAGGGGCGCGTGGCCGGGCTGGCCGCCGTGGTCGGTATCGCCATCGGATTGACGCTCAATTCCCTGCTGGGCGCGATGGGGGTGGCGGCGCTGCTGCTGGAGGAGCCGGGCTGGCAGGCCGGTATGCGCGGCGCCGGCGCGCTGGTGATGCTGTGGCTGGCGGTTTCGACCTGGCGTGAATCGCGCGACGCGATCGCCGGGCAGGCGCCGCAGCGGTTTGCCGGGGCCGGGGCGACCTTCGCCGCCGGGCTGATGATCAACGTGTTCAACCCGAAATCGGTGCTGTTCTTCGTGGCGGTGGTGCCGCCGTTCCTTCACGGGCGGGCGCCGTCGCTGGGGCTGGCGATGCTGCTGGCCGGGGTGAGCGTGGGCATTGCCACGGCGATTCATCTGATGATCGTCGGCGCGGCCAGCCGGGGGCAGGAATGGCTGGCGCGCTCGGGCTATGTCCGCACGCTGCAACGCGCGATGGCGCTGCTGATGGCGGGCGCCGGGCTGTGGCTGGCGGGGAGCCTGCTGGGTTGAGGGGGCGGGGATTTGGCCCCCCGCCCCCTGCTTGCCAATTGTGCGGCTGTGGCTGCCGCGAAGTGAAAAACAGTCCTTCGACAAGCTCAGGACGGACGGATTCTTGAGGCAATGCTGCCGTTACAGATCGATGCCGTAGAGCTTCGCGGCGTTGCCGCTGAGGACCTTGGCGCGTTCGGCAGCGTTGAGGTCGCCGAGGCGGCTTTCCAGGTTCTCGATCGGGTATAGCCCGGTGGGGTGCGGGAAATCGGTCATGAACAGCACGTTGTCGATGCCGGCGCGGCGCAGGGTGTGGCCGATGTCGTCCTGTTCGAACCAGAAGCAGGCGTGGAAGTTGCTCTTGAAATACTCGCTGGGCTTCTTGTGGAAGCTGCGGCCCTCGGCGATCTCGACGAGCTGGTAGTCGAGCGATTCGAGCAGGAACGGCACCCAGCCCACGCCGCTCTCGACCGAGACGAATGGCAGCTTCGGGAAGCGATCGAGCAGGCCCGAATAGATGATGTTGCCCATCACGCGGCTGTTGGCGAAGAACATCATCGAGCCGGACAGCCCCGAGCGCAGTTCGCGCGGCAGCGACGGCCAGCCCTGTTGGCCCATCCAGTCGATCGACTGTTCCGACGCGCCGATGTGGAAGTTGACCGGCAGGTTCAGCCCTTCGCAGACTTCCCACAGCGGGTCCCAGTGCGGGTGGCCAAGATCGGGCAGGTGCTGGCCGTCATCGCCCTTCACCGTATGCGGATCGGAATTGATGTTGATGCCGCGCAGGCCCATCGCCTCGCAGCGCGCGGTTTCCTTCACCGCTTCGCGCACGTCCCACCACGGCAGCAGCGCCATCGGCAGGAACCGGCCGCCCGATTCCTCCTGCATTTCGGCCATCGCGTCATTGTAGATCTGCACGCAGGCGAGCCGCAGCGCGGGATCGACCTTCGCGGCTTCCTGGCCACCGAAGCCGAGGATGTTGGGATAGACGATCTGCGCCCAGATGCCGGTGGCATCCATGACCTGGAGGCGTTCGCGGATGCTGGACGAACCGGCGTGGACATCCTCGTATTGCAAGCCGAGGAAATCCTGGAGAACGCGGACCTTGGAACCGTTCTTCAGGATGGCGCTGTTGGGGTGGGCGTTGAAGCCGATGCACTTGTCGCCGTCGATCACCCACGAGCGGGTGCCGTTGATGGTCTTCACCTGGGGCACGCGATCGCGCAGCGCGGCGGGGGCCCGCTTGATCCACAGATCGTGCGGTTCGGTGATGTGGGTGTCGGCGTCGATGACCTTGATCGCCGACTGCGGGCGATCGGTGGTGGTGATGCTCATGGTATGGCTCTCCTGCGGGTTGGATTCGCCAGCCACGGTCCGTGTGGGGGGCCGAGTCGCAGGAGGCTTCGACGCCGTGATGGCAAGCGACGAGCCGCCGGGGAAGTGGCGAAATTCGCAAGGGAGCCATCGGTTGGACCGATAGGTTGCCCGGTCAATGGGCGTCGATGCGGCCCAGCATCCGGAAGAAGAACGAGGTGGACCAGCCGAGCAGGATGATGCCGAGGATGCTTTCGAACGCACCGAGCAGCCGCCACGCGGGCAGGATGTGGGTATCGTTGTAGCCCACCGTCGAATAGGAAATGGTGGAGAAGTACAGCGCGCTTTCGAGGTCGGGCACCGCGCCGGTGGCGATGTAGACCCCGGCGAACGTCCATATCTCGATGCCGTGCAGCGAGATGATGGCGATGACGATGAACAGCGTGAACAGCGCGCCGCGCGGCGACAGCGGCCGGATCTGGCGCAGGCGTTCGATGCTGACTTCGCTGCGCAGGGCGCGGGTGAGGCTGAACAGGCCGACGAAGTGGATCATCACGCAGACCACGACCAGCGCGGCCGAGACCACGAATTCGACGATGAGTTGCTGCCCCTGCATGGGGCCGTCATGCCCGGATCAGCGCAGCAGGTCGAGAGTGCGCGTATCACGGCGGCCGCCGAAAAACGCATCCAGCGCGCGGGCGTGGCGACGGCTGCCGCCGGCGGCTTCGAACAGGGTCATCGAGCTGGCGAACTTGATGGCATCGACCGCGCCGAACAGCGCGCCGATCGAGCGTTCGCCGGCCCAGGCGAGCACGGCGTCGGTGCAATCGGCCAGCCGTTCGGCGAGGATTTCGTCGGCGAGGAAGGCGCGCGCCTCGGCCATGTCGGCGATGGCGTAGAATTGCGACATCGGGCTTTCGCCGAGACCGGCGAGCTGGGGGAAGATGAACCACATCCAGTGGCTGCGCTTGGCGCCCTGGCGGATTTCGGTGAGCGCGCGCAGCCAGGTGCCGTTCTGCGCCTCATGAAAGCGCTGCAGCCCGTCCGGCGGCGGCCGGATGCCGGAATCGGCGATCAGATTGCCATCGGCATTCATGCGAGCGGGGCTCCCGGAGCGAGGAACATCAGCCTAGGCATCAATTGCGGCGATGCCAAGCAGCGCGACAGGTCAGCCGCCGTTGGCCGGGGCGGTGGGCGCGACCTGCCGGGTGGGATCGGTGACGTCGGCGGCGCCGCGCCCCTTTGCCACCCACACCACCGCGAACGCGAACACCACCAGCGCGAGGCTGACGATCAGCACCGTGCGCATCGAGCGCGGGCCGGTGGCGGCGCGCGCTTGCTGCGGATCGACGTGGATTTCGTTGCCGTGGCGTTGCATGGCGGTTCTCCGTGAGGCCCCGGGGGGCGGTTCACGGAGTCTACGTTTGAAACGGGCGGGAAGTTCCGCGCGAGTCCTTGGCGGTCGCATTTCCCGAGCCGCCGGATGTACCATCCGGCTTGGAAATGCTCAGTCGCGGAGCAATTCGTTGACGCCGGTCTTCGAGCGGGTCTGCGCGTCCACCGTCTTGACGATGACCGCGCAGTACAGCGACGGGCCGGGGGTGCCGTCGGGCAGGGGCTTGCCGGGGAGCGAGCCGGGGACGACCACCGAGTAGGGCGGAACCTTGCCGATGTGGACTTCGCCGGTGGCGCGATCGACGATCTTGGTGGACGCGCCGATGAACACGCCCATCGACAGCACCGCGCCGGTGCCGACGATGACGCCTTCGGCGACTTCGGAGCGGGCGCCGATGAAACAGCCGTCCTCGATCACCACCGGGTTGGCCTGAAGCGGTTCCAGCACGCCGCCGATGCCGGCGCCGCCCGAGATGTGGACGTTTTTCCCGATCTGCGCGCACGAGCCGACGGTGGCCCAGGTATCGACCATCGTGCCTTCGCCGACATAAGCGCCGAGGTTGACGAAGCTGGGCATCAGCACCGCACCCTTTGCAATGAACGCGCTGCGGCGGACGACGGCACCGGGGACGACGCGGATGCCGGCGGCGCGGAAGCGGGCTTCGTCCCAGCCGGCGAACTTCAGCGGCACCTTGTCGAACGCGGGGGCGCCGGCCGAACCATACTCCATGACGCCGTTGTCGTTCAGGCGGAACGAGAGCAGCACCGCCTTCTTGAGCCACTGGTTGACCTTCCAGCCGCCCTGCCCGTCCGGCTCGGCCACGCGGGCGGCACCCGAATCGAGGCTGTCGAGCGCGGCATCGACGATCGCGCGGACATCGGCGCTGGCCGGGGTGACGCTGTCGCGGGCTTCGAAGGCGGCTTCGATCTGGGCTTCAAGGCTGGACATGGAATCGGTTCCTGTGCGGTCTGGCGTTTCGCGAGCGCGCCTAGCCCGAGCCGCCCGGCGCGACAAGCGGGAACGGCCAACGGGAACGGATCATGCAATCGTGGGTTCGTTGATGCGGGATGGTGTCGGCGGCGCCTGAGAACGAAAATCGAGGAACTGGCATGGGGGAGCGGGCGGATCTGGCTTTCGAGGGCGGCAACGATCCC
Source organism: Sphingomonadales bacterium (assembly GCA_018971065.1). The sequence continues at coordinate 58,537 of JAGWVC010000002.1, read as the reverse complement.
GCGTTTCTGGAAGGCGGCGGCGAGATGGCGCGGCGCATTGCCGGGTTCGACTGGGCGGCGACGCCGATCGGGCCGATCGACGCCTGGCCGCCGGTGCTACGCCATACCGTCAGCCTGATGCTGTCCAGCCCGGTGCCGATGGTGCTGTTGTGGGGCGAGGCCGGGGTGATGGTCTACAACGACGCCTATGCGGTGTTTGCCGGGGGGCGTGAAAGCCGACTGCTGGGATCGCTGGTGCGCGAGGGCTGGGAGGAGGTTGCCGACTTCAACGACAACGTGATGCGGGTGGGGCTGGCCGGGAACACGCTGAGCTACAAGGACCACGAGCTGACGCTGTACCGCGACGGACGGCCCGAGCAGGTGTTCCTGAACCTGGATTACGCTCCGGTGCGCGGCGATGACGGCTGCCCCGCCGGGGTGCTGGCGGTGGTTGTCGAGACCACCGAGGCGCGGCGCAACCGCCTGGCGCTGGAAGGCAGCGAGACCCGGCTGCGGTTCCTGGACGCGATGTCGCGCGCGGTATCGGGCGAACGCGATGCCGACGCGATCCTGGCAACGATCACGCGGATGACCGGCGAGCACCTGGGCTGTTCGAACTGCGCCTGGTCGGACATGGACGAGGACGAGGACGGGCTGACCATCCGGGGCGACTGGCAGGAGCGCGATACGCAGTCGATCGTCGGCCATTACCGGCTGGCGAGCTTCGGGGCGCGCGCGGTGGCGGAGCTGAAGGCCGGGCGGCCGCTGATCATCGCCGATTGCCAGGGCGAACTGGCGCTGGAAGCGGCGCAGGCCTATCGCGAACTGGGCATCGGCGCCAGCCTGTGCATGCCGCTGCTGCGGCAGGGGCGGCTGGTGGCGCTGATGGCGATTCATCACCGGACAGCGCATCGCTGGAGCGAGTACGAACTGGGCGTGATTGCCGAAGTGACCGAGCGATCGTGGGCGCATATCCAGCGGGTGGGTGCCGAAGATGCGCTGCGGCGCAGCGAGGCGCAGTTGCGGCGGGCGCAGGCGGCGGGCGGCATCGGGCTGTTCGCGATCGACGTGCGCACCGACACGCTGACCGGGACTGACGAATTCTCGCGCATATTCGGGCTGGGGCCGTGCCATGACATGCCCGCGCAGGTGATCGAGGATCTGGTAATCGGGCCGGACCGCGCGGTGGTTTCGAACGCGGCGCGGCGGCTGCAGGGGACGGCGACGCTGGACGTGGAATACCGGATACGCCGCGCCGACGATGGCGAGGAGCGCACGATCGCGCGCAAGGCCGAGTACGAATTCGACGCCGATGGCGCGCCGGTGCGGCTGATCGGCGTGGTGCAGGACGTGACCGACCGCGACCGCATCCGCCTGGCGCTGGCGCGCAGCGAGGCGAAGTTCAGCGCGCTGGCGCAGAACATGCCGAACCAGGTGTGGACCGCGCGCGCGGACGGGTCGCTGGACTGGTTCAACGACCAGGCTTATGCCTATTGCGGGCTGGCGCCGGGGTCGCTGCTGGGCGACGGCTGGCGGCATGTGCTTCATCCCGACGACCTGCCCCGCGCGATCGCGCGATGGACCCAGGCCGTGGCCGGCGGGCGCACCTATGAGGCCGAGTTCCGCATTCGCGACGCGGCGGGGGTCTATCGCTGGCATCTGGCGCGCGCGGTGCCGTTGCTGGAGGCGGGCGCCGATACCACCGCCTGGGTGGGTACCAACACCGAGATCGAGGCGCAGAAGCGCGCCGAGGAAGCCAGCGCGCGCGACCGCGACCGGCTGTGGACGATGAGCCAGGACCTGATGCTGGTGTGCGACCATGCGGGGCGGATCACCGCGATCAACCCGTCGGGCGAGCGGCTGCTGGGCTGGCCCGAGAGCGAGATGATCGGCCGCCTGCTGGGCGATTTCGTCCATCCCGAGGACCGCGACGGGACAATGGCCGAGTTCGCGCGGGTGACTAACGGGGCAACGTCGCAGACTTTCGAGAACCGCTATCGCACGCGCGACGGCGATTATCGGCTGATGGCCTGGACCGCGGTGGGCGACGGCAGCCGCGTGCATGGCGTGGGGCGCGACGTGACCGACCAGCGCGGGATCGAGGAGGCCTTGCGCCAGAGCCAGAAGATGGAGGCGGTGGGCCAGTTGACCGGCGGTATCGCGCACGATTTCAACAACCTGCTGCAGGGCATCGTCGGCGGGCTGGACATGATCGCGCAGCGGCTGGAGGAACGACGCGCCGACGACATTCCGCGCTGGCTGGGCGCGGTGCGCACATCGGCCGACCGCGCGGCGGCGCTGACTCACCGGCTGCTGGCATTCTCGCGCCGGCAGCCGCTGGACCCGCGCCCGCTGAAGGTAAACCCGCTGGTGGCATCGATGGAAGACCTGCTGCGGCGCACGCTGGGCGAGGCGATGGCGTTGCGGCTGGTGCTGGCGGGCGGGCTGTGGCCGACATTGTGCGACGCCAACCAGCTTGAAAGCGCGATCCTGAACCTGGCGATCAATGCGCGCGACGCGATGCCCGGCGGCGGCGCGCTGGCGATCGAGACCGCCAACATCGACATCGACGGCCACGATACCGCGCGCGACCGGGAACTGCGCGCCGGGCAATATGTGTGCATCGCGGTGACCGACAGCGGCACCGGCATGAGCCGCGAGACGATCGAGCGCGCGTTCGAGCCGTTCTACACGACCAAGCCGATCGGCCAGGGAACCGGGCTGGGGCTGTCGATGATCTATGGTTTCGCACGGCAATCGGGCGGGTTTGCGCGGATCGATTCGGAGCTGGGGGTTGGCTCGACCATCCGCCTGTACCTGCCGCGCCACATCGCCGGGGACGATGCGCCGGAAACCGACGCGCCGGTGCCGGCGCCGGGCGTTCATGCCGAGGGCGAGACGGTGCTGGTGGTGGAGGACGAGTTCCTGGTGCGCGGGTTGATCGTCGAGGTGCTGGAGGAGCTGGGCTATCGCGTGATCGAGGCCAACGACGGGCCGAAAGGGCTGGAGGTGCTGCAATCGGGGCAGCGGATCGACCTGTTGCTGACCGACATCGGGCTGCCCGGGCTGAACGGGCGGCAACTGGCCGATGCGGCGCGGGTGGCGCGCCCGGACCTGAAGGTGATGTTCATGACCGGCTATGCCGAGAACGCGGCGATCGCTTCGGGCTTCCTGGACCCCGGGATGGCGATGATCACCAAGCCGTTCGCGATGGACATGCTGGCGAAGCGGGTGGCTGATATTCTGACGGCATGACGGCGGACGGGCGGGCGCGCAGTTCGCTGGGGGAATGGCCGGTGCGGGTGCGCGCGAAGCGCGACATCACCGACTGTTCGGTGAAGCCGAGCTTTTCGGAGATGCGGCTGAAATCGAGATCGGTCTCGCGCAGGTAATACGCCATGAGATCGAGACGGACCTCATCCTTGATGCGCTGGAAGGTGGTGCCTTCATCGCGCAGGCGGCGCAGCAGCGTGCGCGGGTGCAGGCCCAGCGCGGCGCCGACATCGGCATTGCTGCACGGCCCGGCGCCAAGGCGCTGCATGACCACGCCGCGCACGACGGCGTGGAACGGTGGCCGCTCTTGCCCGAAGCGGCGCTCAATCCCGGCGGCGATGTGGCGGAAGGCGGCCTCGTCGGCATCGACGATCGGGCAATCGAGCGCGGCGGCCTCGAAGGCGATGCCGTCCTCGTTGCGGCAGAAGCGGACGTCGCAGCCGAAATGACGGCGGTAGACCGCCGGATCGGACAGCGCGCGATGGCGGAAATGGACGCGGCGGGCGCCGGCCTTGTCAGCCGTGAGGAAGCGGGCGCCGAGCTGGCCGCCGAGCAGCACCTGTTCGATCGCCTGGGCGCGGCCGGGAACCCCGGCGACAAGCAGATCATGGCCCATGAACACATGGCCGCCCGAGGCGGTGGCCCCCATCCAGACGCGCGCGGCAAGGCTGTGCGCGGCGTTGTGCGTGGCGACATAGCGCAAGGCGTCGCCGAAGCTGCGGGCGTTGCGCATGGCCCCGCCAAGCTGGCCATAGACGCCGATGCCGCCCTGGCGTTCGGCCAGGCGCAGGCCGAAATCGGGCGCGGACAGCGCCGTGGCGGCGGCGTCCATCACCGCGATCCACTGGCGGCAGGTGACGACATTGGGATGATCGCACTGTTCGGGGGTGAGGCCCTGCGCGGCGAGCAGCGCCCCCGGGTTGCCGCCGAGCGCGGTGACGACTTCCGGGAAATGGCGAAGGATGCGCGCGTGGATGAGGTCGTAACCGGGCGCTTCGGCTGCCGCCGGGTCTGGATTCGGATGGCCCGTCATTGCGGGTGACGATTCCGCGAGCTGTCGGAAAATGTCAAGCGCCTGGCCGGGGTTGCATTGTTTGCAATCCGGCGCGATCTTTTCGCACTTGCAGCATTGGTGGTGCGGCGCCATAAAGGTCTGGCCTTTCAGGCATCCTCTCCCAAAACTTAACGGCCCGGTCGCTTGCGATCGGGCTTTTTTCTTGCCTTGCAGCAGGCACGGAATGGCGGATTTCCGCGCCATGCACGCGCAGGTAAAGGTTTTGTGCGCGCCGGGGCCGGGGCCGGTCACGAGCGGCAAGCGCCGATTCCGTTAACCTTGACTTCGGGTAAAATATTTATCGATTCCAATCAAATACATAGCTGAAACCGGACTTCTTCAAGAAGCCATGCCACGCGCAAGGAGGGTCAGCATGTCGTTCCTGTCACCGATTCCGATCAGCGAAACCTGTGGTCTGCGGCAAGCCGCACCGGGCGGGCAGGACTGGGGCACGATCGCGGACCTGTTCTGGTCGCTGTTCGAACTGGTGCCCGCCATCACCCCGGCGCTGGCCGAGGAAGCGCACCGCATCCGCTTCGAGATATATTGCCGCGACCGCGAGTGGGAGCCGGAAAACCCGCAATGGCCGGGGCTTGAATTCGACGCCTTCGACGGGCGGGCGCGCCATGTGTTGCTGCGTTACCGGCCCGAGGACCGGTTCGTCGGCGCGATGCGCGCGGTCGAGCCCGAGCCGGCGGCTTGCCACACATCGTTCCCGATGCAGGAACTGACCGACGACCGCCGCCTGCACGATCGCGCCAGCGTGATGTCGATGGTCGAGGCGTCGCGGTTCTGCCTGGCGCGTGCCCGGCTGATGGACCTGTGCGCCGGTGGCGACGGCGCGGCGGACCTGCGCACGGTCAACCCGTTCCTGATGGTGGGGCTGATGGTGGCGGTGATCCAGACCCCGCTGGAACTGGGCTATGGCCATGTCTGCGCGGTGCTGGAGCCGTGGCTGGCCCGGCGCCTTGGCCGATTCGGCCTGATGGTCGAGCTGATCGGCGAACCCGTGGAACACCACGGCCTGAGGCAACCCTGCCTGATTCCGGTGGAGGCCAATGTGGCGCGGCCGACGTTGGCCGACAACGCCTTCCTGCAGTTCTTCGCCCGTAGCCGGCCGCTGTGGACAGCGGCTGCGACGAAGGTGCCAGCGGGCGAACGCAGCGCCCGGCAAGCCGCGGCCTGAACGCGGCGACGAGGAGGATCGACAATGCGACAATTCGATTATGACGAGGCATTCAGCCGCAACCTGGGCTGGCTGGCCGAATGCGAGCAGCACACCCTGCGCCAGCGGCGCGTGGCGATCGTGGGCATGGGCGGCGTGGGAGGAACCTATCTGACCACGCTGGCACGGCTGGGCGTAGGCCGGTTCTCGATCGCCGAATTCGACACGTTCGAACTGGCCAACTTCAATCGCCAGGTCGGCGCGACGATGGACACGATCGGCCAGCCGAAGATCGAGGTGCTGGAACGGATGGCCCGCGCCATCAATCCCGAGCTGGACATCCGCCGCTTTCCCGAAGGCGTCACCGATGCAACGGTGGGCGATTTCCTGGAAGGCGCCGACCTGTTCATCGACGGCATCGATTTCTTTGCGCTGAAGATGCGCCGCGCGCTGTTTGCCGAATGCGCCCGGCGGGGCATTCCGGCACTGACCGCCGCGCCGATCGGCATGGGCGTGGGATACCTGGCGTTCATGCCCGGCGGGATGACCTTCGACGAATACTTCGACTTTGCCGATCACGGCGATGCCGAATGCGCGATGAAGTTCTTCCTGGGGCTGGCGCCGAAACCGTTGCAGACCGGCTATCTGATGGACCCGACGCGGCTGGATTTCGAACGCCAGCGCGCGCCATCGACGATTGCCGGAATCCAGTTGTGCGCGGGGGTTGTTGCCGCCGAAACCGTGAAGATCCTGCTGAAGCGCGGCAACAGCATGAAGCCGGCGCCACATTACTACAACTTCGACGCCTATCTGCAGCGCTTCGTGCAAGGGCGGTTGCGTGGCGGCAACCGGCATCCGTTGCAGCGGTTGAAGTTCCATCTGGCCCGGCGCAAGGGGCCGCCCGCGCCCGTGGCGATCGCACCGGCGGGAACCGGCGCGTCGGCGGCGCTGTCGCGCATTCTGGAAGCCGGGCGATGGGCGCCCAGCGGCGACAATTCGCAGCCGTGGCGCTTCGAGATCATGGGCCCGCGCCACATTCGCATTCATCTGGAGATGCGGGCGCAGGACAATGTTTATGAGTACCGGAACGGCCAGCCGCTGCTGCTGTCGGCAGGCTGCCTGCTGGAAAACATGCGGCTGGCCGCAGCGGCGGAAGGGCTGGCGCCGGAATGGACGTTCACCGAGGACGGGCGCGCCGACCCGGTGATCGACGTGCATTTCACCGAAACCGGCCGGCCGGTGCGCGACCCGCTGCTGGAGCATGTCTGGGAGCGCAGCGTCGATCGCCGGCCTTATCGCCTGTCGCGGCTGACCGCCGCGCAGAAGGCCGAACTGGAAGCGTGCCTGGGCCAATCGCTGGTGCTGACCTGGCACGAGGGGCTGGGCCAACGCTGGAAACTGGCGCGGCTGGGCGCGATGGCAACGCGGATTCGCACGACGATTCCCGAAACGCTGCCGGTTCACCGCGCCGTGATCGACTGGGCACGCAAGCTCAGCCCCGACCGGATGCCGGCGGCGTCGCTGGGGCTGGACCGGATGACATTGGCCATCATGCGCTGGACGCTGGCAAGCTGGCGGCGGACCCGCATCCTGCCCGGCATGTTGCACGGCACCGCCACGGCAAGCTTGCAGATGGACATCCTGCCCGGCATCTTCAGCAGCGCGTTCTTCAGCATTGCGTTCAGACGGCAACCGGCAGACGACCGGGCAAGCCGGGTGGCGGTGATCGAAGCCGGCACACGGCTGCAGCGGCTGTGGCTGACCGCCAGCCGGCATGGCCTGGCGTTGCAGCCCGGCATGGCGACGCTGATCTTCGCGCACTATGGCGAGACCGGGGAACCGTTCACCACGATGAACGGCGCGCGGAAGCTGGCGGCGCGGCTGGCGCGCGCGGTGCGGCGAATCAGGCCCGACGGGGGTGGCGAGATGCTGTTCCTGGGCCGGGTGGGTACACCCAGGACAGCGAAAACCTGCCGATCGACAAGGTTGCCCGTTGCCGGGCTGACGGTTGCCGAACTGACCCTGCCGGCTGCGGAAACGGCGGAGATTGCCGCCGCCGCGTGACGGCAGGCGACGACGATCAGGCGGTGGTGTCGATAGTGGGGCGAACGCTGATTTCCGAGATGTTCACGTGGCGCGGCAGCGACAGCATGAACACCAGCGTATCGGCAATCTCGCTGGGCTCCACCGCGCCGTCCTTGGCGACGTGAGCCTGGATGGCGGCGCGCCAGTTGGGGTCCTCGATGCTGTCGCCCACTTCGGTGCGGGTGGCGCCGGGCATCAGGATCGACACGCGGATGTTGCGGCCACCCAGTTCCTGCCGCATCGCGTCAGTGGCGGAATTGACCGCGTGCTTGCTGGCCGAATAGGCGTTGGTCTGCGGCCCGCCCTTGCGGCCCGCCAGCGACGAGATGGTGACGATGTCGCCGACGCCGTTCTTCAGCATGTGCGGGATGGCGGCCTGGCAGGTGTAGATGGTGCCGAGCAGGTTGATGTCGATCACCTTGCGGTAGAGCGACAGGTCGGCGCCCTCAATGCCGCCGGCCTGCATGATGCCGGCGGAATTGATCAGGATGTCGATGCGGCCGAACGCGGCGACGGTGTCCTCCACCGCCTTGATCGCGTCAGCCTCAACCGCCATGTCGCCCGCCAGCGCCAGCGCCTTGCCGCCGGCGGCCTCGATCTTCTGGACCAGACCGGCGAGCCGATCGGCGCGGCGGGCGCTGACCGCGACAGTGGCGCCGGCGGCGGCCAGCGCGATGGCGGTGGCTTCGCCGATGCCCGAGGATGCGCCGGTGACGAGGGCGATCTTGCCGCTGAGGGTCTGTGCCAAGGTAGTTCTCCCGTGAGGTTTGGCGCTTACCTGTTGGATGCAGGGGCCGGTGTCAACCGGGAATTTGAACGCCTGTTCAGCGCGACCGGTGACGCGGTCAGGCGCGCAGCGATTGCATCCGCATCAGGTAGCGGGCCAGCACATCGATCTCGAGGTTGACGGCATCGCCGGGCCGAAGCGCGCCGAGCGTGGTGACGTCGGCGGTGTGGGGGATGAGGTTGAGCGTGAAGTGGCACGCACCGTCGGGCTGGTCCGCCACTTCGTTGACGGTGAGCGAGACGCCATCGACGGTGATCGACCCCTTGGCGGCCAGATAGGGTGCGAGTTCGGGCGGGGTGGCGATGGTGACGCGCAGCGATTCGCCGGTGGGGATGCTGCTGACCACGGTGCCGACGCCATCGACATGGCCGGTGACGATGTGGCCACCCAGTTCATCCCCCAGCTTGAGCGCGGGTTCGAGGTTGAGGCAGGTGCCTTCGACCCAACGACCGGGGACGGTGCGCGCCAGCGTTTCGCCGGAAAGGGTGACGGCGAACCAGGCATCGCCCGCGATTCCCCCGCGATCGACCACGGTGAGGCAGGTGCCCGAGCACGCGATCGACGCGCCGATGGCGATGTGCGCCGGATCGAACGGGCAGGCGATGACGGCATGGAGATCGCCGGTGTGGCGGGCCTGGGTGATGGTGCCGATGGCGGTGACGATGCCGGTGAACATGGATTTACCCCTGATTTCGCACCCGTTCGTAGGCGGTGAAGCTGTCGTTGCCAAGGCGGCGATGGTCGGTCTGGCGCCAGCGGCCGTGCGCGGCGGCAAGGTTTTGCAGGCCGAAATCGACCACGCCGGGTTGGCCGCCGACAAGGATGGGGGCGCGGTAGATGTGCAGCGCATCGACGAGATCGGCGGCGAGGAACGCGGCGGCGGTGTGAGCGCCGCCTTCGACGATCAGCGCCTGCGCATCGGGGATGGCGGCGATGGCCGATGGCGTGGCGACCGCGTGCCAACCGGCAGGCGCGGCGGCCCGGGTGAGGACGCAGCGCAAGGGTGTGCGCGATTCGAGGCCGGGCAGGCGGACAGTGAGCGACGGGTTGTCGGCGCGCAGGGTGCCGCCGCCGACGAGGATGGCGTCGGCGCGGGCGCGGTGGGCGTGGGCATGGGCGCGGGCGGCGTCGCCGGTGATCCACTGGCTTTCGCCGCTGGCCAGCGCGATGGCGCCGTCGAGCGTGAGCGCGAGTTTCAGGGTGACGTGCGGGCGGCCGAGCCGGTGCCTGGCAAGATAGCCGGCAAGGCCCGATTCGCATTCGGGCGAGGCGACGAGGTCGCAGGCGATGCCGGCGGCGCGGATGCGGGCGATGCCCTGTCCGGCGGTGCGCGGATCGGGATCGGCGCAGCCGACGACGACGCGCCCGACGCCCGAGGCGGCGACGAGATCGGCGCAGGCGGGGCCGCGTTCGCTGCGGTGGGCGCAGGGTTCGAGGCTGACGTAGAGCGTGGCGCCGCTGGCCGCTTCACCCGCCGCTGCCAGCGCGACGGCTTCGGCGTGGGGGCGGCCGCCGGGCCGGGTGTGGCCGCGCGCGATCACCCTGCCGTCGCGCACGAGGATGGCGCCGACGGCGGGATTGGGACGGCTGAGCGGGCGGCCGCGATCGGCCAGGGCGGCGGCGGCGGCCAGCCAGCGCCCGTCGTCCGCCGCAGTCATCGCCGCGGCGTGTCGAAGGCGTGCTGGAGGGTGGCGCGGCGCTGTGCCTCGGCCTCGGCAGCGGCGGCGCTAGCGGCCTGTTCGGCTTTCGCGCGGCGTTCGATGCCATCGACATCCATGCCGGAGAGCCGGCCGATGGTCTTGTAGATCTGGCGGATCTCCTCGGCGTTCTTCGCCTCGGCGGCCTGTTCGGCTTCCTTGTGGCGCTGATAGACGAGGTTGCTGGCCCGGATTTCGGCATCGGGGCGATCGGCGCGCCAGGAATTGATCCACACGATCTCGGGCGGGCGGGGCGGGATGCGCTGTTCGTCCCAGATGACCAGCGAGAACACCAGCGTGGTCATCACGCCGGCGGCCACGAGGAACTTCCAGCGATTGGAACCGGCCTGGCGCCAGACATCGGCGAAATCGCTGACGGCCTCGGTGGGGTTGAAACGCTGCACAAGCGATTTGCGCGGGGAAGGTCTGCGGAGGCCGGGCATCGCCCGCATATAGGGACGGCGGGCACGGGAAAGAAGCGCAAAAACGCCGCTCGCCGGGCCGGGGGTCAATCGGCGCGGATCAATCGACCGCGATCAACTGGGAATCGGGCGGGGGCCGATGTCGCTGAGGTAGGCGACCATCGCTTCCATTCCGGCTTCTTCGAGTTCAAGCAGGTTGCGGCGCTGGTCCTGCGGGTCCTTCCAGCGGCGAACGAGGCCGTTATCGACCAGCACCTGAATGTACCGCATTCCGGTGGTGAGCGGGATGTGCGCGGCGGCGCAGACGCTGGTGATGGTGACCTGCTGGCGGTTGAGACGGGCCGACGTGAGATCGAGCAGGATGTCCCAGACCGGGTCCGACAGTACGGCGGGATCGAGATAATCGAGCCGGCGCTCACGCTGGCGGACGATCGACCGGACGAGGCCCAGCAGCTTGTCGGCGCCGGAATCGTTGGGAGCAGCGGCAGGAGAATCCACCGGGGCGTCGGACGCGGCAGGCGTCGTGGCAGCCGGGCGGTTGCCAGCGGCTTCGGCGCGCATCATCGCCAGCAGGCGGAACTGGGTGCGAAGCTGGGTGAGCCGGTGCGAGGCGCGCCGCAGCGCGGTGGACAGATCGCCGCGCGAAACCGGTTTGGCGAGAAAATCGGACGCATTGAAGCGCATGGCCTGGACCGCGACATCGAGCGAACCGTGGCCGGTGACGACGATGGCGACGATCGGCCGGATGGCGAAGAAGCGCGAGGACAGTTCATCGAGGAATGTCATCCCGTCCATCATCGGCATGTGGAGATCGGTGACGACGATGCCGATGGCGGGATTTTCGGCCAGAATGCGCAGCGCGGTGGGAACGTCGGTGGCGATGCGGCAGGCATAGCCGAGGCTGACGACGAGTTCGGCGTATTCCTCGACGCAGGCGGCATCGTCATCGACGATCAACACCTCGCCGGCGGATGCAGACGATTGCGCTTCAGCGCCCAAATCGGCCATTCCGTTCATATTTCGTGCTTCGCCCCACGCAATATCCGTTTAAGGACGTTCCCTTATATAGGGAAATTCCGATAACAAAGGCGCCGGACGGTATTCCCGCAGCAATTGGTGCCGTTGTGGAAGTAATTGTACGCGAGCGCGTAACCGACCCTGCTAAAGCTGACTACGGGAAAATCCTTGGTGGAGATGCCGCCCGCTGCAATGACCGGGAAGCCATTGCAGCGCCACCGTTGGCAGACGGGACCGGGGATCGGGTCGAAAGGGAATACGATGGACGCAGAGCTGCGCAAGGCCTTCCATGACTTGAGACAGCCGCTGAACGTGATTCGCCTGGCGTGCGGGAACTTGCGCGAGCGGGTGGCCGATGGCATCGGCGAGGGCGACAGCGATTACCTGCGCACCAAGATCGAGCGGATCGACGAGCAGACCACGCGCGCGTCGGCGTTGCTGGAACAACTGGCGGCGCAACTGGCTGGCAGGACGGGAGACCCGGCATGTACGGAATGATCCATCGCGCGCTGCGCGGCATGGTGATCGAGCAGGCCGGCGAAGCCGCCTGGGACGAGATCGAGCGGGGGCTGGGCTTCGGCCCGGCCCAGCAGATCAGCGCACAGATCTATGACGACGCGGTGACGCTGGCGATGGTGGGCGCGGCGGCAGAGCGGATGAAGCTGCCCGTGGCCGAGCTGCTGGGGCGGTTCGGGCGGCACTGGATCGGATTTGCCGAGCGCGGATCGTATGGCGCGATCATGGACTTTACCGGGCGCGATCTGGCATCGTTCATCGGCAACCTGGACCGGATGCACCAGGCGGTGCTGGCGGCACTGCCGGAAGCGCGCGTGCCGTCGTTCGAGCTGGTCGATGCCACGCCGGGGCGACTGCGCGTGCGCTATCGTTCGGAACGCGAGGGGCTGGAACCGTTCGTGGCCGGGCTGCTGGAAGGACTGCTGGACCGCTTCGGTCTGACCGGCGAGGTATCGCGGGTGCATGGCGCGGTGAACGACGCCGCCGAATTCCTGGTGACGCACGAGTAGGCACCTGTGCGGCTGGATCTGGACCGTGAACGCCTGAGCCGGCTGTTTCCGGCATACCTGGTGGTGAATGGCGACGGCGTGCTGCGGGCCTGGGGCCCGGCGGTGGCGCGCCACTGTCCGCAGGTTTCGGACGGACGGACGCTGGACGAATGTTTCGCGGTGCCCGGTTCGGCCGATGCGCCCGAACTGGACAGGCTGGCGCGGACCGGCGCCGACCTGCAACTGCGGGCGCGGAGCGGTGGGCTGAAACTGTGCGGATCGGTGATTGCGGCGGACGCCGGTTTCCTGCTGGCGATGGCGGTGGCGCCGTCCAGCTTCGACATCGCCGAGTCGCAGTTGCAACTGGCCGACCTCGCGCCGGACGATCCGCGCATCCAGGGCATGATGCTGGTGCGAATGCAGAAGGCGATGCTGGAAGAATCGCGCGAGATTGCCGATGAACTGGCGCAGGCGCGGCAGCGCAGCCACGATCTGCTGGAACGCGTGAGCCGGGCCGCCGGTTACATGGCGCACGATTTCAACAACCTGCTGTCGATCATCAAGCTGAACGGCGACCGGCTGCTGGATGCCAGCGCGCTGGGCGAGGCACAGCGGCGCATGGTGCGGATCATGATGGAAGTGGCCGACCGGGGCAGCAAGATCACCCGGTCGCTGATGACGCTTTCGCACCAGCGCCACGATTCGCGGACGCGGCTGGCTCTGGACCGGCTGATCGTGGACAACCTGACGTTCCTTTCATCGCTGGCCGGGGCGCGGGTGGAGGTGACGACCGAACTGGCAGCCGCCGGGGCAATCGTCGATGTCAGCCGGACCGGGCTGATGAACTGCCTGGTGAACCTGCTGGTCAACTCACGCGACGCGATGCCGAACGGGGGGCGGATCACCATCGCGACGGCGGTCAGGCCGGTATCGCTGGATGGCGGGCCGCCGCGCGACCATGCGGCGATCCGGCTGAGCGACAGCGGCGCCGGGATGACCGAGGCGGTGCTGCTGCGCGCGTTCGAGCCGCTGTTTTCCACCAAGACACACGGCAGCGGCATCGGGCTGGCGTCCGTGCTGGAATTCGCGCGCGAGATGGACGGCGATGCCTGCCTCGATTCGGTGCCGGGCGAGGGAACGTCGGTGTACATCTACCTGCCGGCGGTGGCCGAGGCGGCGGATGCGGTGCCGGCGCCGGTGGCGATCCGGCGCGGGGTGGACGGGCTGGTGGACAGCGCTCCGCATGGCACGGGCGCGCATGTGCTGATCGTCGAGGACGAGCCTTATGCGCTGGAGGCGCTGGTGGAAATGGTCGAGGCGCTGGGCTGCCGGGTGACGGCCGCGCCCGATGCCGACGCGGCGATGGCGGTGCTGGGGGCCGGTCGCTGCGACCTGATGCTGAGCGACGTGGTGCTGCCGGGGGCGAGCGGGCTGGACCTGGCCGCCTGGGCGGAAGCCGTCCAGCCCGGCGTGGGGGTGATCCTGATGAGCGGCTATGTCCCCGAAACCAAGGCCATGCGGCCGAACTGGACGTTCATTCGCAAGCCGCTGGATACCGGGCGGCTGCGCGAGCTGATCGTCGGGAAGCTGGGGGCTCAGGCAAACAGCGCGTGAAGGCCCCTGCCCTGTTGGCGCAGCCAGGTGTTGGCGGCAGGCATGTCGCCTTCAAACAGACCGTCCAGCGCGGCGTGGAAGGCCGGGGAATGGTCGAAATGGAGCAGGTGGGCGACTTCGTGGGCCACGACCGAGCGGCGGACGAAATCGGGCGCCATGACCAGCCGCCAGTTGATGCGGATGACCCCCGCGGCGGAGCACGAGCCCCAACGACGGCGGGCGTTGCTGAGCGACAGTGGCGGCACCGGCAGGCAGGCGCGGGCGGCATAGTCGGCGAGGTCCTGCGCCAGCAGGCGGCGCGCTTCGGCTTCCAGCCAGCGGCGCAGGCGGCGTTCGAGGTTTTCCGCATCGCCGCCAAGGTAAAGCTGGTTTTCTATAACTTTGGGAGTGCGCGGCAGACGCGGGGTCCACATGATCACCAGCGACTGGCCGCGCCACGGCAGCGTGCCGCCGGGCGCCAGCGGCTCCACGTCGGGCAGGCGGGCGATCTGGTCGGCCAGCCAATCGGCACGGGCACGCACGAACGCCAGCGCATCGCCGGTGCGGCCCCACGGCGGCATCGACACGCGCGCCTCGCTGCCGTCGGGCGCGAGGCGCAGGGTCATGCGGCGGGCGTTGCGGAGGTGGCGAATGGCGACGGGCAGGTCGCGCCCGGCAATGGTGATGACCGGCGGTTCGGCACTGCGGCGGCGCAGCCATTCGAGGCCGGGCAGCTTCTTCACCGCAGGGAGAAGCCGAACGGCGGCCGGCTGTGGTCCTGGTCGTCTTCCGCATCCGCCGGATCTACCCAGACGATGTGGTTCTCGATCGGTCCGGCAATGGTTTCCGAGATGGCCTTGCCGACGACCGAGACGCCGGCGGCGTGGACGGCCTGGGGATCGCCGCTGATCAGGTAGTGCCAGCCGGGCAGCGGCAGGCCGTCGGCGCGGAGCCGATAGGCGCAAGTGGCGGGAAGCCACGGAATATCACGCAAACTGCGCGGGGTGAGGCGCACGCAATCGGGCACCTGCGACCGGCGGTTGGCATAATCGGCGCAGCGCGCGGTCTTGAGGTCGAGCAACTTGCAGGCGACGTTGGTGTTGTAGATCGCGCCCGAATCCTCGTCCTCGACCTTGTGCAGGCAGCATTTGCCGCAACCGTCGCACAGCGCTTCCCACTGTTCGCGGGTGAGCGTGGACAACGGCTGTTCCCAGAACGGTTTCCCGGCCATCCTAGCGCACCCACTTCGCCAGTGTGGCGGCGACCGCCGGGGCGCCCTTGTCAGCGGGAAGCATGTCGATCGGCTGGCCGTTCGGCCCCATCAGGTAGACGACGCGGCTGTGGTCCATCAGGTAGCCGCCGGGGGTATCCTTGCCGCGCGTGTGGTAGACGGCGAAGGCCTTCGCGGCCTGGTCCACCTGGGCCTGGGTGCCGGTGAGGCCGATCAGGCGCGGCGAGAACGCGGCGGCGAACTGGCCGACCACGGCGGGCGTATCGCGCGCGGGATCGATCGAGATGAACAGCGGCTGGACCTTTGCGGCCTGCGCGGCGTGGTCCTTCGCGAACAGGTTGAGGCCGCGAATGGTGGTGCCGACATCGGTGGGGCAGGCATCGGGGCAGAACGTGTAGCCGAAGTAGACGATGCGGTACTTGCCCTGGAAATCGGCCCAGCGGACCGGCTTGCCCGCCTTGTCAACCAGGTTGAAATCGCCGCCGATAGCCGCGCCGGCCAAGGGCGGATCGCCGGCGGCGGCTTGCGGATCGGCATGGCAGGCGGCCAGGATCAGCGCGGGCAGCAGGCAGGAAAAGGCGGCGAAAAGCTTGGTCATGGCGTGGCGGTTCATGCTCTGCTAAGGCCGGCAAGACAAGGTGGATGCGGCGGATTGCGGGGGATTTGCCCGCGCCCGGGGCAAAGGAGATCGAAGCGGTGAAAGCGGGGTCCGGACGGCGCGCATGGGGGTTGATGGCTGCGGCACTGGCGGTGATCGCCACGCCGGCGGCAGCGCAATTCTCGAAGAGCTACAAGTTCCTGGAGGCGGTGAAGGACAAGGATGGCCAGAAGGTCACCGACGAGCTGAGCCAGCCCGGTGCCACGCTGATCAACACGCAGGACGTCACCACCGGGCAGACCGCGCTGCACATCGTCGTCGCGCGGCGCGATTCCACTTGGGTGAGCTTCCTGCTGGGCAAGGGCGCCGACCCGAACGTTCGCGACTTCGCGGGCGTGTCGCCGCTGGTGCTGGCTTGCAACATGGGCTTTTCCGAAGCGGTGGAGCTGCTGCTGGCCAAAGGCGCGCGCGTGGATGAGCCGAACGCCACCGGCGAGACCCCGCTGATCGCGTCGGTACACCGGCGCGACATGGCGATGATGCGGCTGCTGCTGAAGGCCGGGGCCAACCCCGACCGCGCCGACAGCTCGGGCCGCAGCGCGCGGGATTATGCGGCACTGGACGGCAGGAACAGCCCGCTGACTGCGGTGATCGACGAGAACGTGAAGGTGAAGAAGGCCACCGGCGCGAAATCCTATGGCCCGAAGTTCTAGAGCATGATGGCGACCGGCACCGACGCGACACTGGACGACCTGCGCATCCGGCTGGCCCCCGCGATTGCCGGGGCGGCGCTGTTCGACGGCTGGAGCGAGACCGCCGTGCTGGCGGCGGCCGAGGCCGAGGGCGTCGATCCCGACCTGGCGCTGCTGGCCTATGGCGGGGAAGGCCATGTCAAGCCGATGGCGATGATCGCGGCGTGGATTCATGCCGTGGATGCCGAGATGGCGCGGGTCTGGCCGATGGAGCGGCTGGCGGCGCTGCCGGTGCGGGAACGCATCCGCGTGCTGATCGAATTCCGGCTGGACGCCGCAGCGCGCCACGGCGAATCGCTGCGGCGGGCGCTGGCGATCCTGGCGATGCCGCATCATGCCGCCGAGGCGCTGAAGCTGGGCTGGCAGAGTGCCGACCGGATGTGGCGGCTGGCCGGCGACACCGCCGCCGATTTCAACCACTATACCAAGCGCGCGACGCTGGCGGCGATCTACGCGGCGGCGCTGACCGTGATGATGAGCGACGACAGCGACGGCAAGGCCGAGACGCGCGCGTTCGTGGCGCGGCGGATCGACGGGGTGATGCGCTTCGAGAAGGCCAAGGCGCGGCTGGCGGTGAAGGACGGCGGCTATTTCAGCCCGGCGCGGTTTCTGGGCCGGCTGCGCTATCCGGCGCGTTGATCAGGGCACCAGCACGGTGTCATTGGCCTCGGGCAGGGCGTCGGGATAATCCAGCGTGTAGTGCAGGCCGCGGCTTTCGTGGCGTTTCAGCGCCGAGCGGACGATCAGGTCGGCCGATTGCAGCAGGTTGCGCAGTTCGATCAGGTCGGTCGAGACGCGGAAGTGGCCATAGTAGTCGTTCACTTCCTCGAACAGCAGCTTGATGCGGTGCGCCGCGCGTTCGAGCCGCTTGGTGGTGCGGACGATGCCGACATAGTTCCACATGAAGCGGCGGATCTCGGTCCAGTTCTGCTTGATGATCACTTCCTCGTCCGAGTTGGTGACGCGGCTTTCATCCCAGGCGCGGACGGGGGGCGGGATGTCGAAACTGTCCCACATGTCGAGGATGTCGGCGGCGGCGGCCTCGCCGAACACGAAGCATTCGAGCAGGCTGTTCGAGGCGAGGCGGTTGGCGCCGTGCAGGCCCGAATCGGTGCATTCGCCGGCGGCGTAGAGGCCGGGAAGGTCGGTGCGGCCGGCAAGATCAATGACGACGCCGCCGCAGGTGTAGTGCTGCGCGGGGACCACCGGGATCGGCTGCCTGGTCATGTCGATGCCGAGGCCGAGCAGCTTTTCGTGAATTGTCGGGAAGTGGTGGCGGACGAATTCGGGCGCCATGTGGCTGATGTCGAGGTGGACAAAGTCCAGGCCGAAGCGCTTGATCTCGGCATCGATGGCGCGGGCGACGACATCGCGCGGGGCAAGTTCGAGGCGATCGTCGTAGAATTCCATGAAGCGCTTGCCGGTGCGCGGGTTAAGCAGGCGGCCGCCTTCGCCGCGCACAGCTTCGGTGATCAGGAAGTTCTTGACGTCGAGGTTGTAGAGGCAGGTGGGGTGGAACTGCATCATTTCCATGTTGGCAACGCGGGCGCCGGCGCGCCAGGCCATCGCGATGCCGTCGCCGGTGGCCCCCCGGGGTGCGGTGCTGAACTGGTAGACGCGCCCGGCGCCGCCGGTGGCTAGCAGGGTGGCGCGGCCGGTGTGCGCCTCAACCTTGCCGGTCTTTTCATCGAGGGCGTAGACACCCCAGACGCGGCCCGAACCGGAATAGCGCAGCTCGTGATGGCCGGTGATCAGGTCAATGCAGGTCTGCCCGGGCAGCAGGGTGATGTTGGGACTGGCTTCGGCGGCGGTCAGCAGTGCCTGCTGGACCGCCCAGCCGGTGGCATCGTCGACATGGACGATGCGGCGGTGGGAGTGGCCGCCTTCGCGGGTGAGGTGCAGCGAGTTGCCGTCGGTGTTGAAGGGCACGCCCAGTTCCACCAGCCGATCGATGGCGTGCGGTGCCCGTTCGACGACGAATTCGACGGTTTCGCGGTGGTTCAGGCCGGCGCCGGCGATCATCGTGTCGCGGATGTGATCCTCGAACGTGTCGCCGGTACCCAGCACGGCGGCAATGCCCCCCTGCGCCCACGCGGTGGAGCCGCCGGTCAGCGTGCCCTTGGCCAGCACCAGCACCTTGTGATGCTGGGCCAGCGCAAGCGCGGCGGTAAGCCCGGCGGCACCCGAGCCGACAATGACGACATCAGCCTGCATGGCAGGCCGGCGAACGGGGCGGACAGGCAATCCTCATCGCTGTCTGCTTTTGCCGATCCGGCGCGGTTTGGAAAGACGACAAATGCCTTTGCCGGGCGGGGAACGGAAACCGGCAGGACTGACGGTTCGTATCCGGTTATTTTTGCACAATTCGCCTACTATTCGGGTGACGTTGGTGGCGGGTTATGTCATGTTACGGGAAGACTTGGGCCGCAGGTCGTTTTCCATGCAACAAGCCAATGCTCGCAGTCCCCGGGAAGGCAGGCGACGCGCATGGCTTGCGGAGTGCCCGACACATGCGCCTGTATCTGCCGTTGTGTTTCCTGGACCGACATGTGCCCAATCGCCGCAAGGCGACATGGGACGGGTTGACCTACACCAGTACCTGCAGGATCTGCCGCGCAAAAGTGCGGCGGCTGGACCCCGGGCGCTGGGTGCGCGACCGGACGGCCGATCGCCGGGCTAAATGACCGGGCACCTCATTCGGCAGTGGTGAGGCTGACGAACACGTCCTCGAGGTCGGCTTCGCGCGTGGTGACATCGACGATCGCCAGGCCCTGCCCCTGGACCAGCGACAGCACTTCGCCGGCATTGGTGCGATCCTTGTCGTAGGTGATCTCGATCACGCGTTCGCCGGTGCGCTCGGCCTTGCGGAAGGCGGGGTGGCTGGGCGGGGTGGCGACATCGCGATCGAGGGTGAGGACGACAACCTTGTCGCGCGCCATTTCCACCAGTTCGCGGGTTGGCTTGTCGGCGATGACGCGGCCGTGGTTGATGATGGCAATGCGATCGCAGAGCTGCTCGGCCTCTTCGAGGTAGTGCGTGGTGAGCACGACGGTGACGCCTTCATCGTTCAGGCGGCTGACCAGTTCCCAGAGCTGGCGGCGCAGTTCGACATCGACGCCCGCCGTAGGTTCGTCGAGCACCAGCACCGGCGGCGAATGGACCATCGCCTTGGCCACCAGCAGCCGCCGCTTCATGCCGCCCGACAGGGTGCGGGCATAGGCGCGGGCCTTGTCGGACAGGTGAACATCGGCCAGCAGTTCCATGCTGCGGCGCTCGGCTTTCGGCACGCCATAGAAACCGGCCTGATTCTCCAGCACCTCGAACGGGGTGAAGAACGGGTCGAACACGATTTCCTGCGGGACGATGCCGATGGCGCGCTTGGCGTTGCGCATGTCGGTATCGATGTCGAAGCCCCAGATCGATACCTCGCCCTCGGTCTTCATCACCATGCCGGCAAGGATGTTGATGAGCGTGGACTTGCCCGCGCCGTTGGGGCCGAGCAGGCCGAAGATCGAGCCCTGCGGCACATCGAAGCTGACCCCGTCGAGCGCGAGCTTGGACGCGGCGCCCTTTCCGGCGGGGGCGTAGCGCTTGACGACATTGCGGATCGAGATGGCGGAGGGCGTGGTCATGGCGCCGGTATTGCGACAGCCCGGCGCCGGGGTCAACGCCGGGGCGAATTGGCATCGGCCGGGTCTGGCGTGGCGGCAGGGAATACGCCACGCTGATTGCCATCATGGCGCAGCATATCACCCTCGATCCGGCGCGGCGGGCGATCATCACCGGCTCGGTGCTGCTGGGCTCGATGATGGTGGTGATCGATTCGACGATCGCCAGCGTGGCGCTGCCGCATGTGCAGGCGGCGACCGGCGCTTCGACCGACCAGATCATCTGGGTGCTGACCAGCTACATGATCGCCACCGCCATCGCCATGCCGCTGTCGGGATGGCTGGCGACGCGGTTCGGGCGCAAGCGGGTGATCCTGGCGTCGCTGGCGGGGTTCACGCTGGCATCGATGCTGTGCGGGGTGGCCGACGACCTGGCGACGCTGGTGGTGGCGCGGGCTCTGCAGGGGGCAAGCGGGGCGGGGTTGCAGCCGCTGTCGCAGGCGGCGCTGCTGGATGCCAACCCGCGCGAGAACCACGCGCGGGTGCTGGCGATCCAGGGCATGGCATCGATGATCGGGCCATTGTTCGGGCCGACGCTGGGCGGCTGGCTGACCGATACGCTGAGCTGGCGCTGGGTGTTTTTCATCAACCTGCCGCTGGGGGCGCTGGCGCTGTTCGGGGTGGCGGCGTTCCTGCCCGGCGACGAGGAGCGCACCGCGTCGCGGTTCGACCTGTTCGGGTTTGCCGCGCTGTCGCTGGCGGTGGCGGCGCTGCAACTGCTGCTGGACCGCGGGCCGCAGCTTGACTGGCTGGATTCGGGCGAGATCCGGCTGTGGCTGGTGGTGGTAGCGGTGGGGCTGTGGTTCACCGTTGTCCATACCCTGACCGGCACGCACACCTTCGTGCGGCGCGAGCTGTTT
This sequence comes from Sphingomonadales bacterium, assembly GCA_018971065.1. The sequence continues at coordinate 37,352 of JAGWVC010000002.1, read as the reverse complement.
CGCGACTGGAATTTCGTCGTCACCAGCATCTTCGGCACGCTGCTGTGCGTGGCGGCGTTCGGATCGCAGCCGCTGACCACGTTCTGGCTGCAGAAGCTGCTTGGCTATACCGCGCTGCGCGCCGGATCGCTGATCGCGGTGGCGTCGCTGTCCAGCCTGCTGTCGGTGCTGGTGCTGAGCGGGCCGCTGGTGCGGATCGGGCCGCGCTTCCTGATGGCGTTCGGGCTGGTGTTGATGGGCTGGAGCCAGATCATGTACGCGCGGCTGGACCTGACCGCCGACCAGTGGCCGTTCATTGCCGCCGGGCTGGTGAAAGGCGCGGGCGTGGGGCTGGTGTTCACGGTGCTGCCGGGGCTGACTTATGCCACGCTGGACGCGGGGCTGCGCAACGAGGGCGCGGCGTTCAACGCGCTGGTGCGCAACATGGGCATGTCGGTGGGCATCTCGCTGATGCAGATCCTGGCGCTGCGCACATCGGACGGGGCGCGATCGGGGCTGGTGGCGACGATCCGGCGCGACAACGCGATGCTGGACTATGCGATGCCGTGGCTGGACCCGAACGCCACCGGGGCGGTGGCGCGCATCGACGGGATGATCGCGCGGCAGGCGACGGTGGTGGGCTATGTCGAAGCGTTCATGCTGGCAGGGGTGGTCGCGTTCGCGCTGATTCCGCTGGTGCTGCTGATGCGGGTGCGGCGTTAGACCACTTTGCAGCGGGCACCCGCGCTGCTAAGGCGACCCGCCATGAGCGATGCACCCGAAACCGTTTCCGTGACCAGCCGCCGCGTGATGTGCGACGGCGCCGGCGATATCCGCAGCACCGGCGGCTACAAGCCCGCCGCGCTGGGCCATCCGCGCGTGTGGCTGGAGATCGACGACAAGGGTTTTGTCGATTGCGGCTATTGCGACAAGCGCTTCGTGCTGGACGAGCACCACGCGAACTGATTAGGGTTTGGCCTGGCGGGAATGCTGCCTATATCGGGCGGCATGAACGCGATTTCCCACCCCCGCTCGCTGCTGTACCGATCCGGCCAGCTTTCCCCCGACGAGGCGCGCGCGCTGGTGCGGCGATCGCTGGCGCGGTGCGATGACGGCGAGCTGTTCCTGCAGTTCGTCGCCAGCGAATCGTTCGGGTTCGACGATGGCCGGCTGAAGACCGCCGACTATTCGCGCGATGCCGGGTTCGGGCTGCGCGGGGTTTCGGGCGAGATGACCGGGTTTGCCCACGGCAACGAGATCAGCGCGGCGGCAATCGCGCGGGCGGGCGAGACGCTGAGCCTGCTCGATCCCGCGACCGGCCCGCTGGCGGCGGCGCCGCGCGCGACCAACCGGCACCTGTACACCGATGCCTCGCCGCTCGATGCGATTGGGTTCGCCGAGAAGGTGAAGCTGCTGGAGACGATCGACGCGGCGGCGCGGGCGCGCGACCCGCGCGTGGTGCAGGTGACGGCGAACCTTTCGGGAAGCTGGTCGGTGGTGGAGATCGTGCGGCCCGACCATGCCGATGGCGACGGCCCGCTGCTGGACGTGCGGCCGCTGGTGCGGCTGAACGTATCGATGGTGGTGGAGGCGAACGGGCGGCGCGAATCGGGTTCGTTCGGAATCGGCGGGCGGCGGCTTTATGACGACCTGTTCGAGCCGGCGACGTGGAACCGCGCGATCGACATGGCGCTGGCCGAGGCGCTGACCAACCTGGAAAGCGTGGCGGCGCCGGCTGGCGAGATGACCGTGCTGTGCGGGCCGGGCTGGCCGGGGGTGCTGCTGCACGAGGCGGTGGGCCACGGGCTGGAGGGCGATTTCAACCGCAAGGGGTCGAGCGCGTTCTCGGGCCGGATCGGGCAGCGGGTGGCCGCGCCGGGGGTGACGGTGATCGACGACGGGTCGCTGGCGGGCCGGCGCGGATCGTTGAGCATCGACGACGAGGGCACGCCCACCGGCGAGACCGTGCTGATCGAGGACGGCATCCTGAAGGGCTATATCCAGGACCGGCTGAACGCGCGACTGATGGGGGTGGAACCCACCGGCAACGGCCGCCGCGAATCGTATGCCCATGCGCCGATGCCGCGCATGACCAACACCTTCATGCGCGGCGGGCAGGACGACCCGGCCGAACTGCTGAGCCGGGTGAAGAACGGCATCTTCGCGAAGAACTTCGGCGGCGGGCAGGTGGATATCACCAGCGGCAAGTTCGTGTTCAGCGTGACCGAGGGCTATCGCATCGAGAACGGCAGGCTGGGCGCGCCGATCAAGGGGGCGACGCTGATCGGCGATGGTCCGACGGTGCTGACCCGGGTGATGGGCATCGGCAACGACATGGCGCTGGACGAGGGCATCGGCATGTGCGGCAAGGGCGGACAGAGCGTTCCCGCCGGGGTGGGCCAGCCGACACTGCTGATCGAAGGATTGACCGTGGGCGGAACCGCCTGAACCACCGGTCCGGTCAGGGTTCGTTCACAACGGGTGTGCAAGCGTCCCGCGACGGGGACAAGAGTTGCAGGAGGCAGCCATGATCAAGACATCGACCGTGCTGGTATCGCTGGTTGCCGCGCTGGCGCTGGGTGCGCCCGCCGTGGCGAAGGAGCGCCTGACCGGCGAGCAGGAACTGGCGAAGCTGCTGGAAGGACGCACCGCCGGCAAGCCGACCGACTGCATCAGCCTGCTGAGCGCGCGCAATTCCACAATTATCGACAAGACCGCGATCGTCTATGACGATGGGCGGACGCTGTGGGTGAACCGGCCGAACAACGCCGATTCGCTGCGTTCGGACGATATTCTGGTGACGAAGACATCGATGAGCCAGTTGTGCCGGCTGGACACCGTGCATCTGCACGACCGTTCGAGCCACATGTGGAACGGGTTTGTCGGGCTGGAGAAGTTCGTGCCCTATACCAGGGTGGCGGCGAAGTGACGTGCCGATAGTTCGGTGACTTTGGCCACGCGGCCTTGGGCTGCCGAACTTTTGCACATCTGGTTCCACAGCCTGAACGCCAGCCAGCGCTTTGCCCGCGACGATGCGGTGGATGCGATGCTGGCGCGGCGGTTCGGACGGGAATTGCGGGTGCTGGCACGAGAGCCGGCGCGATCGTTCCTGCGTGACCGGGATACGGCGCGGGCGGCGGTGCTGCTGTTCGACCAGGTGAGCCGCAATACCCGGCGCGGCAGTCCGCAAGCATTCGCGCAGGACGGACTGGCGCGGGCGATTGCCAAGGGCGCACTGGCGCGCGGGTGGGATGCCGGGCTGGACAAGGCCGGACGGCAGTTCCTGCTGATGCCGCTGATGCACAGCGAGGACCGCGCCGACCAACGGCTGTCGCTGCGGTTGTATGCGCGGCTGGGCGATGCGTTCGTGTTCGGCTTTGCGCGCAGCCACGCGGCGATGGTGGCGCGGTTCGGGCGGTTTCCGCATCGCAACGCGGTGTTGGGACGGCGCGGCACGGCGGCCGAGCGGCGGGCCGTGGCGGCCGGGAACGCATGGTAACTACATGAGCGGGATATTCGAGGACGAGCCGCCGCTGCCCGATTCGGGACCGGTGCGGCTGAGCCGGGAGGGAACCGGGGGCCAGGAACTGCCCGCGCGGCGGTTTGCCCGGCAGGTGCTGGTGATCTTCTATGGGATTGCCGGACTGCTGCACCTGGGCTGGCCGCAGCCGTTCCTGTCGATCACCCCCGACTGGGTGCCGTGGCCGCACGCGGTGATCGCGCTGACCGGAGTGGCCGAACTGGCGGGCGCGGTGGGGCTGGCGCAATCGCGCAGCCTGGCCTTGCGGCATGCGGCGGGGTGGGGGCTGGCGCTGTATGCGCTGTGCGTGTGGCCGGCGAACTTCCACCACATGATGCTGGACCTGGCGAAGCCGGGACACGCGGCACGGCTGCTGTACCATGTGCCGCGCCTGCTGGCGCAACCGTTGCTGATCTGGGTGGCGCCGTGGGCGGCCGGCGCGCGCTGGCGCCGGCGCTGAGTATTCTATTTTACCAGCATCGTGCGCTGCGCAAGAATCTTCAGCAGCGACAGCAGGCCGGGGAAGCTGGACTTCGCATACGTGGAATCAGCGCCGAGGTGCGCGGACAGGCGACGGTGCGCCTCTCCCAGCGAATGATAGGGCAGGCTGGGCAGCAGGTGGTGCAGCGCGTGGTAGCGCAGGCCGACCGGCGCCCACAGCGGCGAGAGCAGCTCGGGCGGGGGGACGTTGACCGAATCGAGGTACTGCGCGGTCAGGCTCATCGTGCCGCCATCGTTGACCCAGAGGTGCGCGACGAGGGTGCGGACCTGGTTCAGCACGGCGGTGGCGGAAACCACCGCGAGCGCGATCAGCAGCGGGCGCCAGCCCAGCCAGCGCGTGGAAACCAGCAGGGTGATGGCCCACAGCGAACAGCCAAGTTCCTGCCAGAACACCATGCGCGCGAATTCACCCTCCACCGGACGGCGGCGGAACGAGGGGTTGATCGACAGCCCCGAGGCCTGCGCCCAGACCTGGCGGCGCAGCGGCGGGATGACGACGCCGAGCGGCACCAGGATGGCGTGGCGGATCAGCAGCCCGAACGGCAGCAGCGCGGCGATGACGATGAACGAGGGCAGCGCCCACGGCTTCATCAGCGCCAGCGGCAGGTATTCCGGGTCCTCGATCGTGCCGTAGCGGACCCGGGCGTGATGCAGGGTGTGGACGCCTTCGTACATGAACGAGGGGGTGAGCATCGGGATGCCGACCAGCAGGTTCCAGCCGAAGCGGAAGCCGGGCAGCGCATCGCGGTGGATATGGGTGAGTTCATGAATGAACAGCAGCGCGCGGTAGAGCGCGAACACCGCGACCCAGCCCGACAGCACCGCCAGCAACGGGGTGGGCGCGAGGACGGCGCCGGCCAGCGCGGCATAGCCGATGGCGGCCGAGACCAGCATGTCGGGCCAGTAAAGTTCAGGCCGGGCATGGGAAATATCGCGCGTCAGTTCGGCGGCGGCGGTCAACATCGCCATGTCGTCCGGCACGTCGCTGGCGCTGGCCCAGCGGGCGGGGCGCGATTCGATCTTTTCCTGCGCGGTCATATTCTTGTTCCAATTGGCCCCGAAACAACCCGTGGGGCCGGCGACGCGGGGAGCAGTCAGGTGGGCGCCGGGCCCTTGCTTGACAAGTGGCCGTCCGCCCCGCACTTCGCTGTGGTTTAGAACAAAGGCATCATCGTGGCACAATCGGAAATTTCGATCGGACGGGCCGACAGCAAGGCCGAGCGGGCCGAATTCGTCGACTACTTGTACACGGCGGGTGCCGCAGACCCGAATTTCGTGCCGCAACTGCGCGCCGAGGAGATCGAGCGCTATACCCCCGGCGGCAACCCGTACTTCGAGCATGCGAAAGTGCAGTTGTTCCTGGCGCGGCGCGGCGGCACGGTTGTCGGCCGCATTGCCGCGCATATCGACGAACTGGCGATCGCCCAGCCGGCCGACCAGGGCTTCGGCCCCGGCGTGGGCATGTGGGGGGCGCTGGAGGCCGAAAGCGAGGCGCTCGCGACGCGGTTGATCGAGACCGCCGAAGCCTGGCTGCGCGAACAGGGGATGACCCGCGCGGTGGCGCCGATGACGCTTTCGGTGTGGGAAGAACCGGGCGTGCTGGCCAGGGGCCACGATCATCCGCCGACGGTGATGATGGGCCATGCCGCGCCGCACGTGCAGGGCTGGATCGAGCGGCGCGGTTATGCGCCGGTCAAGACGCTGTTCACCTATGCGCTGGACATCACGCAGGAATTTCCGAAGCTGATCCAGCGGATCATTTCGTCGGGCGAGAAGAACCCGCGCATCCGCATCCGCGAGACCGACCTCAAGCAGTTCGACCGCGAGGTGAAGATCATCTGCGACATCCTCAACGATGCCTGGTCGGACAACTGGGGTTTCGTGCCGTTCACCGAGACCGAGATCGCCTATACCGCCAAGAAGCTGAAGCCGCTGTGCAAGCCGGACCTGATCCGCATTGCCGAATACGACGGCGAGCCGGTGGCGTTCATGATGACGCTGCCCGATTTCAACGAAGTGCAGATGCGGGCCAACGGCGCGAAGGGCAAGCCGTCGATCCTGGGCTGGATCAGGCTGGGGCTGTGGCTGATGAAGCCGAAGGTGCGGACGATGCGCGTGCCGTTGATGGGGGTGCGCAAGCGGCTGCAATCGAGCCGGATGGCCAGCCAGTTGGCGTTCATGATGATCGAATACATCCGCCGCGCGTCGGTGACGCACTATGGCGCGAGCCGGGGCGAGATCGGCTGGATTCTGGACGACAACCAGGGGATGAATTCAATCGCGCGCGAGATCAACAGCGGCGTGAACAAGGAATACGTGATTTACGACAAGGCGCTGTGACGGGGCGTCGGCAAAGGGCTTCCTCGTCTTTGCCCCCAATCCCGCCGGGGATGCCCTGGCCCGGGGTTCGAAGCTGGGCCAAATCGCATCCACCGGCGAGCGAAAAGGCCTCCGCTCGAATGAGCGGAGGCCTTCCGGGATCGTGTCACCAGCCGCTTGGACGGGAGGGGGGTCTCGGCGGTGACACCCTCTAAATGGACGGAACCGGACTCGGTTCCCGGGTTTCGCGAAAATTTTTTGCGGGGCGCGATTTTTTCTGCGGTGGCTTTTCCGGCTTGCCGCCGCAACCCGAACGCGTGATCCAGTGTGGCGGCCGTTCGTCGCATGAGCGGGAACCGGCGCCGAATTCGCGCGTTGAAACAACACACAGCTTTGTGGGCCGGAATTTGCGGGAAGGGAATTTGATGCCGCTGGGAGCGCAAGTCGCCGAATCTCTGCCGTACCTGCGTCGTTATGCGCGCGCGTTGACGGGCAACCAGGCCAGCGGGGACGCGTTCGTGCGGGCCACGCTGGAAGCCGCGCTGGCCGACAATGCCCTGCGCGAGACGCTGAAGGGCGGGCGGGTGCCGTTGTACCGCGCGTTCACCGTGCTGTGGAACAGCGCCGGGATGGACGTGGACCAATCGGCGGGCGGCGCCGAGGGCGCGGCCCAGCAACGGCTGGCGCGGATGACCCCGCCGAGCCGCCAGGCGCTGCTGCTGACCGCCGTGGAGGAATTCTCGCTGGCCGATGCCGCGACGATCATGAACCTGCCCGAAGTGGACGTGGCCGAGCTGGTGCTGGCCGCCAGCGCCGACATCGCGCGAGAAAGCAGCGTCAGCGTGCTGATCATCGAGGACGAGCCGCTGATTGCCATGCAGCTTGAGCAACTGGTCGAATCGCTGGGCCACCGCATCTGCGGCACCGCGGCAACCCGCAACCAGGCACGGCAGGTGGTGGCCGAGCGCCGCCCCGGACTGGTGCTGGCCGACATTCAACTGGCCGACGGCAGCTCCGGCCTGGACGCGGTGGACGACATCCTGGCGATTCAGGACGTACCGGTGATCTTCATCACCGCGTTCCCGGAGCGGCTGCTGACCGGCGACCGGCCCGAGCCCGCGTACCTGATCACCAAGCCGTTCCGCGAGGAAGCGGTGAAGGCGGCGATCAGCCAGGCGCTGTTCTTCCGCGCCACGGCACCGGCGGAGTAGACATTGATTCGGGAGGGAGCCTTGTGGCCCCTCCCCGTTACCCGCCCTTCGGTGCGCGAATCTGGAAGACGGCCGGGCGACGGATCGGCACGGTCAAGGTGCAGCGCACCCCGTCGGGATCGAACCGCAGCTCGACGCCGCCACCCAGTTCCTGCGCGACAATGCGTTCGATGAGATCGGTGCCGAAGCCGCGCCGACGCTCCTGCGGCACCGGCGGGCCGCCGCTTTCCACCCACGAGACCCGGGCGAGATCGGCGGCAAGCTGTTCCCAGGTGACGGCAATGCGGCCGGTGGGCACGCTGAACGCGCCGTACTTGGTGGCGTTGGTGGCCAGTTCGTGAATGGCCAGCCCCAGCGACAGCGCGTCGTTGGGGGCAAGCTGGATGTCGGGGCCGTCGATGGCGATGTCGTGATCGCGCCCGGCGGTGTAGGGCGCCAGTTCCATCGCCACCACCGCGCGCAGCGGTGCCGGCCCCCATTCGAGATCGGTCAACAGGTCATGCGTGGCCGACAGCGCGCGGATGCGGCCGTTGAGGCTGGCCAGGAACGACGGCAGGTCGGTGGCGCGGCGGCCGGTAAGCGCGATGATCGACAGCACGTTGGCGAGCGTGTTCTTGACCCGGTGGTTGAGTTCGCGCGTCAGCAAATTGCGGATCGACGCCTGTTCGCGCAACCAGGCGAGCGAGGCGCGGTCTTCCTCGGCCTGGCTGGTGAGCAGCCGCGCCATGATCGTCAGCAGGCTGGCGACCATGATGCCGAACAGCAGGGTCAGCGACGACAGCGGCGACAGCATCCCGGTGTCCAGCGCGGTGACCACCAGCATGAAGCGGTGATCGGCGATGGTGACGGCACGCGCCATCGACTGGTCGGTGCGCCGGCTGCTCTCGACCTGGGCGATCAACCGGTCGGGGGTGATGGCGCCGTCGTAGAGGCGGACGCCGAGACCCTGGGTCTGTTCGAGTTCGAGCGCCGAACCGAGGAAGGCATGGCCTTCGAACGGTGCGGATATGTAGCCGCTGAGCGTGCGGTGGCCGGGCTCGCCGGCGAACACCGGCATGTAGAGGATGAAGCCGGTCCAGGTGCCCGAACCATCGGGCCGGGCAACCACCAGCTTGCCGGTGGCCACCGGCCGGTTGGTGCGGGCGGCGGCTTCCAGCGCGGGCCGGCGGGCGGGTTCGGCGAAGATGTCCTTGCCCAGCGCGAAACGCTTGGAAGCGTCGGCGGCGCCGAGGTAGGTGATCGGCAGCGCGAACGGGCGATCCGGCGTCGGTGCGGGGTGAATCGTGAAAGCCGGTTCCCCTTCGGCATGACGGGCAGCCTCGAACGCCGGGATGGCGTCGCGCGGCACCTGCGCGACCCAGCTTATCCCGTCGGGGCTGCGGAATTCCTCGTTCGCCTCAAGATCGCGGGCGAAATCGCGGAAGGCATCGGCGGTGACCTTGTGACCGTCCGAGAACAGAACGGCGCCCGCCTTCAGGTAGGTGACATGCGCGATCGACCGTCGCATCAGCGCCGAAGCGACCGCGCCGGACACTTCGCGGAGCTGCGCGCGGCGGCGCTCGGCCTCGACCTGCTCGATCGCGAAGACGCTGAGCGCGGTGATGGCCATGATCAGCACGAAAATGCCGATGGGCACGGCCCGGGGAAAGCGCACATACCAGCGCTGCGAGTCCACTCGGGCAGAAACGATCCGGTCCACGCAATCCCCTGCCGCAACGGCACCTGTGCAAGCAGTGCCAGGGACCCGAAGCGAACCCTGATGCGACTGCGGGCAGTGGCCGGCATTCATTCGACAAAATTGGCCAGTGCAGCAACTTTTGGCAACTTTACCACTTGTGGGAACCATAGCCCGCGATTTTCGTTCCTGAAAAGTCCGGTCTGTGTACAAATTCACCCGCACGGCCGGCAGGGGGTCAGCCGGCAAGCGGGGGCAACCAGCATATGAGCGAACAGGGCCACGATCGCGGCCGACAACAGGATCAGAGCCCTCGGGGTTCACGGAAAAAGGCGAAGATGGCGAACGACGAAATCGACAACGACGCGACGCCGCCCGCCGGCCATGCCGGTTCAGCCTCCGATCCCGGCAGTGCGCGCGCCAAGCCGGCCTCGTGGGCGAACGGTCTGCGCGCGCTTTATGATTCGGTGGTGGAAGAGCCGCTGCCCGACAGCTTCATGGACCTGCTGTCGAAACTGGATCAGGACCCCGAATGACCAGCCGTGACTCCGGGCTCGACCCGCGCGATTTCAGCTTCAAGCGCGAGATGACCGCCGTGATCCCGCATTTGCGCGCGTTTGCGCGCGGGCTGTGTGGCGCCAGCGACGTGGCCGACGATCTGGTGCAGGAGACGCTGCTGAAGGCCTGGGCCGCGCGGGCGCGGTTCGAGCCGGGCACCTCGATGCGGGCGTGGACCTTCGTGATCCTGCGCAACGCCTGGCTGACCGACCTGCGCCGCAACCGCTTTCGTGGCGAGTATGACGAGCAGATGGCCGAGCGCATCCAGACATCGCCGGCAGAGCAGGAGGCGCCGATCCATCTGGCCGACCTGAACCGGGCGCTGCAGGCGCTTCCGCCGGAACGGCGCGAGGCGCTGCTGCTGGTGGGCGCGGGCGGGTTTTCCTATGAAGAAGCGGCCGAAATCTGCGACTGCGCGGTGGGCACGATCAAGAGCCGGGTGGGCCGGGCGCGGGCGGCGCTGTCGATGGCCATCGACACCGGATCGGTGACGCGGCGCGGGCCGGAGGACGACAGCAAGGCGCACAGCAATATCCTGGCCGATCTGGACAAGGCGGCGCAGCGCAAGATCGGGGGCTAGTGCCCGCCGATCTTTGGCCGCTGACGGGCTGCGAACGGTAGCTTTGCGAGCTTCCGGTGCTCACGGCCACAAAAGGCCGCTGCGCGCCGGGTCTCGCAAATCCGCCATTCTCGCCTCGCCATCGACCAAATCTCGACAGACACTAGAATCCCCGGTTGCGGCGATCGACCGTGGCCGTCAGTGCGACGTCCATGCAGACATTGCCCAGCGTGCGCATCAGGTCGGGCAGCATTTCCACCGCGACCAGCAGCCCCAGCGGCGCCACCGGCACGCCCATCGCCAGCGCGATCGGGCCGATCGAGCTGACATAGGACACGGTTCCCGAAATCGACGGCGCGCCCAGCGTGGTGAGCGAGGCGGCGGTGATCCCGGCCAGCAGCATCGCCGGGGTGAGCGGCACGCCGGTGAATTTGGCGATGTAGATGGCCACGGCAAGGTTCATCGCCGGGCCGGTGGCGCGGAACAGCGCGACCGCCAGCGGCAGCACGAAATCGGCGCTGGTTTCGCCGATGCCGAGGCGGCGGCAGGCGGCCAGCATCGCGGGCAGGCTGGCGAGCGAGGACTGGGTGGACAGCGCCACCGCCTCGACCGGGAGCATGGCGCGCGTATAGGCGGCAAGCGACAGGCGGGCACCGATGACCGCCAGCGCATAGCCCGCCAGCATGACGACGCCGCCGACGGTGGAGACCACCGCGATGTAATGCGCCAGCACGGCGAAGGCGGCGGCGCCGGTCCTGGCCGCGACAGTCAGGCTGAGCGCGAGCACGCCCGCCGGAGCCAGCGCCAGCACCCAGCCGATCACCACCATCATGGCTGCGGCGAGGCCTTCGAACAGCGGCAGCACGGCGCGGCGGTTGGCTGCGGGCAGGCGCGCCAGCGCCGCCGCGAACGCCGCGAAGAACACGATGACCGGCAGCACCGCGCCGGCGGCGGCGGCGGCGAAGACGTTTTCGGGCACCAGCGACGACAGGAATGCCGCGACGCCGGGGAGCGGCTGGTCTGCGGCGGCAGGCGTGCCGCTGAGCGCGGCGGCGGCGCTGCCGGGAATGGGAAACAGGGCCAGCAGCAGCGGCGTGACCAACGCGGCCATGATCGCGCCGCCGACCAGAAACAGGACGATCAACCCCAGGGTGCGGCGAGCCATCGCGCCGCTGCGCGCGGCCTCCACGGTGCGGACCACGCCGATGACCAGCAGCGAGGCCACCAGCGGCAGGATCGTCATCTCCAGCCCTTTCAGCCAGAGGTCTCCCACCGGACCGGCGACCGCAAGCGCCGGGGCGAGCAGTGGTTGCGGCAGCGCCAGCCCGCCGACAAGGCCCGCGACCAGCGCGGCCAGGGTCCAGCCGGTGGGCACGGTGATTTCGGGGAGCGCGGGGCCGTCGATCAGGGGGGGCGAGGTTTCGGCGCTCACATTGTTTCCGTTCACGACATTTTGACGGCGCGACTGTACCCGGGTTGCGCTAAAGGGCAATTCGCGCGTCACGCGACCGACGCAACGAGGGCAAAGATGGCACGACAGTTTTTCGGTACCGACGGAATCCGCGGGCGGACCAACGCGGGGGTGATGACCGCGCAGATTGCAATGAAGGTGGGCCAGGCGGCGGGCATCCGCTTCCTGCGCGGCAAGCACCGGCACCGCGTGGTGATCGGCAAGGACACCCGGCTTTCGGGTTACATGCTGGAGAACGCGCTGGTGGCGGGGTTCACCAGCGTGGGCATGGACGTGGTGCTGCTGGGGCCGATGCCGACACCGGCGGTGGCGCTGCTGACCCGCGAATTGCGCGCCGACGTGGGTGTGATGATCTCGGCCAGCCACAACCCGTATGAGGACAACGGCATCAAGCTGTTCGGGCCGGACGGGTTCAAGCTGTCCGACGAGGACGAGTTGGCGATCGAGGCGATGCTGGCCGAGGACCAGCCGCTGGCGCCGTCCGAGGACATTGGCCGGGCGCGGCGCATCGACGACGCGCGCGGGCGCTATATCCACGCGGTGAAGAGTTCGCTGCCCGATGATGTGCGGCTGGACGGGCTGAAGATCGTGATCGATTGCGCAAACGGTGCGGCGTACCAGGTGGCGCCTTCGGCGATGTGGGAACTGGGCGCCGAGGTGACGGCGCTGGGGGTGAATCCCAACGGCAAGAACATCAACGACAAGTGCGGGTCCACCCATGTCGAGCTGCTGAAGGAGACGGTGGTCGCCAGCGGCGCCGACATCGGCATCGCGCTGGACGGCGACGCCGACCGGCTGATCGTGGTGGACGAGAAGGGCCAGGTGGTGGACGGCGACCAGATCATGGCGCTGATCGGCACGCAAATGGCGGCGCAGGGCCAGCTTCGCGGCGGCGGCGTTGTCGCCACGGTGATGTCGAACCTGGGGCTGGAGCGCTGCCTGATCGGGCAGGGCCTGACGCTGGAGCGGACCAAGGTGGGCGACCGTTACGTGCTGGAGCGCATGAAGGAAGGCGGTTTCAACGTCGGCGGCGAGCAATCGGGTCACATGATCCTGCTGGATCATGCCACGACCGGCGACGGCACGGTTGCGGCGTTGCAGGTGCTTTCGGCGCTGGTGCGTTCGGGCAAGCGGGCCAGCGAACTGCTGCATCTGTTCGACCCGGTGCCACAACTGCTCAAGAACGTGCGGTTTTCCGGCGGGAAGCCGTTGGACGACGCCAGGGTGAAGGCGGTGATTGCCGACTGCGAGGCGGCATTGGCGGGCAGCGGGCGCATCGTGATCCGCGCTTCGGGGACCGAGCCGGTGATCCGGGTGATGGCCGAGGGCGACGACGCGAAGCAGGTGGAGCAGGTGGTGGATACGATCTGCGATGCGGTGAAGACGGCGGCGGCCTGACGGCAAAACGCGCGGAAGAGCACGTTTTGCGCCACCGCCCGCCCCGCTCCCCCGGCCCAACCACCCAGATTATGCTACCAGTGGGTAGTTGGGCCGGGGGAGCGGGACGTTCAATGCAGGGCTAGAACGCCGCGCACGCCGTCGATCACGTATTGGACGGCGAGGGCGCTGAGCAGGACGCCGAGCAGCCGGGTGATGACGCCTTCGACGCGGGTGCCGAGCAGGCGCATCAGCGGGCCGGCGGCGACGAGCGCGATGGCGACGAGCACCAGCACGGCGAGCAGCGCGGCCATGACCATCGCGGTCTGTTCGAGGCCGTGGGCTTGCGCGGTGAGCAGCATGACGCTGGCGATCGAGCCGGGGCCGGCGATCATCGGCATGGCCATCGGAAACACGGCGAGGTCTTCCTGCGGCGCCGTCTTCGCTTTTTCGGCGCGTTCCTGATCGTGTTCGGTGCGCTTTTCAAAGACCATTTCCAGCGCGATCAGGAACAACATCAGGCCGCCGGCTATGCGGAACGCGTCCAGCCCGATCTGGAGCGCGGCGAGCAGGCGTTCACCGACGAGCGCGAAGGTGATGAGGATCAGCGTGGCGATCAGCGTGGCGCGCAGTGCGGTGCTGGTGGTTTCGCGCGGGGACATGCCGCGCACGAGGCCGGCGAAGATCGGCGCGCAGCCGACCGGATCGAGCACCACGAACAGCGTGAAGAACGCCGAGAGGAACAGTTCGACCATCAGTTGGCAACGTCGGCGGCGAGGACTTCGTGCGGCACACCGTCCTGGCGGAGGGTGACGGCGAAGTGGTGGCCGGTGGCGGTGGCCGTGGTGGCCCAGGTGAGCGTGCCGTCGTCGCTGTGGGCAGAGGTATAATCAGGCGGCGGGGCGTTGCGGTCAGGCGCGGGCGGGTTCGGCGCATGGCCGGGATTGCCGTCCGGACGCTTGCGCGGCGGGCATTCGGCGACCTTGGCGGTGAGGAATTCGGGGGCTGCGAGCGGGGTTTGCAGCGCATCACCCTGATCGAGCACCCATTTGTAACCGCCCTTCTTCTGGCGTTGCCAGACGGTGATGAACCACCCGGTGGCCTTCGGCCCCTGCCAGGCGCCGCGCGTGACGGCGTAGGAGCCGTCGCACGCCATCCAGACGGCGTGGGGCTGCCACTTGACCGCGACGGGCGGGTCCTTGCGGCCCTTGAGATCGTCGGCAACGCGGACCGGGCCGTTGTTGAACTGCTGGGCGTTCGGCGCGGCGGTGGCGCGGAACGCGGTCCACTGGCCTTTGTCCTGCGCGAGGCGCGAGAAGGCGATTTCGGCGGCGAGCACGTCGCTGGGATCGGCCCAGCCGGGGCCGTGCGGCGGGCCTTTACGGGGATCGACCCGCTCCTGTGCCGGAGCGGCGGTGGCCGCAAGCAGCAGGAGCGGGACAAGTTTGCGCATCAGATCGCGTCGTCGGCCAGCGCGATGCCGGCGTTGCGGTGCGCGGCGACCAGGGTGTTGCGCAGCAGCACGGCGATGGTCATCGGGCCGACGCCGCCAGGGACCGGGGTGACGGCACCGGCGACCGGCAGCACGCCGGCATAGTCCACATCGCCGACGAGGCGGGTCTTGCCGTCCTCCGCGCCGGGGCGGGTATCAGGCACGCGGTTGATGCCGACGTCGATGACGGTGGCGCCGGGCTTGATCCAGTCGGCCTTGACCATCTCGGCGCGGCCAACGGCGGCGACGACGATGTCGGCGCGCTTGACCACCGACGCGAGGTCTTTCGTGCGGCTGTGGGCGATCGTCACCGTGCAGCTTTCGCCGAGCAGCAGTTGCGCCATCGGCTTGCCGACGATGTTCGAGCGGCCGATGACGACGGCGTCGAGACCCGAGAGCGAACCGAGGCGGTCCTTGAGCAGCATCAGGCAGCCGAGCGGCGTGCAGGGGACGAAGCCTGCCTGGCCGACCGCGAGGCGCCCGGCGGAGATGACGTGGAAGCCGTCCACGTCCTTGTCCGGGTTGATCGCGGCGATCACCTTCTGCTCATCGATGTGTGACGGCAGCGGGAGCTGGACGAGGATGCCGTCCACGGCGGGATCGGCGTTCAGCTTCTCCACCACGTCGAGCAGGGTCGATTCGGCGGTGTCCTCGGGCAGCTTGTGCTCGAAGCTGTTCATGCCGCAGGCGACGGTCTGCTTGCCCTTGCTGCGGACATAGACCTGGCTGGCGGGGTCTTCGCCCACCAGCACGACGGCCAGCCCGGCCTTGCGCCCGGCGTGCGCCTCGAACCCGGCGGCAAGGACGGCGATGCGGGCGCGCAGGTCTTCGGCGAACGCCTTTCCGTCTATGACTTTATCGGCGCTCATAGCCCGTAACTCGACCGTACGAGGCCTTCGAGCAGTTTCTGGACGATCTGCAGGCCGACGATCAGCACCAGCGGCGAGAAATCGATCATGCCGGTATCGGGCATGATCCGCCGGATGGGGCGCAGCAGCGGATCGAGCAGGGCGTTGACCGCCTTCCACAGCGCCGCGACGAAATCGTTGTGGGTGTTGACGACGTTGAACGAGATCAACAGGCTGAGCACGAACTGGACGATGATGAACGTCGTTACCAGGCTGATCAGCAGGTCGATAATCTGGATCAAGGAAATGAGCACGAGTGGTGTTCCCCTCGGGATGGAGGGTGCTGTCTAGACGGGGGAAATCGGTTGGGCAACCGGGGGGCGAGTGGAACCGCCTCCCCTTCCCCCGCCTACGCGCGGATCAGGGTGCCGGCGCCGCGCGAGGTGAAGAATTCGAGCAGCATGGCGTGCGGCACGCGGCCGTCCAGCACCACCGCCGCCTCGCACCCGGCCTCGACGGCGTGAACGCAGGTTTCGAGCTTGGGGATCATGCCGCCGCTGATGGTGCCGTCCTCGCCCAGCCGAGCGATGTCCGCCGGGCGCAGGTCGGTCAGCAGGTTCTTGTCCTTGTCGAGCACGCCGGGAACGTCGGTGAGCAGCAGCAGGCGCGCGGCGCCGAGCGCGGCGGCGATGCTGCCGGCCATCGTGTCGGCGTTGATGTTGTAGGTCTCGTTGTCGTCGCCGATGCCGATGGGCGCGATGACCGGGATCATCCCGGCGGCGCAGATCGTGTCGATGACGGTGGTGTCGATGCGGTCAGGCTCCCCCACGAAGCCGAGATCGACCACCAGCGCCTCGCCGTCCTCCTCGATCGCCTTGGGGGCCTTCTTCGAGGCGACCTTGCGGGCGATGACCATGCCGCCGTCCTTGCCGGAGATACCGATGGCCTTGCCGCCGGCGCGGGCGATCCAGCTTACCAGTTCCTTGTTGATGGCCCCGGCAAGGACCATTTCGGCGACTTCGGCGGTCTGCTTGTCGGTGACGCGCAGGCCATCGACGAATTGCGATTCGATGCCGAGCGCCTTCAGCATCCGGCCGATCTGCGGGCCGCCGCCGTGGACGACGACCGGGTTGATGCCGACCGCCTTGAGCAGGACGATGTCCTCGGCAAAATCGTGCGCGAGTTCGGGATCGCCCATCGCGTGGCCGCCGTACTTCACGACGAACGTGCGGCCGGCGTAGCGGCGCAGGTAAGGCAGCGCCTCGACGAGGGTTTCGGCCTTGGCGAGCATGGCGGGATCTGGTGACATGTCGGTCCCTTTAGCGATTCAGGCGCTGGCGTCGAGTCTGCGCCCGAGTGACACGAAAAGCTGGATGAACAGCGGCACCATGATGGTGGACAGCAGCAGCTTGGAGATGATCTGCCCGGTCATGATGCTGCCCAGCGGCAGCGCTGCGCCGGTGACCGGATCGTGGACGCCGATGAAGCTGATGGTGATGAACAACACGGTATCGACCACCTGGCTGAGGATAGAGGCGATCCAGGCGCGCAGCATCAGCCCGGTGCCGGGGCGGCCGGACAGCTTCGAAAACACCGCGACATTGAGCGTCTGCGAGGTGCCGTAGGAAATGAGGCCGGCAAGCTGCATCCGCGCGCCCTGGCCCAGCAGGCGGGCGAAGGCGTCCTGATCGTGCCAGAACGGCGCGGGCGGGACGACGTGGATGACCGTCATCAGCAGGATCATCGAGACGATCAGCGGGACAAAGCCGACGCGGACCAGCCGGTCGGCCATCGCCTTGCCGTACAGTTCGGCGACGGTGCTGGACAGCACGACCAGCAGCAGGAACGCGAAGATGCCCGATTCGACCGCGAGCGGGCCGACCAGCGGCCATGTGCCGAGCGAGGCGAGCTTGGTGCCCAGCACGCCGGCCAGCACGACAAGGCCACCGTAAAGCAGCGTGTAGATGTAAAGCGCGCGCGGGACGGCGGGAGGATTCGCGGCGGTCATGCCGGCTCCGGCTTCAGCAGGTCGCGGACGAAGGGGATCAGCCCGGTCTGGCGCTTGCGCTTGATGCGTTCGGATTCGAGGATGCCCTGGACCTTGGCGAAGCAGGCGTCGATGTCGTCGTTGACGATGACATAGTCATAGCCGTCCCAGTGGCTGATCTCGGCGCGGGCGCGTTCCATGCGGCCGGCGATGACTTCGGCGCTGTCGGTGCCGCGTCCGGTGAGGCGGCGGCGCAGTTCCTCGATCGAGGGGGGCAGCAGGAACACGCGGACGACGTCCTGCGCGTCCTTCTGGTAAAGCTGCTGGGTGCCCTGCCAGTCGATATCGAACAGGTAGTCCTGCCCTTCCTTCAACCCGGCGCGGATGTGCGACTTCGGCGTGCCGTAGCGGTTGCCGAACACATAGGCCCATTCGTAGAAATCGTCCTCGGCCACCATCTGGTCGAACTGGGCGTCGGTGACGAAGTGATAGTCCTTGCCGTCAATCTCACCAGGGCGCGGGGGGCGGGTGGTGGCCGATACCGACAGGCTGATCTCGGCGTCTTCGGAAAGCAGGCGGCGCGCGATCGTGGTCTTTCCCGTGCCCGAGGGGGACGAGAGGATGAACATCAAGCCGCGGCGGTGCAGGGTATCGGAAGCCATGCGCGCGTTTGCAACGAAACGGGGGGCGGGATCAAGGGAGCGCTTGGTTAAAGGAGAAAAGAAGGAAGGGGGCGCGTTGTGTTGCCGGTCCCCTCCACCACTTGCTTCGCAAGCGGTCCCCCTTCCCGTCCCGGGGAGGATCGTCAAGGCCTGCGATCGCGGGCGATCAGAGCGTCCAGTCGGCCGCGCTGCCGAGTTCGCCCTTGAGGTCGGCGAGGATGCCGCCCTTCTTGACCAGCGCGCGCAGGGCGCCGGCGCCCATTGCCAGGTATTCGCGGTGCGGAACCGCGAGCAGCACGAGATCGTACTTGCGCTTGAACGGATCGGCCACCAGCGGGATGCCGTATTCGTGCATGGCTTCGTCGGCATCGGCGTGGGCATCGTGGACGGTGACGGCGTGGCCCATGCGACCCAGCGCGGTGACGAGGTCGGCCACCTTCGAATTGCGCAAGTCGGGGATGTTTTCCTTGAAGGTGAGGCCCAGCACCAGCACGTTGCCCGGGCGGCCCTTGCGGGCATCGTGCAACTTGCGGGCAACCCAGCCGGCCATCGCGTCGTTGATGCCGCGACCCGACAGGATCACGCGCGGATCGACGCCGAGCTCCTCGGCGCGGTGCGACAGGTAGTAGGGATCGACGCCGATGCAGTGGCCGCCGACCAGGCCGGGGCCGAACGGCAGGAAGTTCCACTTGGTGCGCGCGGCGGCAAGGACATCCCAGATGGAAATGTCCATGCGGGCGAAAATCTGCGAAATCTCGTTCATGAAGGCGATGTTGATGTCGCGCTGGGCGTTCTCGATCACCTTGGCGGCTTCGGCGGCCTTGATCGAGCGGGCGCGGAACACGCCGCCGCTGGTGATGCTGGCGTAGAGATCGGCGACGCGTTCGAGCACTTCGGGGGTCTGGCCCGAGACGACCTTGGTGATCTTGTCGATGGTGTGTTCGCGGTCGCCCGGGTTGATGCGTTCGGGGCTGTAGCCGAGGAAGAAGTCGCGGCCGCACTTGAGGCCGGAGTGCTTCTCCAGGATCGGCGCGCAGATGTCCTCGGTGACGCCGGGATAGACGGTCGATTCATAGACCACCACCGGCACGCGGCCATCGACCAGCGCGGCGGGAAGCAAGTGCCCGATGGTGCGGCTGGCCGCCTCGACGATGCGCAGGTCGGGCTTGTTGGCGCCGTCGATCGGGGTGGGCACGGTGACGATGTAGAAATCGGCCGGCGGGCAGACATCGGGATCGCTGGCCAGCATGAGTTCGGATGCGTCGAGCCGGATGCGATCGATCTCGCCGGTGCGGTCATGGCCCGATTCGAGCTCGGCGATGCGGCGGGTGTCGATGTCGAGGCCGATGGTCTCGAACCGGCCGGCCAGCGCCACCGCCAGCGGCAGGCCGACATAGCCGAGGCCGACGACGACGACCCGCAGGGTGCGCGATTCGGCCGGAACCTGCGGCAGCGGCGTGGCGTGATCGGCAGACAGGCGGGGATACATCGTGGTCACGCGGGAAAGCCTTCTCGTCACGCAAATGGCGGTATTGCGCGGGATGCATAACGCGCGGGGTGCTGATTTCCGGTTAATGCGCCCCATGATCCCAGCGCGGTGGACTTCGCCGGGGCGGGGTTGTGAGCGGCGGTTCGCAAGGGCGTTGCCGGAAAGCCGGGGTGCGGGCAGGATGCCGGCGAGAACGAAAAGGGAGACGCGGATGTATCGGGTGATCCATCTGGTGAAGCGCAAGCCGCACCTGACGCACGAACAGTTTCGCGCGCATTTCGAGCGCAGCCATGCGGCGATGGCGCTCAAGTATTGCGGGCACCTGTTCACCAGCTACGAGCGGAATTACGTCGATCAGGTCTATGGCGGTGGCGATCCGCGCATCGAAGGAAGCGGCTTCGGGCCGATGGCGTTCGGCTGGGACCTGCTGTCGGTGTGGACGATGAAGGATGCCGCCGCGTTCGAGGAAATCACGCGGATGATGGAAAGCGACTGGATGCAGAAGCTGTTCTTCGAGGACGAGGAACGCTTCATCGACCGGCAGCACATCATGATGCTGCCCTGTACCGCGGTGTGCAACACCGGCGTGGAATTCAAGGCCGAAGGAACCGTGTTCGATACGCCCGACGGGCAGCCGAGCTGGGACGGATGGCAGGCTAAATGCGGAATGGAGAACGCGTGATGGGCAAGGTTTACCGGGTGGCACAGTGGGCGACGGGCAATGTGGGATCGCGCGCGCTGCGCCATGTGATCCAGCATCCCGACATGGAGCTGGTGGCGGTGTGGGTGAGCAACCCTGCCAAGGTGGGCAAGGATGCCGGCGAACTGGCGGGCGTGGCCGATACCGGCGTCAAGGCGGTGGGCACGATCGAGGACGTGCTGGCGGCGAAGCCCGACGCGGTGCTGTACATGCCGCACGTGTTCCATCTGGACGAGGTATGCCGGTTCCTGGAAAGCGGCGTGAACGTGGTTTCGACGCGGATGGAACTGCAGAACCCGCGCGCGCTGAACCCGGCATGGGCAGACCGGCTGGAGGCGGCGTGCAAGGCGGGCGGCACGTCGGTTCATGCCACCGGCTCCAGCCCGGGGTTCATTACCGAGGCGATGCCGATCGTGATGGCATCGATCCAGCGGCGGATGGATTCGTTCCGGATCGACGAGTTTGCCGATTGCTCGTCGCGCAATTCGCCCGAGATGATCTTCCAGATGATGGGGTTCGGCGCGCAGCCGGGGCCGGGGTCGGACGGGCATCGCGATCACGCCAAGTATTCGTTCGCGCCCTCGCTGCAACTGGTGGCGACCGCGCTGGGGATGCCGATCGAGGAATGGACCGTGGACGGCGCGCAGGGACTGGCGCGACAGGACGTGCAGATTGCCGCCGGCGTGGTGCCCAAGGGCACCGTGGCGGCAACGCGGACGACGCTGACCGGCTGGCGCGGCGGCAAGAAGCTGATGCAGTTCTGCTCGACCTGGTTCGTTTCCACCGACGTGGACACCAGCGACGGCGAGGAATGGGAATTCCGCACGCCGTCGGGCTGGCACGTGGTGATGATGGGCGATTGCCCGCTGGACATTTCGATCTCGTACCCGTGCAAGCCCGAGGATTATGCCGACATGACCCCGGGGCTGACCGCGAACCGGCCGGTCAACGCGCTGCCGTTCGTGTGCGATGCGGCGCCGGGGATCGTGACGACGGTGGACCTGCCGCAGGTGATCGCGCGGCTGGGTTGAGGCCATCGCCGGCGACGGGCTGCCGGTGCTGGGTGCCAGCACCGGCGCAGCGGTGCAGAGTCAAGAAAACAGGTAAACGCCGCTGGAACCCCCGGCGGCAAAAGCAGCGATGCGCCACGCAATTTTCCCGCCGCGCGGGCTACCAACAAGGCGCGAACCGGCGTTTGGCATGAATCTTTCGGTTTTCCCTTACAGAACCGTAGAATGATCGTTTCCGGTCATGGGCTTAGCGGAGCCGCAACCGAATACATAAGGTTGCGATTCACAGGAGCTTAATGTGGTTCACCTGCACTCCACCGGAAGCAAGAAGCCCGCAGAAACGGCGGCGGAACGTCTGGCATTCCTCGATTTCACCGAGGAAGACCGCGAGGCGCTGCGCGCGACTCGCGAGCGGGTGATGGCGGCGATGGGGCCAGCGCTGGACCGGTTTTACGGGCGCATCCGCACGACGCCGGAAGTTTCGCACTTCTTCCGCAGCGATGCTGCCGTGGATCGCGCCAAGTCGGCGCAGGCGGCGCACTGGGAATCGATCACCACCGGCGAGTTCGGCAGCGACTACGTCGAGCGGGTGACGCGGGTGGGCCGGGTGCATGCCAGGATCGGGCTGGAGCCGCGCTGGTACATCGGCGGCTATGCGATGGTGTGCGACGAGCTGATCCACGCGATGCTGACCGGGAGCAAGCGGCTGACCTCGCGCAAGCGGATGGCGACCGAGCTTTCGGCGTTCGTGCGGGCGATGTTGCTGGACATGGACTATTCGATCTCGGTCTATCAGCAGACGTCCGACGAGGAAATCATCGACAAGATCGGCGGCGGGCTGACCGAGCTGGCTGCCGGCAACCTGACGCATCGCTGCGAAGGCATCGAGCATCGCTTCAAGGCCCTGCAGGACGACTTCAACCGCGCCGCCGACGACCTTTCCGGGGCGATGGCAACCGTGAAGGACGCGGTGGAAGCGATCCGGGTGGGGTCGAACGAGATTCAGGCGGTGGCCGACGATCTGGCCGCGCGCACCGAGCGGCAGGCGGGCAGCCTGGAGGAAACCTGCGCCGCCGTGCGCAACATCAGCGCGCGCATCGGACGCACCGCGGAAAGTGCCGGCGACATTGCCGGTTCGATCGGCACGGCGCGCGACACCGCGGGCGCCAGCGGCGAGGTCGTGAACCGGGCGGTTTCGGCCGTGACCGCGATCGAGCAATCGTCGCAAGAGATCGCCCAGATCATCGCGGTGATCGACGGCATCGCCTTCCAGACCAACCTGCTGGCGCTGAACGCCGGGGTGGAAGCCGCCCGCGCGGGCGAGGCAGGCAAGGGCTTTGCCGTGGTGGCCACCGAAGTGCGCGCGCTGGCGCAGCGCAGCGCCGAGGCGGCAAAGGACATCCGCACGCTGATCCAGACCAGCACCGGGCAGGTGGGCAACGGCGTGAAGCTGGTGAGCGACACCGGCACGATGCTGGACCGCATCATTTCGGAAGTGGATGCCGTGGGCGGCATGGTCGAGACGATCCTGACCGAGGCCGGCGACCAGGCCGGCGACATGCGCCATGTCAGCAGCGCCGTGAACGAGATCGACCTGATCACCCAGCAGAACGCCGCTATCGTCGAGCAGAGCAGTGCCGCGGCGCGCAGCCTGGCCGGGCAGGCCCACGTTCTGGGTGATCTGGTGGCGCGCTTCACGATCGACCGGCGCGGCGCGGCGACGGCCTATGCACCGCCGCTGAAACGCGCCGCGAACGGATAGGCGGGATGACGGGCTTCGGGCCCGGTTGACGGGGCAAAAGAGCCGCCGCACATTGGCGCGATGGGGCTGTTTCATCGCATCGTTCCGACCGCGATCGGGCTTCTGGGAGCGAGGGCCAGCGCGCGCGCTTCGCCGGACGGGCGGCTGGAGCGGCAGTTCGCGCTGGCGGCGCGCGGCACCAGCCTGCGCACCGAAGTGCTGGCGGGGGCGACGACATTCCTGACGATGGCCTATATCGTCGTGGTCAATCCGGCGATCCTGGGGCAGGCCGGGATGCCGGTGGCGGGGGTGGCGGCGGCGACCTGCCTGGCGGCGGCGCTGGCATCGGTGCTGATGGGCCTGATCGCCAACGTGCCGCTGGCGATGGCGCCGGGCATGGGGCTGAACGCCTATTTCGCGTTCACCGTCTGCATCGGCATGAAGGTGCCGTGGCCGGTGGCGCTGGCTTGCGTGTTCCTGGCGGGGGCGCTGTTCCTGGTGCTGACATTCGCGGGCATCCGGCAGATGATCGTGGCCGCGATTCCGCCGCACCTGTTCGCGGCGGTGGCGGCGGGTATCGGGCTGTTCATCGGCGAGATCGGGCTGCGGAACGCGGGAGTCGTCGTCAACAACCCGGCGACCGGGCTGGCGCTGGGCGACCTGCATTCGCCGGTGGCGCTGCTGGCGGTAGGCGGGCTGGTGCTGGTGACGGTGCTGCGGGTGTGGCGGGTACGCGCGGCCATCCTGATCGGCATCGCGGTGACGACGGCAGCGGCGTGGCTGGCGGGGATGACCGCGCCGCCGACGCAGCCATATGCGCTGTCGGCACTGGGCGAGGTGGCGGGCCGGCTGGATTTCGCCGGCGTGTTTGCCGGGCATGGTTCCGGCGTGGTGGAAATCCTGTTCGTGTTCCTGTTCGTGGGCATGTTCGACAATCTGGGCACGCTGATGGCGGTGACGCGCGCGGCCGGGATGGTCGGGCCGCGAGGCAAAATCCCGGCGCTGGATCGGATGCTGGTGGCGGATTCGCTGGGCGCGATGATCGGCGCGGTGGCGGGGACCAGCATCGTCTGTTCCTACGTCGAAAGCGCGGCGGGCGTGGAAGCGGGCGGGCGCACCGGGCTGGCGGCGGTGGTGACCGGGCTGCTGTTCCTGGCGGCGATGCTGGTGGCGCCCTATGCCGGCATGGTTCCCGAGGCGGCGACGGCGCCGGCGCTGATTCTGGTGGCGGCGCAGATGATGGCACCACTGGCGGAAATCCGCTGGAGCGAGGCGGAGGACGCGATCCCCGCCTTCCTGACGGTGGCGGGGATTCCGCTGACCTTCTCGATCGCTAACGGGCTGGCGATTGGCCTTGCCGCGCACGCGCTGATCCGGCTGGCGCGCGGGCGGATCACCCGGCGCGACGGGCTGCTGCTGGTGCTGGCCGGGCTGTTCGTGGCCCGGTTCGTGTGGCTGAAAGCCGTGTGATTACTGGATCAGCTTGGCGGTCTGCACCGTCATCGCGAACAGGGTGTTGAGCGCGGCGGAGACGCTGCCGTCAGTGGAGACGGTCTGCATCAGATAGGTGCCGTCGGCGTTGCGGCTGGCACAGGCCTGAAGCTGCGAGGCGATGCTGGGAACCTGGTTGGTGGCGAAGCTGTTGAAGGTGGGATGCCCGGTGTAGTTGATCGTTTCCGGCTTGTATTCGGTGTAGAGGATGGCGATGCGCGCGCCGGTGTTCTTGATGGCGGTGCATTGCGACAGGTTGGTGGCGGTGAACGATGACATGCCGTCGGTGGCGCTGTCGGCCGCACCATCGGTGATGACGATGAGCACGCTTTGCGGCGAGGTGGGCGTGCCGGTGCCCGAGGCGGTGGGCATCGTCGATTTCATGCCGGTGAGCATGGCCGAAACGTCGGTATCGGCATTGTTGGTAAGCTGGGTCAGGCTGGTCCAGTACGAGTTCGCCGCCAGCAGCGGGGCCGCCGCGCCGAGATCGGGGAACGTGGACGAATACGACGTGGCGACGTCGGTCATCGTGCCGAACGGCGAAGTGCCGAGCGCCGCCGGATTGCCATAGGCGAACGTGAAGAACTGCATCTTGTAGACCGGCGGGACGTTGGCGGTCGCGTACTGGCGTTCAAGGTTGTAGGCATACTGGATGACGCCAGCGGCAGCCGCCGATTCGGCATCGGTGCGCAGGGTGATGTCGGAATAGCCGGAATTCACCGTTCCGTAGTTCTGCGCAAGCCACCAGGAATCGGGGAAGTTGACCGAGACGTAGGTGTAGCTGGATGAGCCGGTGGCCTTGTAGCGCAACGTCACCGGATTGGCGGGCGGGCTGTAGCCGGAGCAATAGTCCGACGCCGAAGTGAAAGTGCCGCCCGTGCCGGTGCCGACGTCACCGGTATTGCCGATCTGGCTGACGGCGGCATTGTACACATAGCCGGTGCTGCAATCGAGCCGGTAGATGGTGGTGCCGCTGAGCAGGATCTCGCGCGAACTGCGGTCGATCACATAGATGCCGGCGTTCCACTGGTGCGCGTTGTTCGAGTGGCAGGCGAAGTCGCAGCCGTCCTGCCGGCTGTAGTAATATTGCTCGCCGCGCCACCAGACCCCGGCCTTCAGGTTAGCGATGCCGTCGGTGGTGGTGGCGATCAGCATCGACGGCGAGACGTCGAGCGCGATGTAGAAGTTGATACTGGGCGGTTGCGAGGCGCTAGCGGTGGCCGAGCCACTGATCGGCAGCGTGGCGACTTTCAGGAACGAGGCGAAGATGTTGGTCGATGTGGCGGTATAGGTGACGACGACGGTGCGCAGCGTGCCCAGGCTGCCCGAAGCGACCGATGAGACGCTGGCGCTGCGGCTGGTGACGGTGAGCCCGCTCATCCCGGCGGCCTGGGTATCGAAGATGGCAAGCGCCGCGCTCTGGGCGACGGAGTCGCTTTGCGTGATCGCCTGTGGGGTAACGGCGGCGAGCGCGGCCGCATCGGCGGCGGCGTTGAGCTTGGTCTGGAAGCGGCTGGCGCGGGCGTAGTCGATGCCGAAGCCGACCGCGAAGGTCAACGGCAGTAGCGCGAACGCGGTCATCATCAGCACGTTGCCGCGCCGGTCGGCACGGAGACGGCGAAAGGCGTTGGCAACAGCGTGGAAGAAGCGTGCAGGTGACATGGTCGGCATCTCAGTTCAGCCGCGGGATCATGTAGATCTGGTCGGTGACGTTGTAGCGCGCCATCGAGGCGAAGCTGTAGACCGGCTGGTAGGCATAGTTCACGCGGCCCAGCATCATGTAGACGCCGGCGGTGCCGACGACCGTGCGGTTGGCGGCGGGCGTGGTGTTGTTGCAGACGTTCGAGCCGTCCGGCGATGTCGGGATCATCGGTGTGGTGATCATGCTGGCCGGGACCGAAACGACGGTTCCGGCGGTGAGCAGCGGCGTGCTGGACACGCCAGCCGACTGCGCCTGGCTCCACATGACATAGGCATGGGTGGCATCGCAGACGCGCAGTTCGTCGATCTCCATCGTCGTGTAGGCGCTGGTGAACGGGCTCATCGTCAGTTGCGTGCCGGCAAAGTAGGGCGCCAGCAGCGCGGCCGAGGGGGTGCTGGACGGCGAGATGCTGCGGCTGATGATGTCGGCCAGCGAGCGCGCGGCGACGGTGACCTTGCGATAGCACGACAGCGTATCCGACATGACGAACGTGCCCAGGAACAGCGTCAGCAGCATCGGCAGCACCATCGCGAATTCGACGATGGCGGCGCCGCGATCGTCGGCCGACAGGCGGGCGGCGCGACGCTTCAGCACGTGGTCATCCCCGACGGGCAGGCATAGCCTTCGATCACGAACACCCCGGAGGCGACCATCAGGCGGTTGCCGTTGGGCTGGTTGACGAAATTGAGCCCCATCGGCCCAGAGGTGGTGGGCCACAGGTACATCAGTTGCAGGATCGCCAACTGGCTTTGCGTGCCGGCAAGCCCGGCGTTGGCATTGGTGGTGCCGGCGCAGTTGGCCTGGCCATAGGCGGTGCCGGTGCTGGTGAGCACCCCGTTGGTGTAGGTATAGTTGGGATTGGGGATGGTGGGGTTGGAGCAGCCGGCCGGCACCACCATGACGTTGACCGCCAGCCGGTCGCAGGCAAGGAACGGGGGCAGTGCCTTGGGAAAGGTGACCGAGACGCCGCGCGCATTGGTGCCGGTGACGCCGTTGCAGATGGCCGACTTGAAGTCGGCGGCGGTCATCCCGGTGTGGGCCGAGGTCCCGCTGCCGATCGCCAGCGTTTGCGCGTTGCCGGTGGCGACGAGACGGGTGGACGCCTCGACCGCGGTCTGCAGGCCTTCCTGCGCCACATAGATCAGCGCGGTGTGGAGAATGGCGAGGATCAGCGCGATGAAGGCCGGGGCGACAAACGCGAATTCGAGGATGGCGTTGCCCGACGTGTCGCGCAGCAGCCGCCGCCGGACGACGGTGTTATCCTTGGCAGCTTGAGGGCGGACGTTTGGCATGGCGTGCGATCAGAGATAACCGGCTGTTCAGAGGTTCCTCCGTGTTTATGCGCAGACCCTTGAACATCGGCGTGCCGGTTGCTTCCGTATTGGTACTTATTAGCTTCCTTGCCGAAACCAATTTCCCGCAGGAAACGGCGGCTTCTGCCCCGCGGCTGCGGGGCTTCCGCAAGCAAGTGAATTTGCAGTGAAAATCGGCCATCGGCGACGGCGGTTAACTTTTGGCGGTCCGGGCGCGGCGGCGAATCTGCGTAAATACACCGATCGGCAGGGCAAGGAGTGAAGAGGGCGCGCGGCATAGCCCCGGCGCATCTTTCCGCCCTTCGCACGGGATTGCCGATGATGTTGCCACCCTTCGCCAAAGCCGCCGCCGCGCGCCGGATTTGCGCGCTGGCTCGCGACGTTGCCGGGAACGTGCTGGCGTTCACCGCGATCGGCCTGCTGATGATTGCCGCGCTGATCGGCGGCGCGGTGGATCTGGGTTTCACCTACAAGGCGCAGAACCGCCTCCAGGGTGCCTGCGACGCCGCCATCCTCGCCGGCCGGCGCGCGATTGCCAGCAACGGCTACGACAGTGTGGCGCAGGCGCAGGCCACGGCGTTCTTCAACGCCAACTTCGTGTCGGCACAGGTGGGCACCACCAACACCAGCTTCACGACATCGTCGCCGGACAATGGCGTCACCGTTGCCGGCAGCGCCACCACCACGGTGCCGCTGCGGATCATGCCGCTGTTCGGGCGCCGCTCGATCACGATCACGTCCAACTGTTCGGGGACGATGGGGCTGAGCAACAGCGACGTGACGTTCGTGCTGGATACCACCGGATCGATGGGGCAGACGCCAACGGGCTTCAGCACCAGCAAGATCGCGGCGCTGCAATCCTCGCTGCGGTCGTTCTACACGACGATGGCGAACGCGACGGCGGGCACCACCGCGCGGGTACGCTATGCCTTCGTGCCGTACAGCACCACCGTGAACGTGGGGCAACTGCTGTACAACCAGAACCCGGCGTACCTGGTCGATAGCTGGGGGGTGCAATCGCGGGTGCCCCGGATTGCGCGAGACGTGAACGTCCAGTTCAGCAATGGCGGATCGACCTGGTACGACCTGAGCCAGGAAACCTATTATTCGACACCGAACAGCGCCACCACGCAGGTGGGCACGACCAGTTATGCCGCGATGACCGATTGCCTGGCGGCCATGCCGGCCGACACCGCCTGGACCAACAACGGCGCGGCGACCACTTCAACGACAGTCTATAACGGCAAACACAAGAAATCGACCGCCTACGTCCAGACGACGCAGCCCCGAGTCATGACATCGTACACCTGCGCGCGGACAGGCGATGCGTACTACGTCTACTCCTACAACATCTATGAATATTTCTACAGTTGGACTTACACCGGGTATTCCACCGTCACCGCCACACAAAACGTCGATAACTTCGATCATTTCGATTACAAGTGGGCAAAGATTGACACGAGCCTGTTCAAGACATTCGCCAACGTCAGCACGCTGACCGGCAGCAACGGCGCATCGGTCACCTCGAACTGGGACGGCTGCATCGAGGAACGCGATACGGTCTCGGATTCCGCATTTACCTACAATGCCGGTTCGAACACGATCTCGCCCGGTGGCGCGACTGACCTCGACATCGACGCGGCGCCGTCCGGCGAATCGACCAAGTGGGCGCCGATGTGGCCCGACGTGGCGTTCTATCGCTCGGGCGCGCCGGCCAGCGTCAGCACCAGCGGCAGCCAGGCGACATCGTACTGCCCGGCGGCCGCGCAACTGCTGACGACGATGTCCCAGACCGCGTTCAACACGTATGTGAACAGCCTGGTCGCCAGCGGCAGCACCTATCATGACATCGGCATGTTGTGGGGGGCGCGGGTGAGTTCGCCGACCGGAATCTTCGCGTCCAACGTGCTGGCCACGCCGGGCAACGGCGGCAACGTGACCCGCCACATCATCTACATGACCGATGGCGATCCCAACGCCTCCAACACCATCCAGCAGGCCTATGGCATCGAGACGCTGGATCGCCGCATCACCGACGACGGCACCACCGACGACGACCTGCGGCACGAGGCGCGCTTCCGGGCGATCTGCGATGCGATCAAGGGGCGCGGAATCCGCATCTGGGTGATCGGCTATACCACATCGCTGACATCGGACCTGGCGTATTGCGCATCGCCGAACAGCGCCTTTTCCGCGCTGACCGCCAACGACCTGAACACCGCCTTCCAGACGATTGCCCAGCAGGTCGGCCAGTTGCGGGTGACAGGATGAGCCGGAATCGCCGCCCGCGCGCGTTACCCGTCCCGGCGGCGCGCTTGTGCGCGGCCGAAGCCGGCAACGCGGTGATCGAATTCGCGGTGATCCTGCCGGTGTTCCTGATGCTGATCTTCGGCATCCTGGATTTCGGCCAGATGATGTACGGGCAGGTGCTGATCAACGGCGCGACGCGGCAGGCGGCGCGCAATTCGACCGTCGAAGGCGCCGACACCACGGCAGCCGACACGATGGTGCGCAATGTCGTCCGCACCGCCCTGCCCGGCGCCACCGTCAGCCTGACCCGTACGACATATGCGGATTTCAGCGATATCGGCCGCGCCGAGAAGTTCACCGACAGCAACGCCAACGGCACCTGCGATCGCGGCGAACCTTATACCGACGAGAACGGCAACGGACACTGGGATGCCGATATCGGCGTAACGGGCAACGGCACCGCCGATTCGGTGGTGGTCTACAAGGCGACTGCGCAATACCGGCCGCTGTTCCGCATTCCGTTCATGCCCAACCAGTGGTCGAGCTTCACGCTGGGCGCGGCGGCCGTCCGCAAGAACCAGCCCTGGGCGACGCAGACCGCCTATGGCACGGCGACAGGAACCTGCTGATGACCCGAACGATCCCGCCCGTGCCCCGGCGGCTGCGCGAACTGGCGGAATGCACCGCCGGGCTGTCCGTGGTGGAATTCGCGCTGGTGCTGCCGCTGCTGATGACGCTGGGATTCTATGGCATCGAGACCGCTTCGCTGGCGGTGGCCAACCTGCAGGTCAGCCAGATCGCGATGTCCACCGCCGACAATGCCGCGCGCATGGAACAGGGCAGCAGCAGCGCGGTGACGCCCACGGTGACTGAAAGCGACGTGGCATCCGTGCTGACGGGCGCGATCAAGGAAGCCGGTGCGCTGAACTTTGCCGCCAACGGCAAGGTTGTCCTGTCCAGCCTGGAGGTGAACGCCAGCGGCAACCCGTACATTCACTGGCAGCGCTGCACCGGCGGCTATTCGGCGGCATCGGCCTATGGCGTGGAAGGGGCCACCGTCACCGGCATGGGCAACACGGCCGGACGGATCACCGCGCCCGCCGGTTCGGCGGTGATGTTCGTCGAGGTGTTCTATCGCAAGAGCGGAATCTTTGGCTCGCTGTTCGTGCGGCCGATGATCTTCCACCAGGAAGCGGCCTATCTTATCCGCGACACACGCAATCTGGCGGTGGGCCTTTCGGGCACGCGGTCCGGCGCCTGCTGAGGGGGCTCAACGCGGCGCGGCGTCCAGCGCATCCAGCAGCGCCTGCACCGCGGCCCGGGTCTCGGCGTGGCCGGCATCCATGCCCAGCGCGCGTTCGAGGACGAGCCCCCGCGCGACCAGTTCGCCGATGACCGCCAGCGCGGCCGGGGGCACCGGGCTGGAGGCCGGCACGGCCTGCGCCAGGATGGCCTGCTGGTTGGCGCGGTATTGCTGGCCGAACGCGGCAATTTCGGTGCGGAGCGGCTTGCGGTGATTGGCAAGCGCGATGAATTCGTGGTGCAGCACGACATCGGCCGGGTCACTCATCAGCTCCCACAGCACGCCAAGCGGGCGCGGATCGGCCAGCGCTTCGGCCTGGCGCGCGAAGATGGCGTCCGCGATGCGGCGGAACAGCGCGATGAACAGATCATCCATCGTGCGAAAATAATAATGGACAAGCTGCGGCTTGACCCCGGCCTGCGCGGCCAGCCGGCGCGAGGTGACGGCGGCATAGCCGGATTCGCGCATCAGCGTTTCCGCCGCGTCGAGCAGGGCAAAGCGGGTTTTGGCGGTTTCCGTACCGAGGCGGCGGGTGGTCATCGCGCGGCTATGCCGACGCGGCGGGCGGGCAGCAAGCGCCGTGAACGCGGCCCCTGTCCGAAGCAGTCCCCGAATGGGGGTTGACGCAAACCGTGGTGGCGCGAGGATTGACTTGCCGGGAGCGATCGCGCACGGCAAGATACTGAACAGCGCGTATCATAACTTGCGCATCAACTGGGAGAGGCCGAGCCAATGCAGATGTCCGGCGAGCAGACAATTGCCGCACCCCGCGCGAAAGTCTGGGAGGCTCTGAACGATCCGGCAGTGCTGCGGCAGTGCATTCCGGGCTGCCAGAGCCTGGACAAGGACGGCGACCGCATGGACGCGGTGGCGGAAATCAAGATCGGGCCGATCGGCGCGCGCTTCAAGGGCGTGGTGACGCTGTCCGATATCGACGCGCCGAACGGCTGCACGATCACCGGGCAGGGCAGCGGCGGCATTGCCGGATCTGCCAAGGGCGGCGCGAAAGTGCGGCTGAGCGATGCGCCGGGCGGCGGCACGCGGGTGGCCTATGACGTCGAGGCCGAGGTTGGCGGGCGCATGGCGCAACTGGGCGGGCCGATCATCGACGCAACCGCGAAGAACCTGGCGGGCAAGTTCTTTGCCAAGTTCGGCGAAGTGGTGGCGGGCGGCGCGGTTGCCGCGCCGGTTGCGGCGGCAGAGACCCCTGCCCCGGCGGCGGTTGCCGCGGCACCGGTGACCGTGGCCGCGCCGGTTGCGGTGGGCGTCGCGCCCGCGCCGCTGTGGGGTTGGGTGCTGGCGCTGGTTCTGGCGCTGCTGACCGGGGTGGCGCTGGGGCGGAGCTGGCTGGGCAATCCGGTGGTGCTGATGGTGCTGGTGCTGCTGATCGTGGCATGCGCCGCCGGGTATGCCGCCGGGCGGCACGGAGGCCGCAAGTGAAGCCCGCCCCGTTCGATTACGCCCGGCCGACGACGATCGAGGAAGCCTGCCGCGTGCTGGACGAGGCCGGCGGCGGCGCCACGGTGATCGCCGGGGGGCAGACGCTGATGCCGCTGCTGAACCTGCGGATGAGCCAGCCGTTCATCCTGGTGGACATCAACGGCATTGCTGCGCTGAAGGGTGTTTCGCGCGAGGGCGGCGGCACGCGGGTGGGGCCGGCGACGCGGCAGGCCGATGCCTTGAAGGACGCGACGCTGGCGCGGCACGTGCCGGCGCTGGTGAAGGCGCTGAGCCACGTGGGCCACTACCAGACGCGCAATCGCGGCACGGTGGGCGGATCGATCGCGCTGGGCGAGCCGGCGGCGGAAATGCCGGCAACGGCGGTGGCGCTGGGCGCGCGGATCGAGATCGCCTCGGTGCGGGGCACGCGCACGGTGGCGGCCAGGGACTTCTACCTGGGCCCATACATGACCGTGCTGGAGCCCGACGAACTGGTGACCGGCATCGTCTATCCCGACTGGGCGGACGGGCACACCGTCCTGTTCCGCGAGGTGGCGCAGCGGCCGGGCGACTTCGCGCTGACCGGGCTGGTGGGCGCGGCCGAGGTTTCGGGGGACCGGATTGGCCGCGTGGGGCTGGCGTTCTTCGGCATGGGGCCGACGCCGATCCGCATGGTGCAGGCCGAGGCGCTGCTGACCGGAGCCGCGCTGTCGTCGCTGGACGTGGATGCGGTGGCGGCGGCGGGCGTGGCCGATTGCGCGCCGTTCGACGATCATCATGCCAGTGCCGAATACCGGCGGCTGGTGGGCAGGCGGATATTCGCCGCGACCCTGCGTGAAGCATTGAACCTGAAGGTGCCGGCATGAGCGAGACGATTTCCCGCAAGACCGTCTCGATGACGGTGAACGGCCGGCGGCATTCGGCCGAGGCCGATGCGCGCACCGGGCTGGGCGAGTTCCTGCGCGAGGCGCTGGGCTATACCGGCACGCATCTGGCCTGCGAGCATGGCGTGTGCGGCGCGTGTACGGTGATGGTGGACGGCGCGGCGATGCGCAGTTGCCTGATGCTGGCGGTGCAGGCCGATGGCTGCGCGGTGACGACGGTCGAAGGCCTGGCGGCGGCGGACGGCACGCTGCACCCGGTACAGCAGGCGCTGCACGAGAACTTCGGGCTGCAATGCGGGTTCTGCACGCCGGGCGTGGCGATCACGCTGGCGGCGGTGACGCGCGACAACCCCGACGCGACCGTGGCCGAGATGGAGCTGGCGATGAGCGGGCATATCTGCCGCTGCACCGGCTATCAGGGCATTCGCCGCGCGATCCGGCAACTGGCCGGCGAAGTCCCCAACCCCCACGCGGAGCAGCACTGATGAACGCCCCCACTAGCGTTGGCGCCACCCGCTATGTCGGGACACGCACCCCGCGCAAGGAAGACGGCCGGCTGCTGACCGGGCGCGGCCAGTTCACCGATGACGTGCGCGTGCCCGGGCTGCTGCACGCGGTCTATGCGCGATCGCAGGTAGCGCGCGGGCGGATCGTGTCGATCGACACCGACGCGGCGCGGGATCTGCCGGGCGTTCACGCCGTCTATACCCAGGCGGATTTCGCGGCAGTTCCGTTGAACTTCCTGAACTTCTTCTTCACGCCGATCCTGTCGCCCGTCACGCTGCTGGCCGATGGCCGGGTGGCCTGCGTCGGCGATCCGGTGGCGATGGTGATTGCCGACAGCCGCGCGATTGCCGAGGACGCGGCGGCGTTGATCGAGATCGTCATCGACGAGGAAACCCCGCTGGTGACACTGGCCGATGCGCGCCGGGGGCCGCCGGTCCACCCCGACAAGGACGACAACATCGCCGCCGAAATGGGTGACGAGGATTCGATCGACGACCTGAAGGCGCTGCTGAAGGGCGCGGCGCATGTCGTGACCCAGAAACTGACTCACCAGCGCATTGCGCAATCGCCGATGGAATCGCGCGCCTGCATGGCATCGCTGGACGGTGCCGGCGAACTGACCGTGTGGATGAGCTGCCAGAGCCCGCACATGGCGGCGCGCTGGCTGGCGGCGGCATTGGGGACCACGCCCGAGGCGATCCGGGTGATCGCCAAGGACGTCGGCGGCGGCTTCGGGCTGAAGAACATGCCCTGGCGCGAGGAACTGGCGGTGGTGGTGGCGGCGAAGCTGCTGCGCCGGCCGCTGAAGTGGATCGAGGACCGCTTCGAGGCGCTGACCGCATCAAGCCACGCGCGCGAGCAGGAAATCGAGCTGACCGCCGGGTTCGACGCCGATGGCCGGCTGATCGGCGCCTATGGCGACTATTCAAGCAACAACGGTGCCTGGCCGATGGGCGAGGATGCCAACATCGCCGTCCACATGTTCATGTGGCCCGCGTACAAGCTGCCCGCCTATGGCTTCGTGACGCGCGGGTGGTACAGCAACACGATGGGGCTGGGCGGCTATCGCGGGCCGTGGGCGATCGAATCGCTGATCCGCGAGGTGCTGCTGGAGAAGGCGGCGAAGGCGATCGGCATCGACGTGATCGACATTCGCCGCCGCAACCTGATCACCGCAGCCGACCAGCCCATGACCAGCACGCTGGGCATCACCGTGGACGACATCACCCCGGCCGAGTGCCTGGAAAAGCTGGTGGCGCACCTGGACCTGCCCAGGTTCCGCAAGGAGCAGGCCGAGGCGCGGGCGCAGGGCCGTTACATCGGCATCGGCTTCGCCGCCTATATCGAGCCGACCGGATCGGCCGGGTCGATGCAGCCGATGACCGGCGAGACCGCGCATATCCGCGTGGAGCCGACCGGCAAGA
Source organism: Sphingomonadales bacterium (assembly GCA_018971065.1). The sequence goes on along the minus strand of JAGWVC010000002.1, from coordinate 1,939 downwards.
TCATCGCGACGATGTCCACCCACAGCCAGGGCCACGGCACCGCGACAACGATGGCGCAGGTGATCGCCGACCGGCTGGGCGTGCCTTATGGCGACGTGACCGTCTATGAGGGCGACTCTGCCGTGGGCGCGTTCGGGCCGGGCGCGGCGGGCAGCCGGCAGGGCGTGATCGGCGGCGGGGCAAGCTGGAAGGCGGCGGAGATGCTGTCCGACCGCATCCGCACGATTGCCGCGCACCTGTTCAACGCCAGCGCCGAGACGGTGACGATCGCCGGCGGCATGGTGCATGTGCAGGGCGCGCCCGAGATGTCGCACACCATGAAGCAGATCGCCGAGATCGCGCATGGCGAGCCGCACCGCCTGCCCCCGGGCATGGATTCGGGGCTGGAAGTGACGTTCCGTTACCAGCCGCCGCCGATGACGATGACCAGCGCCGCGCACGCCTGCGTGGTGGAAGTGGATCGCGACACCGGGTTTGTGAAGATTCTGCGCTGGTGCAGCGCCGAGGATTGCGGGACGGTGATCAACCCCGGCGTGGTCGAAGGGCAGATCGCCGGGGGGCTGGCGCAGGCGATCGGGCAGGTGCTGCTGGAGGAAATGCCTTACGACGCGCGCGGCAACCCGCTGGCGGCGACGTTCAAGGACTATCTGATGCCGACGATCAGCGACGTGCCGGACTTCGAGTACCTGCACGCCAACACCCCTTCCGCCACGATCGGCGGGATGCGCGGCGTGGGCGAAGGCGGGGCGATCGTCGGCCCGCCGACGCTGGTCAACGCGATCGCCGATGCGTTGAGCCCGTTCGGGACCTTGGGCGACATCACCCTGCCGCTGACGCCAACGCGGGTGCTGAGCGTGATCGAGGGGCGCGACCTAGGCGGGCGCCATGCGCCGGTGGCGGCGGCGGTCGAGGAGGCCCCTGCCCCGGTCGTGGCGGCGGTTTCGGCACCGGCGGCCAGCATCGACGGCAGCTATGCGATGACGATGAAGACGCCGATGGGCGACCAGCAGATGACCGGCCATTTCCGCACCGACGGCGGCGCGCTTTCGGGCGAGCTGGAAAGCCCGGAAGGATCGCAGGGGTTCACCGGCACCGTCGAGGGCAATCGGCTGAAGTTCGACCTGAAGGTCGAGAAGCCGATGAAGATCACGCTGAAGTATGACCTGGTGGTCGAGGGTGACGAGATTTCCGGCAAGGTGAAGATGGGCATGTTCGGCTCATCGAAGATTGCCGGCCAGAGAATTTGACACTGGGCTTTGATTGCAGCGTCGGAACGCATTCCAACCGTTCGCCTTTGCGGCGCCGCTGACAAGAACAGCGGTCCTTCGACAAGCTCAGGACGGGCGGGGTGAGTGGCGAGATTTATGGGAGATTTGATGTGAAGCGGATGACCGGATGGCTGGCGCTGGGCGCTGCGACATTGGCGCTGGGCGCGGGGTATCTTTCGGCGGCGGCGCCGGTGAAACCCGTGGGCAGCGGCGATGAGTGGCATGGCGTGAACGGCGACAGCGCCGAGACCGGGTTCTCGCGGCTGGCGCAGATCGACACCGGCAATGCCGCGCGATTGGGGCTGGCGTGGCATCTGGACCTGCCGGGCGAGGCGACGCTGCAGGCATCGCCGGTGGTGGTGAACGGCACGCTCTATTTCACCGGCGCCTATGCCGATGTCTATGCGGTGGATGCGCGGACCGGCACGCTGAAATGGAAGTTCCAGCCGAAGGTGTGGGAACACAATCCGTTCAAGATGAACTATGGCTTCAGCGCCAATCGCGGCGCGGTCTATGCAAACGGCAAGCTGTTTTCGACCGCGCTGGACGGGCGGGTGTTCGCGCTGGACGCCGCCACCGGCGCCAAGCTGTGGGAGGCGGAAAGCACCGATCCCAAGGGGATGCAGACCGTGACCGGCGCGCCGCGCGTGATCGGCGACAAGGTGATCATC
>JAGWVC010000052.1 GCA_018971065.1 Sphingomonadales bacterium | reverse complement strand
ATGGTGGGCGCGGCAGGGATTGAACCTGCGACCCCACCCGTGTGAAGGGTGTGCTCTACCACTGAGCTACGCGCCCGCGCCAAGTGGCGGAGTGCGGCCCCTAGAGCAGTGCGTTGCCGTTGACAAGTGGCCTTTCGCACCTAAACGCGAGGGGCATGACTGACGAACCCGAAACCACCCCCGCCCTTGATCATTCCGATGCTACGGGGGCAGACGTGCCGCCCGATCATCTTGCGATCAACCCGCGCAGCCCGCATTTCGACGCAGAAAAACTGCGCCGTGGCATCGGCATCCGCTTCAAGGGCACGGTGCGCACCAACGTCGAGGAATACTGCATTTCCGAAGGCTGGGTGCGCGTTCAGGCCGGCAAGACGATGGATCGCAAGGGCCAGCCGCTTACGCTGAAGCTGAATGGCGCGGTGGAAGCCTGGTATGAGGACCTTGGTGCGGACGCACCCGTCGCAAAAGCCTGAATCAACACGGCCGGCGCGGGGGACGTCCGCACCGGCCGTACATCACCGCCACCCGGCGGATTCCTCAGCGCGAATAGGCCGCGATGATCTCGCCGATCGGGTCGCTGCCGAAGCCTCCGCGCGGCAACGCGTGGTTCGCCTTGCCGGGCTTCCTGTTGTAGATGAACCCCGCCAGCGGCCACCGCGTACTGCCCAGCCCCTTGATCGGGTCGAACCACACGCGCACCTCGCTCCAATCGTTGTTGGGTGAGGAATCGACCGCCATCACGTCGTCCTCCACCTGGCCCCGGCGCCCGTTGATCGGGCTCCAGTTAGCATGGCGCAGCAGCACCGTGCGCGAATCGATGATCCGGCTGACGGCGGCGACGTGGCCGAGCTGCATCCGGCCATACGGGCGGAACGCCATGACCGCGCCCACTTTCGGGGTGGCACCGCGGGCATATTGCCCGGCGGCCTGGTCCCACCAGGTCCAGGCATCGCCCCGGATCTGCACGCCTGACACCTGCCGCGCATAAGGCACGCACTGCAGGTAGCCGGGCAACCGCGCCGGGTTGGCATCGTCGATGCTGTCGTAGTCGATCGAGCTGGCCTGCGCGGCCCCGGTCATCCCGAGGCCGGCCAGACCCAGCGTCGCCGCCAGCAGAGAAGTGAGTAGCCGTCGTTCCATGACTAGGGAAATACCGGCATGGGGTTAGGGCCAGACTGCGCACTTTGGTTAACAGCGATGAAACCACGAATGCCCGTTAACTACGCACCGATGCGGACTGAAAACCCGGAAACACTTGCCGTTTGGGCCCTTCTGGGCCAACGGATGCACCATGCTTCCCCGCGTCATCATCATCGGCCGCCCCAATGTGGGCAAATCGACGCTGTTCAACCGCCTCGTCGGCAAGAAACTGGCGCTGGTGGACGATCAGCCCGGCGTCACCCGCGATCGCCGTTTCGGCGAGGCGCACCTGCTCGGGCTCGACTTCACCATCGTCGACACGGCGGGCTGGGAGGACGAGGACGACATCACTCTCCCCGGCCGGATGCGCAAGCAGACCGAGGAAGCGCTGGTCGGTGCCGACGTCGCGCTGTTTACCATCGACGCCCGCGCCGGGCTGACCCCGCTGGACGAGGAAATCGCCCGCTACCTGCGCGAGCAGTCGATCCCGATCATCGTTCTGGCCAACAAGGCCGAGGGTCGCGCCGGCGATTCGGGGCTGTTCGAGGCATTCGGCCTGGGCCTTGGCGATCCAATCGCGATCTCGGCCGAGCATGGCGAGGGCCTGGCCGACCTGTTCGATGCGCTGCGCCCGCTGCTGGAGGGCGATTCGCCCGAAAAGCCCGATCCGGCCTATGCCGTCACCGATCCCGAGGTCGAGGACGACTACAACCCCGATTCGCCGCTGAAGCTGGCCATCGTCGGCCGGCCGAACGCGGGCAAGTCCACCCTCATCAACGCGCTGCTGGGCGAGGACCGCCTGCTGACCGGGCCGGAGGCGGGCATTACCCGCGATTCGATCGCCGTCGACTGGTCGTGGAAGGACCCCAAGACCGGCCGCGAACGCCCGGTGCGGCTGATCGATACCGCCGGGATGCGCAAGAAGGCGCTGGTGGTCGACAAGCTGGAAAAGCTGGCGGTTGCCGATGCGCGCCATGCGGTCGATTTCGCCGAAGTCGTGGTCCTGCTGCTGGACGCCACGCGCGGGCTGGAACACCAGGACCTGAAGATCGCCAGCCTGGTGCTGGAAGAAGGTCGCGCGCTGATCATCGCGATCAACAAGTGGGACGTGGCGGAAGGGCCGTCAGCGCTGTTCAACGGCATCAAGAAGGCGCTGGAAGACGGCCTCAGCCAGGTGAAGGGCGTGCCGGTCCTTACCGTCAGCGCGCGCACCGATCGCGGGCTGGACACACTGCTGTCCACCGCGTTCGACATTCGCGATACCTGGTCCAGCCGCGTCCCCACCGGGCTGCTGAACCGCTGGTTCGAAGCCGCGCTGGAAGCCAACCCGCCGCCGGCGCCGGGCGGCAAGCGCATCAAGATGCGCTATATCACCCAGGCCAAGACGCGCCCGCCGGGCTTCGTCATCTTCGGCACCCGGTTGGATGACTTGCCGGCCAGTTACCAGCGCTATCTGGTCAACAGCCTGCGCAAGGAATGCGGCTTCGACGCCGTGCCGATCCGCCTGAGCCTGCGCAGCGCGAAGAACCCGTTCGGCAAGAAGTGATCCCGCTGCGGCGGGGGGCGGGCCAGCGCGGGCGATGAAGGTTGCGGGCGTCAGGAGACGATGCGCGTGCGAAACCAGTCGGCGAGTTCGTCCTCGGTCAGTTCGCCGGCGGCCAGGGCCACGAATGCCACCACCACTTCGGCATCACTGGCAGCAAGCGTCAAGCCATTCAGCATCAGGAACGTTTCCGAAACCACCGCTGCCGTCCGCTTGTTGCCATCCACGAACGGATGATTGCGCGCGATTCCGAAGGCATAGGCTGCGGCCAGCGCCGCCGCATCCGGCTCACCGTAAACTGCCAGATTCTGTGGCCTGGCCAGGGCACTAACCAGCAGCCCCGAATCGCGGACTCCGTCGCCGCCACCATGCTCGGTCAATTGCTCGGCGTGTGCTGCCTCTGCAACCTGCGGCAGCACCCACGTCCAATTCTGCGCCATGCTACTTCGCCAGTTCGCGCAATGCCTGCTTGCGTCGCGCCATGACTTCGCGCGCCGCCGCCATTTGCGCGTCGAAATCCGGCTCAGCCGCCGAAAGCTCGATCCCGCGCGGGGTTAGCACGACCGACAAGGTTTCGCCCACCTGTGCATTAAGGTGCGCAAGGAGTTCCTTGGGCAGGATGACCCCGGCGGAGTTGCCGACCCTGGTGATCTTGAGCGGGATGTTCATACGACAGTTATAACGCGCAAGGCCGTATTTGTCGAGGGGCTGCCTGCCGGATCGCCAAGCGTCCGCAACCGCCGCTCAAGGGCGGGCCGGCACCGGAATCTTTCGCCCGGCGCCGTCCACCAGCTCGCGTGGCTCCACCAGCGCGGTGGTTTCCAGCAGGTCCAGCGCGCGTTGCAGGTTCTGGTAGCGGACAGCGGCGGCCACCCACTCGTCCCGGTGCGGCAGCGGCAGGGCACGGACGGCGTTGATCGCGTCGTCCAGCCGTCCCTCGCGCAGCATCAGCCGGGCCTGGACGATCCGCGCCGACGGGTCGCTCGATGCGGTTTCGGGGGCATTGTGGATCACGAACAGCCCGGAAATCTGCCGCCGCATCTTCTCCCAGCCGCTGGCCTGCGCGCTGGCGGGGGCCTGCGCCGCCAGTTCGTCCAGCCCCAGCGCCAACTGGTCCAGCGTCACCGGGTTGCGCGCGCCGGCCAGCACCGCGCCCACCGCGTTGGGCAGCGCATCGCCGAACCGCACCTTCAACTGGTCCTCCAGATAGCCCAGCGGCGCTCCGCGTTCGATCGCCCGCCGCGTCGCGAAGGCGATCAGCAGTGCTTCGGCCCGGCCGGCATTGCCCGCCGCCGCGCGTGCCTGCGCGTCCAGCGCGGTCAATCGGGTTTCCAGCGCCCCGACGCGGCCTTCCACCACGCCGATGGCATTGCCCGGGGCCGGTGCGTTCCAGCTCCCTGTCGCGGCAGCCTGTTGATGTGCCACCTGACCGGTCAGCAGGCCCTCGACATCGATGCCGGCCCGCCATGCGACCCACCCGGAAACGCCCAGGCCGATCACCAGGCCCAGCAGCGTACCGCCCAGCAGCCGCCCGGTACTGCCGCCGCGGCGGCGTGGCGCGGCGGCAAGTGATGCTGTGCCGGCATTAAGGTCATCCTGCGCCATGCGGTCCCACTTCCCCATCAACCCTTGGCCATTCCACCGTTTGTCTGGCACAGTTGCCCCGCCAGCGCCAGCAGCGCCGCATCGGTGGCCTGCGCCGCCACGTGGCATCCGGCCCAGCCATCTCCCGCCATTCCGGCCACGCGCGGGCCGATCGCGACGATGGCAATACGCGCGCGCGCGATTCCCAGCCGGTTGCATTCGGCGCTGAAATGCCGCGCCGCCTCGCCCGAATGCAGGGCCACCACGAAACGCGGGATCGCCGCCACGTTCAGCAGTCGAGCCAGTTCAGGCGGCATCGGCAGCGGCCGGCTGGCATAAACCTCGCGCGCGGTGATGGTCACTCCGTCGGGCGGCACCAGATCGATCCGCTCGCGCCCGGCCAGCCGCAACAGCCGCCGATGCCCGGGCGCCAGCAGCGCCAGCGCGGATTGCAGTCCGTCGCCACCCACGCCTGCCACCGTCAGCCCGGCATCGCGCACCGTGGCAGCCGTCCGTTCCCCCACGACATAGGCCGGCAGCGCGCGATAGAGCGCCAGCGCGGCCCCGGCGTGGCGCACCACGTTGGCGCTGCCGATCAGCAGGGCGTCGAAATCGTCCGGTGCGGGAGGCAGCCACGGTGTCGGCGCCAGATCGTGAAGCGGAAACCCCCAGGCTTCGATGCCGCGTGCCGTCGCTGCCGCCAGCGTTGCCGCGCAGCCGGGCTCGGGCCGGATCACGATCAGCGGTACGCTCACGCCGGTCCGTCGAACAGCGCGCGCACATCGTCGGGCGCGCGTGCCAGCAGATCGGCCGCCAGCGCTGCCGGCGCCACCGCGTCACCGGCGGCAAACCGCGCCTCGCCGGCGATCCGGGTTTGACCGTCCGGGCTGAACAGCGCGGCCCGCATGTGCAGGCCGGCGCCATCGGCCACGGTCCACACCGCCACCGCGCTGTGGCAATTGCCGCCCAGCGCCGCCAGCAGTGTCCGCTCGGCGGTGACGGAATGGCGGGAAGGCTGGTCATCGATCGTCGCCAGCAATTGCCGGGTTCCCGCATCGTCGGTGCGGCACTCGATGGCGATGGCGCCCTGGCCCGGCGCCGGTAGCCAGTCTGCCGGCGCCAGCGGCACGCCCGCCGCTGCCTGCCCCAACCGGTTCAGCCCGGCGCAGGCCAGCAGCGTGGCATCGGCCTCGCCCGCCGCCAGCTTGCCCAGCCGCGTCGCGACGTTGCCGCGAAACGGCACGATCCGGCAGTCGGGGCGCAAGTGCAGCATCTGCGCGGCCCGGCGCGGCGCACTGGTTCCCACCCGTGCGCCGTGCGGCAGGCCGGCGATCGACGCCGCGCCGACCAGCGCATCGCGCACGTCCTCGCGCGGCAGCACGGCGGCGATGGCCAGCCAGTCCGGCCGCAGCGTCTCGACGTCCTTCAGCGAATGGACGGCGAAATCGATCTCGCGGTCCCACAGCCACTGGTCCAGTTCCTTGGTCCACAGCGCCTTGCCGCCGATTTCGGCCAGCGGCCGGTCCAGCACCTTGTCGCCGCTGGCGGTTACCGGCACGATCTCGATCGCCAGCGCGGGATGCGCCGCGATCAGGCGGTCGCGCGCCTCCTCTGCCTGCGCCATTGCCAGCGGCGAACGGCGGGTACCAAGGCGGAGCGGGCGGACGGGAACAGTCGGGTTCGGCATGGCGGCTTGTGCTAGTCGGGAATGCGGCTAAGGGAAAGGCGCAGATGGCCATCGTACTCGGGATTGAATCGTCTTGTGACGAAACCGCCGCCGCTCTTGTGCGCAGCGACCGGACGATCCTTGCCCAGCGCATTGCCTCGCAGGATGCCGAACATGCGCCTTATGGCGGCGTGGTTCCCGAAATCGCCGCGCGCGCCCATGCCGAACGGCTGGCCCCTTTGATCGCGGCAACGCTGGCCGATGCCGGGATGGCGCTGGCGGATGTCGATGCCGTGGCTGCCACGGCGGGGCCGGGGCTGATCGGCGGGGTCATGGTCGGGCTGGTCACCGCCAAGGCGCTGGCGATGGCGGCGGACAAGCCGCTGCTGGCCATCAATCACCTTGAAGGGCACGCGCTGTCGCCGCGCTTGGCCGATGATGCGCTGGGCTTCCCCTACCTGCTGCTGCTGGCCTCGGGCGGTCATTGTCAGTTGCTGCTGGTGCAGGGCGTGGGCCAGTACCGCCGGCTGGCGACAACCATCGACGACGCGCTGGGCGAAGCCTTCGACAAGACCGCGAAGATCCTGGGGCTGGGCTATCCCGGCGGCCCGGCGGTCGAACGCCTTGCCGCGCAGGGCAACGCGAAGGCGGTGCCGCTGCCGCGTCCGCTGCTGGGCAGCGCTGAACCCCACTTCTCGTTCGCCGGGCTGAAAAGCGCGGTGCTGCGGGCGAAGCAGGCCACGCTGCCGCCGCTGGTGGTGCAGGGGTGCTGCAACGGCGGCCCGGTGGAAGTGGCCCCGGCCACGCAGCTCCATGCCGATGCCGACATTGCCGCCGCCTTCCAGCAGGCCGCGATCGACTGCGTGATCGACCGCACCCGCAAGGCCATCGCGGTTGCCGGGCCGGTCCGCGCGCTTGTCGTGGCCGGCGGGGTTGCCGCGAACCAGGCGATGCGCAAGGCTCTGGAAAACCTTGCGGCCGAAAACGGCTTGCGCTTTACCGCGCCGCCGCTGCCGCTATGCACCGACAATGCGGCGATGATCGCGTGGGCCGGGCTGGAACGGTTCGGAACCGGCCAATCGGACGGGCTGGACGTGGCCGCGCGACCGCGCTGGCCGCTCGACCCCGAGGCGGCGCCGGTGCGCGGAGCAGGGGTGAAGGCATGACCACGGCAGCGACTATCGGCGTCATCGGTGCGGGCGCGTGGGGCACGGCGCTGGCGCAGATGCTGGCCGCCGACGGCACCCCGGTGCGGCTGTGGGCGCGTGAAGACGGGCTGGCCGAGGAAATCAACACCGCCCGCAGCAACACCCCGTTCCTGCCCGGCGTGCCGCTGGCGCCGGCCATCCACGCCACCGGCAACCTTGGCGATCTGGCCCACCTGCCGACGCTGCTGGTGGTGGTGCCCGCGCAGTTCCTGGGCCGGGTGCTGGGCGACCTGCCCGACGGTGAACGCGATCTGGTGCTGTGCGCCAAGGGGATCGAGGCCGGCTCGGGCCGCCTGATGCTCGACATCGCGCACGAGGCCGCGCCTTCGGCGCAACTGGCGGTGCTGTCCGGCCCCACGTTTGCCCGCGAAGTCGCGCTGGGCCTGCCCACCGCGATCACGCTGGCCTGCGCCGGGGGGGAGGCGCAGTGGCAACGCCTGTCGCCGCAGATCGCCCGGCCGACGTTCCGTCCCTATTACTCGGACGACATCGTCGGGGCCGAGATCGGCGGCGCGGTCAAGAACGTGCTGGCCATCGCCTGCGGCGTGGTTGAGGGCTTGGGCCTGGGCGAAAACGCCCGCGCGGCGCTGATCGCGCGGGGCTTTGCCGAAATGCTGCGCTTCGGCGAGGCGCTGGGCGGCCGTGCCGACACGCTGTCGGGCCTGTGCGGGTTGGGGGATCTGGTGCTGACCTGCGCGTCCACCGCCAGCCGCAACTTCTCGCTGGGCAAAGCACTGGGGCAGGGGCAATCCGCCGCCGAAGCGCTTTCGGGCAAGCTGTCGGTGGCCGAAGGCGCCGCCACCGCGCCGGTGCTGGCGGGATTGGCGGCACAGCGCGGGATTGCCATGCCGATCGTCGCCGCCGTCGATCGACTGCTGAAGGGGGAGGCACCGGCGCGACAGGTCGTCTCCGAACTGCTGGCGCGCCCGCTGACCGGCGAACGCACCCCCCTGCACACCGCTTTCACGCAAGGCCCGCCAACTTGACCAACGCCAAGCGCGAGGCCGACATTGCCGCACTGGCCAAGGGCGGCCGCACCAACGTCTTCGGCTTCCTGCTGCGGCTGGCGGCCAGCGCGCCGTTCATGGTGCTGGCGGGCCGGCTCTATGGCCCGGCGCTGCTGGGCCGCTATGCCTCGGCGCTGGTGGTCATCGAACTGGTCGGCCAGTTTTGCACGCTGGGGCAGAAGCGCGGGCTGGCGCAGCGCCTTTCGGAAGAGGAAAGCCACGCTGCGAACATCGTCGCGGACGGCATCGTGCTCAGTTGCACCATCGCCGCCGTTGCCGCGCTGGTGCTGTGGCTGTTTCCCGCGCCGATGTTTCCGGGCGGGCACTTCACCTGGGTCGATCGCCTGTTGATCCTGTCGATCTTTCCCAACACCATCACCGATGTTGCGCTGGCGGCGTTGGCCTATCGCTATGATGTCGCCACCACGGTCCGTTCGCGCTCGGTGGTCGATCCCTGGGCGCTGTCGCTTTCGGCGGCGGTGCTCTGGCCGATCGGCACGTATGGTCACATGCCGCTGCTGGTGGAATCGGGCCTGCCGATCGCCAAGCTGGTCTCGGTGTTCGCCGCCGCCGCCTTCGCGGTCGTGCCGCTGGTGCGCTCCTATGGCCTGCCCCGTCAATGGCGCCCGCACCCGATGCGCATCGGCCGTCTTGCCCTTGCGGCGATGCCGGTTGCGGCGGCCGATGCGGTGGAATGGGGCACGCGCAAGCTCGATATCGCCATCCTCGGCTTCTTTGCCACGCCCACCGCGGTCGGCGTCTATTTCGCCGCGCAGCAGGTCGCCACGCTGCCGCAGAAGCTGAAGACCAGCTTCGAGCCGATCCTTGGCCCGGTGATCACCCGCAACCTGAAGGAGCGGGATTATGGCGCGATTGCCCGCCAGGTCTGCCAGGTGGGCTTCTGGATCACCGCCGCGCAGGGCGGCATCGCGCTGGCGCTGGCGATTCCCGGCCATGCGGTGATGAGCGGGCTGTTCGGCGTCCGCTTCGGCGGCGGCACCGGCGCGCTGGTGTTCCTGCTGTTCGCCGAAGTGGCCGCCGCCACCGCCGTGGTCAGCGAGGCGGCGCTGATCTACATGGCCCGCATCCGCAACCTCTATGTCTCGCTGGGCACGATCGTGTTCCAGGGGCTGCTGACCATCGCCGGGATCGAACTGGTTGAGCACTGGCAACTGGGCGAGCTGTATCGCGACGCCGCCGCCGCCGCCGCGCTGCTGGTCACGCTGTCGGTGGCCTCGCTGGTCAAGTCGCGGATGCTGTCGCGGCTGCTGGACCAGTCGATCAACAACTGGCGCTGGTCGCTTATCGCCGCCGGCGTGGTTGCCGGTGCCGTCGGCGGCGGCATCGTTGCCTTCGCGCCGCGCTGGGCGCATTTCTTCCCCGGCATCCCGCTGATTCTCGGCGTGTGGTGCTGGATCATCTGGCACTGGGGCTTCGGCCCCGATGACCGCGTGCTGTTCCGCCGCAACGTCGGTGGCGACAAGTCCGCCCCGGCCTGAAAGGAGCACCGCCATGACCGACTTCCTGCACCAGCCCTGGCTCCAGCAGAACTGGATGGCGGCGGTTGGCGTATTGCTGATCGCGCTGGCGCTGCTGTGGTGGGTGCTGACCCAGCGCGCGCCCGATCGCCGCCGCCGCTATCAGGCGCCCGATGCGCTGGATGAGGGTGCGGCGCCGGCGCAGCGCAACCAGGCGTTCATCAACGCCCCGTCCGCCACGACTGCCGCGCTGGCCGGGACCGGTCCCGACATCTTCGGCGGCATCGGCGAAGTTATCGCCGCCGCCGCCGCGCACGAGGTCGAAGCCGCGCAGGATGCGGGGCAGGGTACCACTGCCGACGCGCTGGCCCCCGAGGCGCCGATCGTGCCCGCCGGTGACGACCTGACCCGGATCAAGGGGCTGGGGCCCAAGCTGGCGTCGCGGCTGGCCGAACTGGGGATTACCCGCTTCGCGCAGATTGCCGCGTGGGACCAGGCCGATCTTGCCCGCATCGACGGCCAACTCGGCGCGTTTGCCGGCCGCCCGGCGCGCGACCTGTGGGTGGAGCAGGCGGGCTTTCTGGCGGCGGCCGATACCGCCGGCTATGAGGCGAAGTTTGGCAAGCTATGATTTGAGAGAAGGCAGGACCTCGCGCGCGAACAGGTCTGCCGCCTCGCCCCATTCGGGCGGATAGAACCCCGGGCCGACCACCACGAACCGTTCGATCCCGGCGTCGCGCAGCGCCAGCAGCTTTGCGGCGCAGGCCTCGGGCGTGCCCACCACCGCGAAATCGCGCACGAATTCCGGGGCCAGCGCGCCGTGAGTCAGGCGGTTCTGTTCATGCACGCCGCCGTGCCGGTTCATGTCATAGCCTTCGCGGATGGCGCCGAACGATCCGCCGCCGTCGGCCGCTTCCGGTCCCTTGGCGCTGCCCTGCATCACCTGGAAGCGCGCCAGCGGCGGCGCCATCCGCATCGCCACTTCCATCGCGGTGGCATCGTCATGGTGGCAGACGACCACCACCTGTACGCCATAGGCTGGTTTCGGGCCATCGCCGCGTGCCGTCTCGGCCAGATCCAGCGCCCAGCGCACCCGGTCCAGCCCGGCGCCGACCGAGAACGTCACCCGCTCGGCTAGGCGCGCGCCCATCGCGATGACTTTCGGGCCGGTGGCGGCGACGTCCAGCGGCACTTTCGGCAGGCCCGAACCTGCAAGCCACTTCAACTGCGTCGCCTCGGGCCGCGCCCCCAGCGACAGGCTGTGCGATCCCGGCCCGTCGCCGCGTTCACCGGTGTGATCGAAGGCGACTTCGCCGCCTGAAAGCAGCGTCTGCAAGGTTTTAAGGTCACGTTCGAACCGGGCGATCGGCACCGGCGCCATGCCCAGATAGGCCAGCGCCGAATCGCCCCGGCCGATGCCCAGCACCGCGCGGCCGCCGCTGAGCATCTGGATCGTCGCGGCGCTGGCAGCGGTTACCGCGAGGTTGCGGGTGAGCGGGTTGGTGACGCCGGGGGACAGCTTCAGCGTGCGGGTTTCGCGCGCCCATGCCCCCATCATCGCCCACGGGTCGGCGCTGAGCGACTGCGAGTCCATGAACATCTGGCCATCCCAGCCCTGCGCTTCCAGCCCAGCGATTTCTGCCGGATCGAACCGCGTGTTGGAGCCGCCGGCGCGCCATACTTCGATCATGATGGGAACTCCTCGTCCAGCATGGCCAGCACCGCGCGGATCGCTTCGGGACTGTTGGCAAAGCCCAGGTGGTTGCAGCGCAGCGCCATCGCCCGGTCGCGCTCACCCGGCCAGCCGGCGGAGGCGCGGGGCGAGACGATACCGTCGCGCGCGCTCCACAGCGCGATCGTCGGCACCGGGGGCTTCTGCGAGAAATCGCCGGGGATCGGCGGCGCATCGACGGCATGGCCGGTGATGAGCTGGTAGGCGCGCCAGGCGTTGTTGGCGCGCGGATCGCCCGAAAACGGGGTGCCCATCGTGATCACGCGGGCGACGCTTTCGGGAATGCGCTTGGCGATCTCGCGCGCGAACAGGCCGCCCAGGCTCCACCCCACCAGTGCCACCGGCGCGCCTTCGTGCCGCGCCAGCGCCGCCACCCGCCCGGTGAGATAGGCGAAGTTCTGCGGGCTGGGGCCAAGGTTCAGGCCCAGGCCCCATTCGTGCGGCGCGTGGCCCGCTGCCTCCAGCGCGCGCAGCATCGGTCGCATCCGCACCGGATGCGCGCCGAACCCGGGCAACAGCATCACCGGCTGCGGGTTCGCGGCGGGGGCAACCGTGGTCCGGCGGCGCAGGCGCGGGGCAAAGTTGCCCAGTTCGGCCAGCAGGTAGCGCAGGCGCGGCCCTTCCACGCCCTCCGGCCCGGGTTGCCCGGCCAGCGCCAGCCGCTGCGCCGGGGTCACGCCTGTTCGCGCCGGGCTCAACCCTTCTTCGCGTTCATTTCGTCGCCCCGGCAATCGCCGGCGCGGTGCGCGGTCATCGTCATCGCCTGAGTCATGCCCTTGCCGCCGGGTTCGATCATCGTGGTGTTGGTGTGAACCTCGTAATCGGTGGCGCTGTACGATCCCGACAGCGTCATCCGCATCGTGCCCGGCCCCTGCTTGCAGGTCATGTTGGCGTCGAGGTGGCCGTCGCTCATCGTGAAGTTGTCGTACTTGCAGCCGGATTTGCCCTGGTTGAAGAATTCGGCCTCGGGACGGGCGGCGTCCTCCTGCGACAGGCAGGTGGCGAACTTGCGCATCGTGCCCATTTGTTTGCTCATCATCGCCTTCGCCTCCGGCGGCATTCCGGGCATGTCGATCGAATCGAGCTTCAGCGTGGTTTCCCAGCGGCCCGGTTGCGGCTTGTCACCGGCGGCGGCCACCTTGGCGGCGACAGTGCCGGGATTGACGTTCTTCTCGTCCACCTCGTTCTTCTTGCACGCGCCCAGCGCCAGCACGGCCACCATTGCGCATAGCGCAAGCGAGGGCGGGGAAACGACGTTCATGGCTTCTTCCTTTCGGCCGTCACGGGAATTTGCAACGGGTTAACAAGCGCACCGGTTCCTGCCAATGGCCCGGTTATGCGTGCGGCCGCAAGCGGGCATTGCGGAACGAAAGCCGAACCTCCATATTCGGTGGCTATGGCCGAACTTGTCATCCGTCGCGGGCTGCAGGAGCCCGACACTTCCGGTGCGTTTGTGCCGCACAAGCCCGCGCGTCCGGAAAAGAGCGAACCGGGGCGGCCGTTCCGCATCGTTTCGGAATACAGCCCGGCGGGCGACCAGCCGACGGCGATCGCCGATCTGGTCGGCGCGGCGAAGGAGGACGAGAAGACGCAGGTGCTGCTGGGCGTTACCGGCAGCGGCAAGACCTTCACGATGGCCAAGGTGATCGAGGAACTGCAGCGCCCGGCGCTGATCCTGGCGCCGAACAAGATCCTGGCGGCGCAGCTCTATGGCGAGTTCAAGAGCTTCTTCCCCGAGAACGCGGTCGAGTATTTCGTGTCGTACTACGACTACTACCAGCCCGAAGCCTATGTGCCGCGCAGCGATACCTACATCGAGAAGGAAAGCTCGGTGAACGAGGCGATCGACCGGATGCGGCATTCGGCCACCCGCGCGCTGCTGGAGCGGGATGACGTGATCATCGTCGCTTCGGTGAGCTGTCTTTACGGCATCGGCTCGGTCGAGACCTATTCGGCGATGATCTTCGACCTGAAGAAGGGGGCGAGCGAGGACCAGCGCGAGATCATCCGCAAGCTGGTGGCGTTGCAGTACAAGCGCAACGACGCGGCGTTCCAGCGCGGCAACTTCCGGGTGCGGGGGGACAATCTCGAAATTTACCCCAGCCACTATGAGGACATGGCCTGGCGGGTGACGTTCTTCGGTGACGAGATCGAGGAGATCGCCGAGTTCGACCCGCTGACCGGCAAGAAGGGCGCCAGCCTCGACAATGTGCGAATCTATGCCAATTCGCACTATGTGACGCCGGGGCCGACGATGAAGCAGGCCGCCGACGCGATCCGTTTCGAGCTGGAGGACCGGCTGAAGGAACTGACCGGCGAGGGCAAGCTGCTGGAGGCGCAGCGGCTGGAGCAGCGGACGCATTTCGACCTGGAGATGATCGCCGCGACCGGGTCCTGCGCGGGAATCGAGAACTACAGCCGGTTCCTGACCGGGCGACTTCCGGGCGAGCCGCCGCCGACGCTGTTCGAATACCTGCCCGATAATGCGCTGCTGTTCGTCGATGAAAGCCACCAGACCGTGCCGCAGATCGGCGCGATGGCGAAGGGCGACCACCGGCGGAAAATTACGTTGGCGGAGTACGGCTTCCGCCTGCCGAGCTGCATCGACAACCGACCGTTGCGGTTCAACGAGTGGGACGCGATGCGGCCGCAGACGGTGTGCGTTTCCGCGACGCCGGGGGGCTGGGAGATGGAGCAATCGGGCGGGGTATTCGCCGAACAGGTGATCCGCCCCACCGGGCTGATCGATCCGCCGGTGCATATCCGCCCGGTCGAGGATCAGGTGCAGGATTGCATCGCCGAATGCCGCGAGACCGCGGCGAACGGCTATCGCACGCTGGTGACGACGCTGACCAAGCGGATGGCCGAGGACCTGACCGAGTTCATGCACGAGGCCGGGTTGAAGGTGCGCTACATGCACAGCGACGTCGAGACGCTGGAGCGCATCGAGCTGATCCGTGACTTGCGGCTGGGGGTGTATGACGTGCTGGTGGGGATCAACCTG
This sequence comes from Sphingomonadales bacterium, assembly GCA_018971065.1. The sequence goes on along the minus strand of JAGWVC010000052.1, from coordinate 12,774 downwards.
CTGCGCGAGGGGCTGGACATTCCCGAGTGCGGGCTGGTGTGCATTCTGGATGCGGACAAGGAAGGCTTCCTGCGCAGCGAAACCTCGCTGATCCAGACGATCGGGCGTGCGGCGCGCAATGTCGATGGGCGGGTGATCCTGTATGCCGACCGCATGACCGGGAGCATGGAGCGCGCGATTGCCGAGACCGACCGGCGGCGCGACAAGCAGCATGCGTTCAACCTTGAGCACGGGATCACCCCGCAGACGATCAAGCGCAACATCCATGACATCGTCGCGGATACGGCTTCGCGGGATGGCGTGTTGGTGGAGATCGAGGCGGAGGGGGCGAACAACCTCGTTGGCCACAACCTGCGTGCGTATATCGAGGACCTGGAGAAGAAGATGCGCGCGGCGGCGGCGGACCTGGAGTTCGAGGAAGCCGGGCGGCTGCGCGACGAGATCAGGAAGCTGGAGGCGACCGAGCTGGGCCTGCCCGAGGACGAGCGCAAGGCGCCGCTGGTGGGGCGGAGCAACGAGGGCAAGCCGGGGACGCGGAAGGGGCGGTTTGGCAGGGAGAGCAAGCGTAAGGGGCGGTGGTAACTTCTGCCTATTGCTTTTAAATTTCGCGAAAATAATAATGCCACATCGGATAGCGACATCCGCCAGGGCCCGGCCCCTGTTAAGTGCCGAGACCGTCGCCGAGCCCCGTGGATCGGGAGAATTCTTCCTGCTCAATGGAGGTGGCGTATGTCCCCCTACGAAATCATCATGTCCATCGTCGGCATTGTCTCCATCGCCTTGCTTGGCATCCAGGCAGGTCGATCCAAATGACTCGCGACATTGACAATTCGCCGATTGTCTCATATAAAGGACGGGTCGAACTCGTCCAGACCGAGCAATTTCGCGATTGGCTCATCGGCCTCCGCGATCGGAAAGCTCGGCTGCGGATCGATGACCGGTTGAAGCGCCTAGCCAGTGGCAATGCCGGTGATACGAAGTCGGTCGGCGATGGCGTGCTGATCATCCTGTTGAATGGCGGTGACAAGAGCACGCAGGTCCGCGATATCGCGCGGGCCAAGGCGCTTGCGAAGGAAGCAGACGATGGCCTTGAAAGTCCTCCCCTTTGACCCGGCAGAGCACCTTGAAACCGAGGACGATATCCTGTTCTATCTCGAAGCCGCGATGGAAGGGAATGACGCCCGGCACATCGCCAGCGCGCTTGGGGATGTCGCCAGATCGCGCGGGATGAGCGAAATCGCAAAATCCACCGGCCTTGGTCGGCAGGCGCTTTACAAGGCGCTGTCGGACACCGGAAACCCCACGCTGGAGACCCTGACCGCGGTGCTTTCCGCGCTCGGCCTCGAGTTGACCGTGCAGCGGCGTGAGGGCCGGGAAGCCGCTTGAGCGAGCCGCACTACCATATAACCTGTTCTGGTCGGCCGACGATTGCTGCTGGATCGCCGACGTTCCTGACCTTCGACCTTGCTCGGCGCACGGTGAAATGCGCGCCGAAGCAATTGCCCATATTGGCGATGCCATCTCCGGCTGGATCGAATCCGCCCGCGCCGGCGGCTTGCCGATTCCCGAGCCTCGCTATCGCCCAGCGATCTACGCGGTTCGCTGAACCGGCCCAGCCCCCTCAGCTATACCCCCGCTTGTCGGCCCAGTCCTCCACTTCGCCGGGCTTGAAGGTGACGCCCGGGGTCTTGCCCGAGGCGGTCTTGAGGTCCCAGCCGATCGGGTCGGTGTGGGTTTCCAGTGGCATCCGCATCGCGTTGATGCCCCAGCCCAGCATCACGTAGTGGCCGATCACGAACACGAAATCCATCATCTGGCGCCGGTCGAAATGCTGCGCCAGCGCGTTCCAGGTTTCGTCCGACAGGTCGTTGCTGGTCATCAGTTCGTCAACCGCGGCCAGGGTCAGCCGGTCCAGCGGTTTGTCGTCCCACACCGGATCGGCGGCGCCGGTCTTGCAGGCTTCGATCTCTTCGAGGGTGACGCCGTATTGCAGGGCATAGCCGACGTGGTTGTGCCATTCGTACTGCGATTGCAGCTTCCAGCCCACGCGCAGGATGATCAGTTCGTACTGGCGCATCGGCAGCGAGTTGGTGGTGAGGAAGTGCTTGCCCCAGACGCTGAACGCCATGCCGAACTTGGGGTGGTTGGCGACGACGTTCTGGATGTTGGTCTTGGAGCCTTCCTCCCATGCGTTCGGCTCACCCCAGAACGCCATGACCTCGCGCGCCTCGTCGGTCCATTCCTCGCGCGGGAGCATCGGCACGCGCCACATCGTCCGTTCGGTCATGATCGTTCCTTGGGTTCGGTTGTTGCCGGCGCGGTATCACAACCCTGCCGTCGTGAAAGCCCGCCACCGCGATTTCTGGCTTGCGCGAGCGTTGCGAACGCGAGACGCTGCGGGAAAATGGAGCGGATCATGCACTTCACCCCGTTGCACCCCGATCTGGGCGTGGAAGTCCACGGTTTCGATGTTCAGGCCGGCGGCACTGCCGATGAGATTGCCGCCCTGCGGGCCGCGTTCGATGCGCACGACATGTTGCTGTTTCGCGGGGCCGGGCGCATCTCGCCCGAGCGCCACACGCAGATCACGAGCTGGTTCGGCCCGCCCGGCCCGGTGGACAATGCCGGCAACGGGCAGTTCGTCTCGGTGCTGGACAATGCCGAGGAAGCCGGCAGTTTCATGCTGCCGTTCCATTCCGACCTGACCTACACCGACTGCCGATCAAGGCGATCTGCCTGCACGCCATCGCGCTGCCCGAGCGGCCGACGTCCACCAGCTTCGTCAGCAATCGTGCCGCCTGGGCGCGGCTGGGCGAGGCGGACAAGGCGCGGCTGGCGCCGCTGCATCTGCGGCATCTGTACGTGTCGAAGATGCCCAGCCTGAACATGCCCGACATGGCGGCGGTGCATCCGCTGGCGATGACCAACCCGCGCAATGGCGTGCCGCTGCTGATGGTGACCGAGCATCATGCCGACCGCGTGGCGGAACTGCCCGAGGCGGAAAGCCGGGCGCTGATCGACCGGCTGCTGGCGGATATCTATGCGCCGCAGCACCAGTACGAGCATGTCTGGCAGCAGGACGACCTGCTGGTGTGGGACAACCTTGCGCTGCAACATGCGCGGCGCGAACGCTCCGATCCCGGTGCTGGCAAGCGCGCGTTGCAGCGCGTTGCGCTGTCGGAAACGGGGGTAATGGAACTGGTGGCGAAGGCCCGCGCGGCGGCGTGACGGGGGCGGGTGTGAAATTTTCTTCGCACTTGCAGCAAAACCGCTTGGCAATCCCCCGAAAAGCGCGCAGCCTGCGTTTGCGCCCCACGATCAAGGTTGCCTGATGCAGACAAGTTCCCGCGCGACGTTCGACGAGATGGTGGATGAGGATGGCGGCGTTCGCCCGGCCTACCGCGCCTTTCGAGAGTGGTATGACGCGCAGGACAAGGGCTGGCTGGCGAGGCAGGGCGAAGCGGCCGAACGCGTGTTCCGCCGCACCGGCATCACCTTCAACGTCTATGGCGAGGATGCCGGGCAGGAGCGGCTGATCCCGTTCGACCAGATCCCCCGCATCATCACCCGTGACGAGTGGGCGAAGCTGTCGCGCGGGATCGAGCAGCGGGTGCGGGCGCTGAACGCGTTCCTGCATGACCTGTACCACAAGCGCGAGATCGTGAAGGCCGGGCGCCTGCCCGAGCGGGTGTTGCGCGACAATGCCGCGTTCCTGCCGCAGATGGTGGGGCTGACCCCGCCCGGCGGTGTCTATACCCACATCGTCGGGATTGATCTGGTGCGCACGGGGGCGGACGATTTCATGGTGCTGGAGGACAATGCCCGCACCCCCAGCGGCGTCTCGTACATGCTGGAGAACCGCGAGACGATGATGGCGATGTTCCCCGAGCTGTTCAGCCGGGTGCGCGTCCAGCCGGTGTCGGACTATCCGCGCGCGCTGGCGCGCAGCCTGGCGGCTTGTGCGCCGCCGGCCGCCAATGGCCATCGCCCGGTGGTTTCGGTGCTGACGCCGGGCATCTACAATTCCGCCTATTTCGAGCACGCGTTCCTGGCCGACCAGATGGGCGCCGAACTGGTCGAGGCGAGCGACCTGCGGGTGGAAGGCGGGCGGGTGTGCCAGCGCACCACGCGCGGCTGGCAGGCGATCGACGTGCTCTATCGCCGGGTGGACGATGACTATCTGGACCCGCTGACGTTCAACCCCGCGTCGATGCTGGGCGTGCCCGGGATCATGGACATCTATCGGGCCGGGGGCATCACCATTGCCAACGCGCCCGGCACCGGGATTGCCGACGACAAGGCGATCTACAGCTTCATGCCCGAGATCGTCGAGTTCTACACTGGCGAGAAGCCGCTGCTGAAGAACGTGCCGACCTGGCGCTGTGCCGAGGCGGATGCGCTGAAGTACGTGCTCGACAACCTGAAGGACCTGGTGGTGAAGGAGGTTCACGGATCGGGCGGTTATGGCATGTTGATCGGGCCGACCTCGTCGAAGGCCGAGATCGCGCGGTTCGAGAAGAAGCTGCGCGCGTGCCCTGAAAACTACATCGCCCAGCCGACGCTGGCGCTGTCCACCGTGCCGATCTTCACCAAGGCGGGGCTGGCGCCGCGCCATGTCGATCTGCGGCCGTTCGTGCTGGTTTCGCCCAAGGGCATCGACATCACCCCCGGCGGGCTGACGCGGGTGGCGCTGAAGAAGGGTTCGCTGGTGGTCAACTCCTCGCAGGGCGGGGGCACCAAGGATTCGTGGGTGCTGGCGGAATGAGTGCGATGACAAAAAGTGGGAACCGGTTTTTGTCGATCGATCGCACGGCGACAAATGCGAGTGCGATGACAAAAAGTGGGAACCGGTTTTTGTCGATCGATCGCACGGCGACAAATGCGAGTGCGATGACAAAAAGTGGGAACCGGTTTTTGTCGATCAATCGCACGGCAACAAATGCGAGCGGGAGGACGAACTGATGCTCGGACGCACCGCCTACGGCATTTTCTGGATGTTCCGCTATCTGGAGCGGGCCGAGAACACCGCGCGGCTGCTGGAAGCGGGTTTCCGCATGGCGCTGACCCGGGGCAGCCAGTCGGACGACGAATGGCGCTCGCTGCTGACCACGCTGGGGCTGGCCGCCGCCTATGACGCGCGCCATGACGAGACCACCGGGCCGCTGGTCAGCAACTTCGTGCTGCGCGACCGTGACAACCCCGCTTCGGTGCTGGCGATGATCGGCAATGCCCGCACCAACGCGCGGATGGTGCGCACCGCGATTACCCGCGAGGTGTGGGAGGCCACCAACGAGGCGTGGATGGGGCTGGGCGACGCGCTGGCGCGGCCGGTGCGGATGGCCAACCTGACCGACGTGCTGGGGCTGGTGCGGCGCCAGGCGATGCTGGTGCGCGGCGCGCTGGAAGGCACGATGCTGCGCAACGAGATCTTCAACTTCGCGCGCATCGGCAACGCGGTGGAGGCGGCGGACAACACCGCGCGCATCCTGGATGTGAAGTACCACGTGCTGCTGCCCAGCGTGGCCTGGGTCGGATCGACGCTGGACAACGCGCAGTGGGAAATGATGCTGCGATCGGTGGCGGGCGAGCGCGTGTTCCGCTGGCTGAACGCCGGCACGCTTGATCCGCGCGGGATTGCCGAGTTCCTGATCTGCGACGGCCGGTTTCCGCGCAGCCTGGCGTACAGTTACGGCAAGCTGGCCAGCAACATGAACGCGCTGGCGCGTGAACATGGCGCCGCGTTGCAGAGCCACGCCCTGCTGGACAAGGCGGTCAGCACCCTGCGCGCGCGGTCGATCGGCGAGATCTTCGATTTCGGCCTGCACGAGTTCCTGACCGGCTTCGTGGCCGACAACCGCCGCATCGCCGATGCCATCGCGGCGGATTACCGCTTCTTAGAATAGGCCCGCCCATGCGCCTCGCGATCCGCCATACCACCCGCTATCATTTCGCCCGGCCGGTCGCGCGCGGGTTGCAGCGGCTGCGGCTGCGGCCCAAGACCACGCATGGCCAGCAGGTGCTGGACTGGGCGATGACGCTGGACGGCGCGCGGCTGGAGGCCGAGTTCGACGACCACAACGCCAACCACGCGACGCTGGTGTCGATCGTCGATGGCGCCACCAGCGTCGCCGTCACCTGCACCGGCACAGTGGAGACGTCGGACACCGTGGGCATCGTTGGCCCGCACACCGGGTTCATGCCGCTGTGGTGCTTTCTGGACCAGACGCCGCTGACCCGGCCGGGTGCGAAGCTGCGCGCGCTGGCCGCGTCGGTCGGTGCCGGGGGCGACGATCCGTTGGGGCAGCTTCACGCGCTGTCGGCGGCGATTGCCGACAGCGTCCGCTATGAGCTGGGCGAGACCGATGCCACCACGACCGCCGAGGAAGCCGTCGCGCAAGGGCGGGGGGTGTGCCAGGACCATGCGCATATCCTGATCGGCGCGGCGCGCCACCTGGGCATTCCGGCGCGCTATGTCAGCGGCTACCTGATGATGGACGACCGGGTGGATCAGGATGCCGGCCATGCCTGGGCCGAGGCGCATGTGCCGGGGCTGGGCTGGGTGGGGTTCGACGTTTCCAACCGGGTCAGCCCGGATGCCCGCTATGTCCGGGTGGCCAGCGGCTGCGATTATCGCGACGCGGCGCCGGTTTCGGGGATAACCTTCGGTCCGGGCGGCGAATCGGGCCTGTCGGTCCGCCTTTCGGTTGAACAACAGACGGCCGAACAGTAACCGGGCGTTTCGCGGGGTTCTGAGGGGGATTCGCCGAAGTGACGTATTGTGTCGGGATGCTGCTGGATCGCGGGCTTGTCCTGATGAGCGACACGCGCACGAATTCCGGCGTCGATAACATCTCCACCTTCCGCAAGATGTTCCACTGGGAGATTCCCGGCGAACGCGTCATCGCCATCATGTGTTCGGGCAATCTGGCGACAACCCAGTCGGTGATCAGCCAGTTGGAGGAGCGCACCAAGACCCCGGACGAGCGCCACAATTCCGCGCTGGAAGCGCCGACGATGTACCAGATTGCCGATCAGGTGGGCAAACTGCTGCACGAGACCATCGTTACCCGCGACAAGGACGCCGGGCCGGAAGCCGCCGGGCAGTTTTCGGCCACGCTGATCCTGGCCGGGCAGATCAAGGGCATGTCGCCCCGGCTGTTCATGATCTACCCCGAAGGCAACTTCATCGAGGCGAGCTTCGATACGCCGTTCTTCCAGATCGGCGAGACCAAGTATGGCCGGCCGATCCTGATTCGTGGTTATGACCGCACCATGCGCTTCGAGGATGCGGTGAAGCTGCTGATGGTCAGCTTCGATTCGACTCTGAAGGCCAACCTGTCGGTGGGGCTGCCGCTGGACATGCTGGTGCTGGAGCGTGACAACTTCACGCCGCTGCACGAACGCCGGATCACGGCGGAAAACGCCTATTACCGTGCGGTTTCGGTGGGCTGGGGCGAGGCGCTGCGGCTGGCGTTCGAGACGCTGCCGGATTACTCGTTTCAGGTGCCCTGAGGCGCCAGCAGTTCCAGCACGCGCTCGTCCTGCGGGGTCAGCAGTCCGCCGGCGGCGGGCATCACCTGCAAGGCCACCTGATCGGCGCCTGCCGTGAAGTGCGCGTCGAGCCGGGTGCGGATCGTCGCCGCATCCCCCCACGCCACCAGCGCGTCGGCGGCCTTGTCCGAACCCGCCATGTCTTCCTCGGTAAAGCCCATCCGGGCCATGCTGGCGCGATAGTTGGGGATGCCGGCCAGCCCGGTCACCATGCCGCGCCCCATCGCCCGGCCGGCCGCCGCGTCATCGGTGAGCATGACTTTCTGTTCGACCAGCAGCAGCTTGCCCGGGCCGAGGATGCCGCGCGCCATCGCGGTGTGTTCGGGCGTGGTGCTGAACGGGTGGGCGCCGTCGGCGCGGTCGCGCGCCAGTTCCAGCATCTTCGGTCCCAGCGCGGCCAGCACCCGCAGCGGCGGTTCCGCCGGGGGCGGACCGCCGTAAGTCAGCGCGTCCATAGCATCGAGGTAGGCGCGCATCGTTGCCACCGGCTTGCCGTAGGTGTGGCCGCGCATCCCTTCGACGATGAAGCCGTGGCTGGCGCCCATGCCCAGCAGGAAGCGCGAATCCCACTGTTCGTTCAGGCCATATTGCGCGCCCAGCATCATCGTCGGATCGCGCGAGTAGATGTTGGCGACGCCCAGCGCCACCTGCAGCCGGGTGGTGGCCGAGAGGATCTTGGCGGCCAGCACCATCGGGTCGCTGCCCATGCCGTCGTTGATCCACAGCGTGCCGTAGCCCCACGCCTCGATGCGTCGGGCGAAGGCGACCAGTTGCGCGGAGGTGTACCCGATCGTGTTCAACCACACCGCCAGCCTGTCGATCCGCATGTCCATCTCCCTTGGCGGCGACCTTGGCGGAACGCGCGCGATTTTCCTATCCCGCAAATCGGGGTAGGGGGGCGCATGGCCACGCTGATTTTCCTGGGACGACTCGAAGATATCGCCGGCGGAGCCGAGCGCCGCGTGGCGCTGGCGGCGCCGACGCCGCTGGCGGTGCTGCTGGCGGGGTTGCCGGAAGAACTTGCCGAGGCGCTGGCGGCGCCGCGCGTGCGGCTGGCGCTGAACGGGGTGCTGGTTGCCGCTGCCGGTCTTGTGGTGGACGACGGCGACGAACTGGCTTTCCTGCCCCCGGTCAGCGGTGGTTGGCATGGCTGAGGTTCGTCTGGAATCGGCGGCGTTCGATGCCGCGACGGAGCTGGCTGCCTTCACCGCCGCCAACCGGCCGGCCGGGGGGGTGGTTTCGTTCCTGGGGCAGGTTCGGCTGGAAGGCGATGTCGAGGCGCTGGAATTGCGCCACTTCGGCCCGCTGACGCTGCCGGGGATGATCGAACTGGCGGGGGTGGCCGAGCAACGCTGGCCGCTGGCGGGGCTGCTGGTGGTTCACCGCACCGGGCTGATGCAGCCGGGCGATCCGATCGTGCTGGTGGCCGCCGCATCGCGCCATCGTCGCGACGCGTTCGCGGCGGCGGAATACGTGATGGACCACCTGAAGAGTGATTCGTGGTTCTGGAAGCGCGAGCTGGCGGGCGGGCAGTGGCGCTGGATCGAACCGCGCGAACAGGACTATGCCGACATCGCGCGCTGGTGAGGTTGCCGGGGGGATTTCAGGCGGATTGATTTCAGTGCAGCAGGTGCGAGCCGTGGATCGTTTCGCGGGCCAGCACCGGCGCGGCTGGCGTGAGGTTGCCGATCGCGCTGGCCAGCGCGGCCAGCACTGCCAGCGCCAGTGTGGCGCCGCTGGCCGAGACTTCGGCATCGCGACCGGGCAGGGCGATCGAGACGAGGTGGAAGCCTTCGCTGCCGCGCGAGATCATGCAGCCGGTGCGCGGGCCGATGAACGCCAGCGCGGCGGTTTCATAGGCGCCGCAGTCGAGCGTGCGTTCCCAGGCCGCGGCGCGGGGCAGTGCCACGCCGTCCAGCAGCAGCGGATCGAGCAGGTGGGCGGGCAGATGGGCCATCAGATCGTGGAAGCCGCGCAGCAGGAAGGCCTGCTCGGCAGGTTCTGCCACCGCGCTGATGCCGGCGATGTCATCGAGCCGGCGGCGCCAGTCCGTCCACTCGAATCGGGAATGTAGGCGGTCAGCCATCAGGGTGCTCCTTGCCCCGATGTTTTACTTTCCGAAGCCCTAATCCGCGCTTCGGCGCACCCTAGGGAGTAACCCCGCGAAATATGGTTTGCAGAAGGTTCTACTGCCGGATTTCGGCGCGAATCGGGTCGAGCGCGGCATCTTCTTCGGCCAGCAGGGCGGCCACCGCAGTGGTGGCATCGCGAATCGCGGCGGTGTCGGCACTGTCGGTGCCGGGGCCGGCTTCGGCCTGCGCCACGCGGTCGGCCACGTTCAGCGCGTCGATTCCGGCCAGGGCGGACAGGGCCGCGCCGTGCGCCGACTGGAGTTCGGAGAGCGCGGTGGTCGCGCTGGCCCAGCCATCGCTGCCCGGCTCGGCGCCGGCGGCGGCCCGGGCGGCCGCCTGTGCGGCGGCGCGTTTGCCGAGGAAGGTAGCATGGGCGGCGCGCGCTTCGGCGACATAGGCGGCAAGGCGGGTGCTGATGCTGCCGGCGGCGGGCGGCGGCGGGGCGGGCGCGGGTGCCGGGGCGACGACCGGTGCAACGCCGGTGACGCGCGGTGGCAGCGGTGCGGATGGATCAGGGCAGGCCTCGGTGGCGTGGGGGCAGCGCGGCAGCGCCTGGCCTTCGGCGCCCAGCAGTTCGGCCGGGCGGCGCGCCAGCGATGGATAACCGGCGCCGCCGCCGCAGCCGGCGAGCAGGGGCAGGGTGGTGATCGCCAGCAGGGGCAGCAATCGGGATAGCGGGCGGGATAGCGGGGAAAGGGATTGGCGGGCCATGCCGGGGTGCATAGAGCGATTCGGCGCCGCTGGAAATCGTGCAGGTTCGGTTCGGGTCCGCGCGACGGGGCGGTCGCCCGAAACCTTTGCCGATTTGCCTGCGATGCGTTGACTCGGCGGCGACCTTGCACTAGGGGCCACGCTTCCTCGGCCCCCGTGCACGCACGGCGGGCGGAAATCCGTTTCGCCTTCGCGCTCATACCGGTCTTCCGGAGGGGCAGGGGGCGCGCGGCAGTCGTTTTTGGATTGGATAGGTAACATGTTCGCAGTCGTGCGCACGGGCGGCAAGCAATATCGGGTCGCCGCCGGAGACAAGATCGCGGTCGAGAAACTGGCTGGTGAGGCCGGTGACACGATCACGCTGGGTGACGTTCTCCTTGCGGGGAACGAGGGTGAGATCGCCGACGCCGCCGGCGTTGTCGTCTCGGCCGAGATCATCGCCCAGGCGAAGAGCGAGAAGGTCATCGTCTTCAAGAAGCGTCGCCGGCACAACTATCGCCGCCGCAACGGCCATCGCCAGCAGTTGACCCTGCTGCGCATCCTCTCCGTGGGTGGCGAGGAAAAGAAGGCCGCCAAGAAGGCGAAGCCGGCTGCCGAAGCCGCTGCTGAATAATTCCGGGGAGTAGAAAGCATGGCACACAAGAAAGCAGGCGGCTCCTCGCGTAACGGTCGTGATTCGGCCGGTCGTCGCCTTGGCGTGAAGAAGTTCGGCGGTCAGGAAGTGATCGGCGGCAACATCATCATCCGCCAGCGCGGCACGCGCGTCTATCCGGGCGCCAATGTCGGCATCGGCAAGGATCACACCCTGTTCGCGCTGGCCGAAGGCCGCGTGCGCTTCCACGATGGCAAGCTGGGTCGCAAGTACGTCTCGGTAGACGCCATGGCGGAAGCCGCCGAATAATCGGATGGTCACGATAGGGCCATCCTGACGGGATGGCCCCGCCGCTTCCCCGCGAAGCGGCCGAATGAGGGAGAGGGCCCCGCCCGTCTCCCTCTTTTCATTTCTCCTTCAAACGTTCGAGTCGCCGTGGCCCGTATCCGGGGCGCGTCGGCGCATTGCGTAACCGCTCCGTCATCGGCCCGGGTTAGGAACCGGGCAGCGGGGCAACAAGGAGGAAGAACCATGTTCATCCGCAGCGAAAGGCTGTTCCTTCGGCCCGCCTGGCCCGAAGACTGGCAGGATCTGCTGGAAGCCGTTGCCGACGAGGGTGTCGTCCGCAATCTGGCGATGGCGCCGTGGCCCTATACCAGCGAGGATGCGCGCGAATTCGCGGAGATGGCGCAGGATCGGCGGCATCCGCATTTCCTTGTCACCCTGCCCGGCGCCGGGGGCGCGCGGCTGATCGGTTGTGTCGGGCTGGCGCCCGGCGAGGGCGGCGTGGCCGAGCTGGGCTACTGGATCGCCCGCGCGCACTGGAACCGGGGCTATGCCACCGAAGCCGCGCGCGCGGCGCTGTCGATCGCGCGGACGCTGGGGCATCGCCGGATGGGGGCCGCGCACTTCCTGGACAATCCGGCATCGGGCCGGGTGCTGGCCAGGCTGGGGTTCGAGCCGGTGGCGCGGACCGAGCGCTGGTGTCGCAGCCGGGGCGATCGGGTGCCGGCGCAGACCTGGACCCGCGAGTTGGAAACGGCTTGTGCGGGCGAGGATGTCATGCGCGCGGCCTAACCTCTACGCCCCGTCGATCAGCGCCCGGTCATCCACGTTCCACGGATGGAAGCCGGGCGCGAACCACGCGCGCCAGCCGGGCAGGATGCGCCGCAGCACGCCCGGATCGCGAAACAGGAAGCGCCAGACCCGGCGCCAGAGTTTCGGGCCGGTCAGCCCGTCCTGCCGCAGCAGGTCCAGCGCATCGACTACGCGGTGGGTGAAGAAGGTGCGGGTGACGACCAGCATCATCAGCGAACGCAGCAGCCAGCGCCGCCAGCCGGGCCAGTCGCGGGTGGCGTGCAGGAACGTGTCGAACGCGACGCCCTTGTGTTCGATCTCCTCGATCGCGTGCCAGCGCCACAGCGCGGCCAGGGCGGGATCGGCGCCGGCCAGCATGTCGGGATGTGTGAGCAGGTCGTGCGCGAAGATCGCGGTGAAGTGTTCGAGCGCCATTGTGACGGCGATGTTCGCGACGTCGGACCGCAGCCGCGCCTTTTCCAGCAGCGCGTCGATCCGCGCATCGATTCGCGACAGATCGTAGCCGGCCTGTTGGACGATGCGGTTGAAGGCGACATGTTCGCGGCTGTGGTTGGCCTCCTGGGCGATGAAGTCGCGGATCTGGCCGGCCAGCGGCTCGGGCGCGTCCTGCCGGCAGGCGCGGACCGAATCGATGAAGAACGCCTCGCCGCGCGGGAACGAGGCCGAGAGCGCATTGAACCATGCCGTGGC
>JAGWVC010000051.1 GCA_018971065.1 Sphingomonadales bacterium | reverse complement strand
TGGCCAAGGCCCGAATTTGGCCAAGGCCCGAATTTGGCCAAGGCCCGAATTTGGCCAAGGCCCGAATTTGGCCAAGGCCCGAATTTGGCCAAGGCCCGAATTTGGCCAAGGCCCGAATTTGGCCAAGGCCCGAATTTGGCGATGGCGAAGAAGCCGGCAGGCCCTCCAATCACGGCCGATGCGAAAGCAGCCTTAGCAGGCCAATGTCAATAATTTACTGCAAGCCTGTCCAAATTTAACCACAAAATCCCAAAATTTTTCATATTTAGTGACAAGCCCGTCAGCAGCCCAAATTGCTGTGGCCGGTATCGGCCATTGGCGCAAATTGCACAAGAGTTAGTATGCAAAAACAAGCGGATATTACCGCAAAATCATGACAGCCGCACTGTGGACGGGCGCATCGGGGACTTCGCTTCCGCTACGGATACGAAATCAACGTCCGTATCGCCCCCTCAGACCAGGCGGGCCTGTTGCAACGCGGCGGCGATGAAGCCCTTGAACAGCGGATGCGGTTCGAACGGGCGGCTCTTCAGTTCGGGATGGAACTGCACGCCGACGAACCAGGGATGATCCGGCCGCTCGACGATTTCGGGAAGCAGGCCATCGGGCGACATACCGGAGAACACCAGCCCGCCCTTCTCCAGCGGCTCGCGATAGTGCGCGTTGACTTCATAGCGGTGGCGATGCCGTTCCGAAATCTCGGTGGTGCCGTAGATGGCAGCCACGTGGCTGTTGCCGGCCAGCGTCGCATCGTAGGCACCCAGGCGCATGGTGCCGCCCAGATCGCCGCCGGCCGCGCGTTGCTCCAGCCCTTCCTTGCCCATCCATTCGGTGATGATGCCGACCACCGGTTCGGTGGTCTCGCCGAATTCGGTGGACGAGGCGGCAGCGATTCCCGCCGTGTTTCGCGCGCCCTCGATGCAGGCCATCTGCATCCCCAGGCAGATGCCGAAGAACGGCACCTTGCGTTCGCGCGCGAAGCGCACCGCGGCGATCTTGCCTTCGGTGCCGCGCTCGCCGAACCCGCCGGGCACGAGGATGGCGTGCATCGGTTCGAGATGCGCGGCGATCTCGGCATCGGGCTGCTCGAAGATCTCGGCGTCGATCCACTTGATGCGAACCTTCACCCGGTTGGCCAGTCCGCCGTGGACCAGCGCCTCGTTCAGGCTCTTGTAGGCATCCTGCAGCACCACGTACTTGCCGACAACGCCGATCGTGACTTCGCCCTCGGGCGCCTGCCAGCGCTCCATGATGTCATCCCAGCGGGCCAGGTCGGGTGCCGGCGCGGTCATGCCGAAGTGGTGGAGCACCTCGCTGTCCAGACCTTCGGCGTGGTATTGCAGCGGCACCGCATAGATGCTGGGCGCGTCCAGCGCGGGGATCACCGCCTGCTTGCGGACGTTGCAGAACAGCGCGATCTTGGCGCGTTCGCCTTCGGGCAGCGGGTGTTCGCAGCGGCACAGCAGGATGTCGGGCTGGATGCCCAGGCCGGTCATCTCACGCACCGAATGCTGGGTCGGCTTGGTCTTCAGTTCGCCGGCAGCGGCGATGTAGGGCACCAGCGTGACGTGGACCGAACAGGTCTGCTCACGCCCCAGTTCATTGCGAAGCTGGCGCAGCGCCTCGATGAACGGCAGCCCTTCGATGTCGCCGACGGTGCCGCCGATCTCGCACAGCACGAAATCGAGGTCATCGGTATCGGCCAGCGCGAAAGCCTTGATGGCATCGGTGACGTGCGGGATGACCTGCACGGTGGCGCCCAGATAATCGCCGCGACGTTCCTTGGCGATGATGTCGCGATAGACCCGGCCGGAGGTGATGTTGTCGGCCTGGCGCGCGGAAACGCCGGTGAAACGCTCGTAATGGCCCAGGTCCAGATCGGTCTCGGCACCGTCGTCGGTGACGAACACTTCGCCGTGCTGGTAAGGACTCATCGTGCCCGGATCGACATTCAGGTAGGGGTCGAACTTGCGGATGCGGACCCGGAATCCGCGCGCCTGAAGCAGTGCCGCCAGGCTGGCCGCCATGAGTCCCTTGCCGAGCGATGAGACCACGCCGCCGGTGATGAAAATGAACCGCGCCATGGGAATCGAGCCTTAGTCCTTGCCTGCCGACCGGAGCAAGCACCCGAAACGGGCACGCTCCGATTCTTCCACAACTGAAAATCGCCGATCGCCGGCACGATTGCGTCGCACCGGGCTGACCAGCCTGTGAATTCCCTGTTCGTCCGCGAGCGGACGCCCCCGAATGGCTTACTTCTTTGCCGCGCCCGCCAGCGGATCGGCCGGGGCCGACGATGCAGCGGGGGCCGCCGGCGCCGTAGCCGGGGCCGCGCCGGGCTGGGCAGCGCTGCCCAGCGGATCAACCGGGGCGGCACGCTGCAGCGAGGTATCGACCGATTCGCCCGAACCCTGCTTCACCGCCAGCGCTGCCAGCAGAATGGCGAAGACCACGAACAGGGTGGCAAGGACGGCGGTGGACCGCGTGAGAAAATCGGCCGCGCCGCGCGCCGACATCAGGCCCGCCGGGCTGCCGCCGACGCCGAGCCCGCCACCTTCCGACTTCTGGATAAGGATGACCCCCACCAGCGCAGCGCCGATCAGCGCCTGGACGACCATCAGGAAGATGAACATGCGGGTTCCTTGCATAACAGCATCGCGCACGGCGAAGCACGCCGCGCCGCGCATCTAGGCATTGGAAGCGTCCGACGCAACCCCGACCAGGAAAGGTTCGGCCCGACCAGGAAAGGTTCGGCCCGACCGGCGCCTGCCGGTCGATTCAGGCCGAAAGCGTTGCGGCGGCGGCGATGATCGCCGAGAAGCCTTCCGCCGTCAGGCTGGCGCCGCCCACCAGTGCGCCCGAAACCTCGTCGGCGCCAAGCAGTTCCGACGCGTTGCCGGCATTGACCGAGCCGCCATAGAGAATGCGCACGCCGCCGCCGGCATCGCCATAGATTTCCACAAGCTTGGCACGCACCGCCCGGTGCATGGCGCCGACATCCTCGACCGAGGGAACGCGGCCGGTGCCGATCGCCCAGACCGGCTCGTAGGCGACGGCCAGCGACGCGGCGGCATTCTCGCCACGCGGCAGCGACCCTTCCAACTGGCCGGCGACAACCGCCTCGGCCTGGCCGGAATCACGCTCGGCCTCGGTCTCGCCGACGCAGAGGATCACGGTAAGCCCGCCCGCCAGCGCGGCATCGGCCTTGGCCTGCACCGTGGCGTCATCCTCGGCATGGAGGGCGCGGCGTTCGGAATGGCCGACGATGGTGAAGCGCGCGCCGGCGTCCAGCAGCATCGCCGCCGAAATGTCGCCGGTATAGGCGCCGCTGGCCCTGGCGTGGCAATCCTGGCCGCCGACGCCGATGTCCTGCACCGCTTCCGCCATCGACTGGATCAGCGTGAACGGCGGCGCCAGCGCAACGTCCACCGCGGGGTGCCGGGCGGCGGCGCGATCGATCGCCCGCGCCTCGGACAAGGTCGCCCGGGTTCCGTTCATCTTCCAATTGCCGACAATATAGGGCCGCAGCGCCATGATGTTCCTAGCTCGATTACTGTTTCCGAAGACACGAATCCTTAGAGAACCCGTGCTGATTTCTCGCTGCTAGGCCAGCGGCGGCGCGCTTGTCAAAGCCGCGAATCGCGCGGTCCCCCGCCAAGAACACGGGCACCGCCACGACGATCGGCCGGCAAGACCGGGCGCCGCAGCGGGCCAATCGGGCAAACATCGGGCGAAACCATTGCCCTGACCGGTTCGCCCGCGTAAAGCCGCGAGCCGAAACGTGGCCGTCGGCATACCGGTCTGCCGCCCCAATCTGGACTTACGCACCACATGCTCGAGCTTTTCCGCAAATTCTTCAATTCCACGCTCGGGATCGGCCTGACGCTGGGGATGGTCGGCCTGATCGCGCTGGCGTTTGCCGCTGCCGACATTTCCAGCAGCAACAGCTTCGGCGGAATTGGCGGCGGAGACCGCGTCGCCACCGTGGGAAGCGAAAAGATCAGCACGTCCGAACTGTCGAAATCGCTGTCTTCGGGCCTCGATCAGGCGCGCCAGCAGAACCCGCAGGTGACGATGAAGGCGTTCGTCGCCGGCGGCGGGCTGGCCCAGGTGCTGGATTCGATCATCGATCGCACCGCGATTGCCGAATTCGGCCGCAAGAACGGCATCATCGCCGGCAAGCGGTTGGTGGACAGCGAACTGACCAAGATTCCCGGGCTGCAGGGGCTAGACGGCAAGTTCAGCGAGACAGTCTATCGCCAGTTGCTGGCGCAACGCCACCTGACCGACGCCGAAGTGCGCAGCGATCTTGCGCAAGGGCTGGTGGCGCGGCAGGTGCTGACCACGGCACAGTACGGCGGCGTGATGCCGGGCGACCTGGTGGCGCGCTATGCCGGGCTGCTGAAGGAACGCCGCGTGGGTGCGATCGCCTCGCTGCCCTCTGCCCTGTTCGCGCCCAAGGCGGCGCCGGGTGACGCGGAGCTGGCGGCGTATTATGCCGCGCATCGCGCCAGCTTCATCCGCCCCGAACGCCGCGTGCTGCGCTGGGCAACCTTCGGCGAGGGCGCGCTGAAGAACGTCGCCCCGCCCAGCGATGCGGCGATTGCCGCACGTTATGAGGCGAACAAGGCGCAGTATGTCGCCTCGGAAACGCGCACGTTCACGCAGCTCGTGCTGCCCACCGAGGCCGCCGCGCGCGCGCTGCTGGCCGAGGTTTCCGCCGGCAAGGCATTCGATGCCGCCGCCCGGGCCAAGGGCCTGGCAACCGCCAGCGTCGGGCCGCTGGCCAGGCAGGCTTATGCCGACCAGACGTCCGCAGCCGTGGCCGACGCCGCTTTCACCGCGCCCAAGGGCAAGCTGGTCGGGCCGATCAAGGGCACGCTGGGCTGGCAACTGGTGCGCGTCGATGCTGTCGAAAACCATGCCGCGCGCAGCCTGGAGCAGGTGAAGGGCGAGCTGGCGAAGCAGATCGACACCGAAAACCGCCGCAAGGCGCTGGCCGACCTGGCCGCGCGGATCGAGGACGATTTCGACAAGAGCGGCGCGCTGTCCGACACCGCGAAGGAACTGGGGCTGACCTTGCAGCAGACCCCGGCACTGACCGCCGACGGCAAGGTCTATGGCACCGCCGGTCAAGTGACGGCGCCCGAAGTGATCAAGGTGCTGCAGGCGGCGTTCGCGATGGAGCGCGAGCAGGCGCCGCAACTGGCGGAACTGGAAGCCGGCAAGACCTTCATCGTGTTCGACGTCAACCGCATCGATGCCGCCGCCGTCGCGCCGCTGGCCGAAATCAGGGGCGACGTGGCATCGGCATGGATCGCCGACAAGGGCGCTGCCGCAGCAAAAGCCGCAGCGCTGAAGGTGCTGGCAGCATCGAAGCAGGGCAAGGACCTGGCGACGGCGCTGGCCTCGCTGGGCGTGGCACTGCCGCCGCCGAACCCGGTGGCGATGGACCGCCAGCAACTGGCCGCCGTCAGCAACGGCCACGTGCCGGCGCCGCTGGGGCTGCTGTTCTCGATGGCGCAGGGCACCACCAAGCTGCTGCCCGCACCGGGCAATCGTGGCTGGATGGTGGTGCAATTGAAGCAGATCGTGCCGGGAACCGTGGTGGCGGGCGATCCGCTGCTGGCCGATACCGCGCATGAGCTGGGGCAGATGGTCGGCAGCGATTATGTCGATGCGCTGCGCGTGGCGATCCGCAACGAAGTGGGCGTGAAGCGCAACGAAACCGCGATCAAGGCCGTGGCCGCGCAAGTGACCGGCGGGCAGTAAACGACGATGCCGAACCGGGTGGAAAACGGGAATGCGGCGGTGGCCGCGCTGGCGGCGGGCAAGCCGGCGCTGGTGTGGCGGCGGCTGATTGCCGATTGCGAGACGCCGGTGGGTGCCGGGCTGAAGCTGTTCCGGCCCGGACGTGGCGACTGGCTGCTGGAATCGGTGGAAGGCGGCGAAGTGCGCGGCCGCTATTCGCTGCTGGGGCTGGACCCGGACCTCGTGTTCCGCGCGCAGGGCCATGCCGCCGAGATCAACCGGCAATGGCAGCATGACCGGGCGGCGTTCGCGCCACTGCCGGGCGATGCGCTGGCCGAACTGCGCACGCTGGTCGAGGCGTGCCATATCGACGTGCCGAAGGGCCTGCCCCCTGCCCTCGCCTGCCTGGTCGGCTACTTCGGCTATGAAACCTATGGGCTGGTGGAAAAGCTGCCCCGCCCGGCGGAAAGCCCGATCGGCGTGCCCGACATGCTGTTCGTGCGGCCGACGCTGATTCTGGTGTTCGACCGGCTGGGCGACGAACTGTTCGCGGTGGCCCCGGTGTGGCCTTCGGATGCCGTGCCGGCGCGCACGCTGGAACGGGCGCAGGAGCGGATCGACGAGGCATTGCGGGTGCTGGCGGGGCCGGCGCCTGAGGTGGACTATCCGGCGGACCTGCCCGAGCCGGTGCTGACGCCGACCCTGCCCGAGGGCGCCTATCGCCAGATGGTGCTGAAGGCGAAGGACTATATCGAGGCGGGCGACATCTTCCAGGTGGTGCTGGCACAGCGCTTCACCAGCCCGTTCACGCTGCCGCCTTATGCGCTGTATCGCGCGCTGCGGCGGGTCAATCCGTCACCGTTCCTGTATTTCCTCGACCTGCCGGGGTTTGCTGTGGTCGGTTCCTCGCCGGAGATTCTGGTGCGGGTTCGGGATGGCGAGGTGACGATCCGGCCGATCGCGGGGACGCGGCCGCGTGGCGCCACCGACGAGGAGGACAAGGCCAACGAGGCAAGCCTGCTGGCCGATCCGAAGGAACGCGCCGAGCATCTGATGCTGCTGGATCTGGGCCGCAACGACGTCGGCCGGGTGGCGGCGAAGGGCACGGTGAAGGTGACAGAGAGCTACACGATCGAGCGCTACAGCCATGTGATGCACATCGTTTCCAACGTTGTCGGCCAGCTCGATACCGCGAAGCACGATGCCATCGATGCCGTGTTTGCCGGGTTCCCGGCGGGCACGGTCAGCGGGGCGCCGAAAGTGCGCGCCTGCGAGATCATCGCCGAACTGGAGCCGACGACGCGCGGCGCCTATGCCGGGTGCGTGGGCTATTTCTCGCCCGACGGGAACGTCGATTCGTGCATCGTGCTGCGCACCGCGGTGGTGAAGGACGGGGTGATGCACGTGCAGGCCGGCGCGGGCATCGTCGCGGATTCGGACCCCGCGTATGAGCAGCGCGAATGCGAGGCGAAGGCCGGGGCGCTGTTCGCGGCGGCGCGCGAGGCGGTGCGGGTGGCGGGCCAAGCGAAGTTCGGGCAGTAAGCAGACATGATCCTCGTCCTCGACAACTATGACAGCTTCACCTGGAACCTCGTCCATTACCTGATGGAGCTGGGTGCCGAGGTAGAGGTGGTGCGCAACGATGCACTGACCGCCGCGCAGGCAATTGCTTCGGGGGCGCAAGGGTTCCTGATTTCACCCGGGCCGTGCACCCCGAACGAGGCCGGGATCAGCCTCGATCTGGTCGGCGCGGCGGCGGATGCGCAGGTGCCGCTGCTGGGCGTGTGCCTGGGGCACCAGTCGATCGGGCAGTATTTCGGCGGCAAGGTGGTGCGCGGCGGGCTGATGCACGGCAAGACTTCGCCGGTGACGCATGACGATACCGGCGTGTTCATGGCGATCCCCTCGCCGTTCATCGCCACGCGCTATCACTCGCTGATTGTCGAGGACATTCCCGAATGCCTTTCGGTGAATGCGCGCAGCGATGACGGACATGTCATGGGGTTCCGCCATGTCTCGCTGCCGATCCACGGGGTGCAGTTCCATCCCGAATCGATCGCGACCGAGCATGGCCATGCGATGCTGGCGAATTTCCTGAAGATGTGTGGGGTGAACCCCCTGCCGGTTCCGGCATGAGCCTTTCCGAGACGGAGGCCGAGGCGCTGTTCGGGCGGATGCTCGATGGCGGGATGGCCGATGGCGCCATTGCCGAAACCTTGATCGCCATGTCCGAGCGCGGCGAGACCGCCAGCGAGATTGCCGGCGCGGCGCGGGCGATGCGGGCGCGGATGATCGCGGTGGCGGCACCCGAAGGCGCGATCGACGTCTGCGGTACCGGCGGCGACGGGCAGCATTGCCTGAATGTCTCGACGGCGGTGACGCTGGTGGTGGCCGCCTGCGGCGTGCCGGTGGCGAAGCATGGCAACCGCGCAGCTTCGTCCAAGGCCGGCGGTGCGGATACGCTGGAGGCGCTGGGGCTGGACCTGTCGCGCGCCGGGGTGACGGCCGAGAAGACGCTGGCGGAACTGGGCGTGTGCTTCCTGTTCGCCGGCGCACACCATCCGGCGATGGCGCGGATCATGCCGATCCGCAAATCGATCGGGCGGCGCACAATCTTCAACCTGATGGGGCCGCTGGCCAATCCCGCGCGGGTGACGCGGCAACTGGTGGGGATTGCCCGGCCCGCCTACGTCTCGATCTATGCCGAGGCGATCCGGCGACTGGGCACCGAGCGGACGTTCGTGGTCTGCGGCGATGAGGGGCTGGACGAGCTGTCGCTGGCGGGCGGCAACGAACTGGCGGTGGTCGCGGGCGGCGACGTGGCGATGCGGCGCGCGCATCCGGGCGATGCCGGGCTGGCGGTGGCGCCGCTGTCGGCGCTGGCGGGCGGCGACGCGGCCTTCAACGCGGCGGCGCTGCGGCGGCTGCTGGACGGCGAGGCCGGCGCCTATCGCGATGCGGTGCTGTTCAACGCGGCGGCGGCGCTGATGGTGGCCGGGCGCGCGCACGATTGGCTGGAAGGCGTGGCGCTGGCGGGCGAGGCGCTGGATTCAGGCGCGGCGCGCGGGTTGCTGGCGCGTTGGATTGCGATGGTGGGGTGAGTACCCCTCCACCACCCTGCGGGTGGTCCCCCTCCCCGAGCAAGCTCAGGGAGGATTGGCGCCGATCAATACCGGCGCGAGACGGCGAATTCGGCCGCTTCCGCCATCGCGGTGCGCGCCGCGCCAGCGGGGAATCCGGCGATGGCGTCGATGGCGCGCTGGGCGAACAGGCGGGCGCGGTCGCGCGTGGCGCTGACGCAATCGTGCTTGTTGATCAGTTCGACCGCGTGGGCGAGGTCTTCGTCGCTGGTGCAGAACCCGGCGATGGCGTCGCGCCAGAACACGCGCTCCTCCTCCGACCCCCGCGCATAGGCGAGGATGACCGGCAGGGTCATCTTGCCCTCACGGAAATCGTCGCCTTTGCCCTTGCCCATTTCGTCGGGCGAGGAGTCGTAGTCGATCGCGTCATCGACAAGCTGGAAGGCGATGCCCAGGTTGCGGCCATAGGATTCGAGCGCGGCTTCGGCCTGTTCGCCCGCTTCGGCCACCACCGCGCCGATCTTCGTGGCGGCGGCGAACAGCGCGGCGGTCTTCGCGCCGATGATCGAGAGGTAGCGTTCCTCGGTGGTTTCGACCTGGCGCTGGGCGGTCAACTGGTCCACCTCGCCCTCGGCGATGACGGCCGAAGCGTGGCTGAGGATCTTCAGCACCTTCAGGCTGCCGTCCTCGACCATCAGTTCAAAGGCGCGGCTGAACAGGAAATCGCCGACCAGCACGGTGGCCGGGTTGCCGAACACGATGTTGGCGGCCGCCTTGCCGCGCCGCAGGTCGGAGCCATCGACGACGTCATCGTGCAGCAGCGTGGCGGTGTGGATGAACTCCACCGACGCCGCCAGCTTGTGGTGGCGGGTGCCCTGGTACTGGCACAGCGCCGCGCCGGCGACCGTAAGCATCGGCCGCATCCGCTTGCCGCCGCCGGCGATGAGGTGCCCGGCCAGCGACGGGATCAGCGGAATTTCGCTCTGCATCCGATCGAGAATCACCGCGTTGACCGCGTTCATGTCGGCAGCGGTGAGCGCGAGGATCGGATCGAGCGACGGGCCGGCGGGCTTTGGCCGAAGGGGGGTGACGGTGGCAGTCATGGCCTCGCGCCTTGCGCCCGTGGAAACGTTAACGCAAGCGTGGATTCGCCGAAGCGGTCATGCTGGACGCTGTTCGTTTTCGATGAAATCAAAATCTGCGTCCCGCCGATCGATTGACCATGATTTCCGAGCCGTGAAATGTTCCATTTCACTCGAAATCACTGTAGCGGACCGGATATGACCGACACTGCCGTCCCCCCCGATCCGGTGCTCGCCGGCTTCCGCGCCTCGATCGACAACATCGATGCCGCGCTGATCCACATCCTGGCGGAGCGGTTCCGCATCACCAAGGCGGTGGGCGCCTACAAGGCGGACAAGGCCCTGCCCGCTTCCGATCCGGGGCGCGAGGAACGGCAGATCGCGCGGCTGCGCAAGCTGGCCGGGGATGCCCAGCTCGATCCCGATTTCGGCGAGAAGTTCCTGCGCTTCATCATCGACGAGGTGATCCGCCACCACGAACAGGCGCAACGCGGCGGCTGAGCCGGTTCAGATGGCCGCGATCGGGCCGTCCATGAAATCGGCCAGGGTGTATTTGGCCAGCACGGCGCGGAACGCGCCCAGCGCCTCGCCAAAGATGCCGGGCAGGCCGCAGCGGCGCAGCAGCTTGCAGCCCCGGCAATCGACCAGCGCGCAGTGCGCTTCGGTGAGCGCGACGACTTCGGCCAGATTGATCGCTTCGGGCGCCCTGCCCAGTTCCAGCCCACCGGTGCGGCCGCGCGCAGCGCGGATGTAACCGGCGCGCGCCAGTTCGTTGGCGATCTTCATCAGGTGGGTGCGCGAGATGTCCTGCGCCGTCGCCACTTCTGCAATCGATACCAGTCCGGCGCCCGGCTCCCGGCCGTGTTGGGCCAGATGCAGCAGCAGGCGCAGCGCGTAATCGGTGTGGCGGGTCAGTTGCATTCGTGTGCCATTTCCCAAAAACCCGCAAATTGCAAGGTTCTGTGTGTTTCGACGCGGAATTGCGGGCCATTTGATTCATATCAAGGGAATCAAAACGGGCGCGTTTAAACACGAATTTTATAGTCATCTTATCCGTCGCGAGGGAGATCTGCGATGTATTGCGTGCAGTGCGAACAATCGAACAAGGGCGGCTGTGCCGTGAAGGTCGGCTCGTGCGGAAAGACCGCCGACGTGGCCGATATGCAGGACGTGCTGCTGCGCGTGATGCAGGGTGTCTCGGCCTATGCCGACCGTGCCGCGAAGGCCGGTGCGCGCGATGCCGAGGTGGATGCGTTCACCCCGCACGCCTGGTTCACCACGCTGACCAACGTCAATTTCGATGCCAGCCGCTTCACCGCCCTCATCGGGCAGGCGCTGGCGATGCGTGACAAGGCGAAGGCCTGCGCGGCGGCGGCCGGGGCCGACCTGTCGAACCTGCCCGAGCCCGCCACCTGGAACCCCGGGACGACCGCGAGCGAGTTGGCGGCAGCGGCACCGTTCGCGGCGATCCAGCGCTTCATGGACCGTGACGGCCCCAGCGTCGTCGGCCTGCGCAACCTGGTGCTGTACGGACTGAAGGGCACGGCGGCTTATTCCGAGCATGCCCGCGTGCTGGGCACCGAGGAAGCGGCGGTGTCGGCCGAATTCCACCGCATTGCCGCGTTCCTGGCCGCCGACCCCACGTCGGTGGACGATCTGGTGCGCGAATCGCTGGCGATCGGCGCGCTGAACCTGAAGGTGATGGAACTGCTGGACGCGGCCAACACCGGGCGGTTCGGCCATCCCGAGATCACCCATGTCCGCATGTCGCCCAAGGCCGGCAAGTGCCTGCTGGTTTCGGGCCATGACATGGGCGATCTGGAAGCCATCCTGAAGCAGACCGAGGGCAAGGGCGTCAACGTCTATACCCACGGCGAGCTGCTGCCGGCGAATGCCTATCCGGGGCTGAAGAAGTATGCCCATCTGGCGGGCAACTATGGCGGCGCCTGGCAGGACCAGCAGAAGGACTTCGACGCGTTTCCGGGCGCGATCGTGATGACTTCGAATTGCCTGATCAACCCGGAAATCAAGGGCTATGCCAACCGGCTGTTCACCGCCGGGCCGGTGGGCTGGGCGGGGATTCCGCACCTGACCAACCATGATTTCGGGCCGGCGATCGAATGCGCGCTGGCGCAGCCCGGGTTTGCGGCGGATGCGCCGGAGGAGACCATTCCCGCCGGGTTCGCGCGCAACACGGTGATGAGCGTGGCCGACACGCTGCTGGGCATGATCAAGGCCGGCGACGTGAAGAACCTGTTCCTGATCGGCGGCTGCGACGGCGCGCGGCCGGGCCGCAACTACTTCCACGACCTGGCGATGGCGACGCCGCAGGACAGCCTGATCCTGACGCTGGGTTGCGGCAAGTTCCGCTTCAACCGCGAGGATCTGGGTGCCATCAACGGCGTGCCGCGCGTGCTGGACGTGGGCCAGTGCAATGACGCCTACTCGGCGATCCAGGTCGCGGTTGCCGTCGCCGGGGCGCTGGGTTGTGGGGTGAACGACCTGCCGCTGCACTACGCGATTTCGTGGTTCGAGCAGAAGGCCACCGCAGTGCTGCTGACCATGCTTCACCTGGGGCTGAAGCGCATCCACCTGGGGCCGACGCTGCCGCAGTTCCTGACGCCGGAAGTGCTGGGCGTGCTGGTCGAAAACTTCGACATCCGCCCGACCGGCGATGCGCAGGAAGACCTGGCGCGGATGCTTCAGGCGGCCTGATCCCCCACATCAGGTCCACAGCATACTAGCGCCCAGCCCGCCGCGTCGCCGACCAGCGACGCGGCGGGTTTGCGTTGGATTAGAAGGCTGCGGGCAAGGGTTTCACGCCACCCCACGCCAGAACTCGACGAGTTGCGCGGCATTCGCCTCCCACGAAAACCCGGCCGCATTCGCCGCCACCGCATCCTGATCCAGTCCAGCCGCGACCAACGCGCGCAGGGCCGCCGCAATTGCCCCCGGCTCGCGCGCCGCAATTCGCCCGGCACTGTCCGATCGCACCACCTCGCGCGCGCCGCCGATGTCGGGGATCACCAGCGGCGCCCCGCAGGCCAGCGCCTCGATCCACACGTTCGCCAGCCCCTCGCGCTCGCTGGGCAGCACCACCGCATCCGCCGCCGCCATCAGCACCGGCAGCACATCGTGCGAAACCTGCCCCAGGAAATGAACCCGGTCGGCAATCCCCAGTTCCCCCGCCAGCGCCTTCAGCCCCGCCAGATCGGCCCCGGAACCCGCCAGGGCCAGTCGCGCACCCGGAACCTCCGCCAGCGCCCGCAGCGCCAGCGCCTGCCCCTTGATCGCGATCAGCGCCCCCGGGCACACGAACAGCGCCCCGTCCCCCGGCAGCCCCAGCCGTGCCGCGACATCGGCGCGCGCCGTGCCCCGCGCCACCACACGGAACTTCGCATGGTCAAGCCCGGTATAATGCACCCGGATGCGCGCTTCGGGCATCCCCAGCGCCACCATGTCACGCTGCAGCGCCCCGGACACCGCCAGCATCCCCGCCGCGCCCTCGGCCGCCGCGCGGATCTGCGCCAGCGCCTTGGGCCGCGTGCTCCAGTAATGAATGTCCGACCCGCGCGCCTTCACCGTCAGCGGCACGCCCAGTTCCCGCGCGATCGTCAGCGCCGCCGGGCCATCGGGAAAGAAGAACTGCGCGTCCACCACATCGAACGGCGTTTCGGCATGAAGCCGCCGCACCAGCGGCAGCACCGCCCGCGCCAGCCGCCCCGGATTGGAATCGCCCCCCACCACCGGAACCACTGTGAAGCGCGGGTGATGCACGGCAATTCCCGCCAGTTCCGATGTCGCCGGGCACCCGGCAAGCGCCTTGTAAGGCCCGCGCAAGGAAAGCGGCCACGGCGGCACCCCCAGCGGGTTCACCACCGTCAGGTCGACGTCGCCGCGCGCCGCCACCGCCGCCATCTGGTTGGCCACGAACTTCCCGAACGCCGGCTTGACCGGGCTGGGAAACAGCGTCGAGACCGACAGCACGCGCATCATGGCCGGCCCGTCACAGCTTGCGGACGAGCATTTCCGCCACCGCCAGCCAGGCCGGATTGTCGATCACGATCTGCCGCTTGCCCGACCCCGGCGGCAACAGCGCCACCCGCGTCCCGTCGCGGTCGATCAGCCGGCCGAACACGAACCGCCCGCCCGATCGCGGTGCCAGCACGTCGCGGTTCACCAGCCGCGCGAAGTCCTCCGGCCCGGTCCGCCGCAACCACACCTGGTCACCATCGCGATAGTCGCCAGCGCTTGCCTCCACCGCCAGCGCCACCAGCCCGTCCTCACCATCCAGCGCCGTCGGCAGGATCGCCTCGCGCGGGTGAGTCAGCGCCTCGGCGCCGGTCTCCAGAATGCGCGCGATCACCTGCGGCGTGCCGTTGCTTTCGCCCTTCACCAGCGTTTCGGGATCGACCCCCATCGCTTTGGCTATGCGGTTCATCCACACCAGCGAAAGGTTGCGGGTGCCGGTCTCCAGCCGCCCGATCGTCTGCGCGGTGGTGGGCGGGGTGCAGGCCTCTGCCACGTCGGCCAGTGTCATCCCCTTCTGACGGCGAATGTCGCGCAGACGATTGATCATGGCTGCCCCCTGTTAACCTAAAGGCTTCCCCCATTTCACAATTCGCCCGGACGGGCAACCTCGGTAACCTTATCCCTCGACCGTCTCGGCCAGTTCCAGCCAGCGTTCCTCGGCCGCATCCTTGTCGGCGCGCGCCTTGTCCAGCGCCGCGCTCAGGCTGGCGAATTTCGCCGGATCGCGGGTGTACAGCGCCGGATCGTGCATCGCCTCCTCCAGCCGCGCGATCTCGCCGTCCAGCGCCTCGATCCGCGCCGGCAACTGCTCGTAATCGCGCTGATCCTTGTACGAAAGCTTGGCCTTCTTCGCCGGCATCGCCACGGGCGCGGCCTCGGCCACCGCCGCCGCCTTCACCGGCGTGACCGTGCGCTGCTGCCGCTGCTTCAACCAGTCGGCATAGCCGCCCGCGACGATATCCACCTTGCCCGAGCCGTCCAGACCCAGCGTCACCGTCACCGTGCGATCCAGGAAGTCGCGATCGTGGCTGACGATCAGCACCGTCCCGTCATAATCGGCGATCACCTCCTGCAACAGGTCCAGCGTCTCCAGATCCAGGTCGTTGGTCGGCTCGTCCAGCACCAGCAGGTTGGAAAACCGCGCGAATTCACGCGCCAGCAGCAGCCGCGACCGCTCCCCGCCCGACAGCGTGCCCACCCGCGCATCGACCAGCCCGGGGTCGAACAGGAAGTCCTTCAGGTAGCCCTGCACGTGCTTGCGCACCCCGCGCACGTCCACCCAGTCGCCACCCTCGGCGACGATGTCGCGCACTTTCTTCTCGGGCGAAAGCAGGCTGCGCTGCTGGTCGATCATCACGCCCGACAGCGTCTTGGCCAGCGTCACGGTGCCCTCGTCAGGCTCCAGCTCGCCAGTCAGCAGCTTCAGCAGCGTGGTCTTGCCCGCGCCATTGCCGCCGACCAGGCCGATCCGGTCGCCGCGCTGGATGCGCAGCGAAAAGTCCCTGATGATCGCGCGATCCCCGAACTTCTTGGTCACATGGTCGGCGACGATCACCGACTTGGTCTTGGAATCGTCCGAAGCCAGCGCCATCTTCGCCACGCCCTGCGGAGTGATCATCGCCGCCCGCGCCGCGCGCATCTCGTACAGCTTCTCCAGCCGCCCCATGTTGCGTTTGCGCCGTGCGGTGACGCCGCGCTCCAGCCAGTGCGCCTCGATCTTCAGCTTGGCGTCCATCTTGTCGGCCGCGCGCGCTTCCTCGGCATAGACCGCGTCTTCCCACGCCTCGTATCCGCCGAAGCCGATCTCGCGCCGCCGCATCGATCCACGGTCCAGCCACAGCGTCGCCCGCGTCAGCTTGGTCAGGAAGGTGCGGTCATGGCTGATCACCACGAACGCGCCCTTGAAGCGGCCCAGCCAGTCCTCCAGCCAGTCGATCGCGGCCAGGTCGAGATGGTTGGTCGGCTCATCCAGCAGCAGCACGTCCGGCTCGCTGGCCAGCGCCCGTGCAATCGCCGCGCGCCGCTTCTCGCCGCCGCTGGCGGTCGCCGCCTCGCGCGCCATGTCGATGCCAAGCTGGCCGGCAATCGCTTCGACCTCGTGGCGGGGCGGCGCATCGGGGCCTTTCACGGCATAGTCCAGCAGCGTCTTGCAGCCGGTGAAGTCCGGGTCCTGCGGCAGCGTCACCACGCGGGTGCCGGGCATCACCGAGCGCCGGCCCTTGTCCCCCTCGATCTCGCCGGCGATCAGCCGCAGCAGCGTGGTCTTGCCGGCGCCGTTGCGCCCGATCAGCGCCAGCCGGTCGCGCGGGGCGATGTGAATGTCGAGATCGCGGAACAGCCAGCCGGAGCCTTGCTGCAAGCCGAGACCTTCCCACGAAAGAACAGGGGGGGATGCCATGCCGCGCGCCCTACCGGCTAGAGGCCGCTGCTGGCAAGTACCGTGCACGCTTGCCCGCCCGCCCGCGCTGTGGCAGCGGCGGCAGCCGATACCCGGCCTGACCGTCGCATTCACGCCGGGTTCAAATCCGTTCATCCATTACCGGATCGCCATGAACAGACTTCCCCTCCTCGCCGGCCTCGCGCTGGCCATTCTCGCCCCGGCGCCCAGCGCGCTGGCCGGCCCCGGCGATGCCCAGGGCGCGGTGCGCAACGGCGTCCGCTCGGGCGCGGTGCTGTCGCTGCGCGAGATCGAGGGCAGAGTGCTGCCCACCATGCACGGGATGCAGTACCTTGGCCCCGAATACGATCCGGCCGCGATGGCCTACCGGCTCAAGTTCATCCAGAACGGCCATGTCGTGTTCGTCGATGTCGATGCCCGCAGCGGCGAGATCATCAACCGCTCGCGCTGACGGGCACGCTTGACGGTGAACCGCCAAGCTTCCATTCCTTAACCATTCCGCACACCACAGGGGACACCAAGCCGATGCGCATCCTGATCGTCGAGGACGAGCCGACGCTGGGCCGCCAGCTCAAGTCCACGCTCGAACAGACCGGCTATGCCGTCGATCTTTCCACCGACGGCGAGGATGGCCACTTCCTGGGCAGCACCGAGGAATACGACGCGGTCATCCTCGATCTTGGCCTGCCCGAAATCGACGGCCTCACCGTGCTGGGCATGTGGCGCAAGGAAGGCCGCCGGTTCCCGGTCCTCGTCCTCACCGCGCGCGATTCGTGGTCCGACAAGGTGGCGGGGCTGGACGCCGGCGCCGATGACTATCTGGCCAAGCCGTTCCAGACCGAGGAACTGATCGCCCGCCTGCGCGCGCTGATCCGCCGCGCCTCGGGCAACTCGTCCAGCGAACTCACCGCCGGCCCGGTCCGGCTCGACACCCGCTCGGGCCGCGTCACGCTGGATGGCGAGCCGGTGAAGCTGACCGCGCAGGAATACAAGCTGCTGTCCTACCTGCTTCACCACAAGGGCAAGGTGGTCAGCCGCACCGAACTGATCGAACACATCTACGATCAGGATTTCGACCGCGATTCGAACACCATCGAGGTTTTCGTCACCCGTATCCGCAAGAAGCTGGGCGCCGATGTCATCACCACCATTCGCGGCCTTGGCTACAGCCTCGACGATCCCGCCCACGGCGGCCGTGGCTAAGGTCATGCGCCGCACATTTTCCCGCCTGCCCTGAGCCTGTCGAAGGGCTGCTTTTCTTGACCCCCTCGCAACCTCCCTCGGAACCTGCCCCCACCCCGCCGCCTCACACCGGCAGCCTTGCCCGGCGCATGATGCTGATCGCCGCCGGCTGGATCACGCTGCTGCTGCTCGGCGGCGGCCTCGCGCTCGACCAGACGCTGTCGGGTCTCATCACCCGCAGCTTCGACGACCAGATGGGCTACATGCTCACCGCGATGATCGGTTCGGCGGAGATCGGCCCCGACGGCGAGGTGTTCTTCAACCGCCCGCTGGGCGACCAGCGCTTCCTCGAACCCAATTCGGGCCTGTACTGGCAGATCAGCGGCAAGGGCCACGACGATTTCCCCTCGCGCTCGCTGTGGGATCGCAGCCTGAAACTGCACACCGACCACGCCGATGCCGCGCCGCACGTCTATGACAGCACCCAGTTCCCCGGCGAGCCGCTGCGCATCATGGAACGCACCATCACGCTGCCGGGCAGCGACACGACGTGGTGGTTCGTCGTCGCCGAAAACCGCAAGGAGCTCGACGGCCAGATCGCCCGCATTCGCCGCATCCTGGTGCGGGCCTTCGTCGTGCTGGGCGCGGGCCTGATGCTGATGGCGATGCTGCAATCGTGGTACGGTCTTGGCCCGCTGCGCCGCGTCCGCCTTGCCATCAAGCGCCTGCGCACCACCGGGGCCAACCGCGTCACCGAACCGCTGCCGCTGGAAGTCCAGCCGCTGGTCGACGAACTCAACGGGCTGCTGTCGCACACCGAGCGCCAGGCCGAGGAAGCCCGCACCCATGCCGGCAACCTCGCCCACGCGCTTAAGACCCCGCTGACCGTGGTGATGAACGCCGCCACGGCGCAAGCACCTGACCTGGCCGATACCGTGATCCGCGAGGCGGCGGTGATGCGCCGCCAGGTCGATCATCACCTTGCCCGCGCCCGCGCCGTCGGCCGCCGCGCCGTGGGGCAGGCCCGCGCCACCGTCTGGGAAAGCGCCGAAGCCGTGCTGCGTGCTGTGACGCGGCTGTACGAGCGCACCCGCTTCGACCTCGACGGCAAGCGCGAAGCCGCCGTCGCCATCGAACGGCAGGACCTCGACGAAATCCTCGGCAACCTGATCGAGAACGCCGCCAAGTACGGCGGCGGCTCGGTGTTCGTCACCGTCGATGCCGATCCGGCCAACCCGCGCTTCTGCGAAATCTGGGTCGAGGACGACGGCATCGGCATCCCCGAGGAAGAACGCACCCGCATCTTCGCGCGCGGCGCCCGGCTGGACACCGGCAAGCCCGGCACCGGCCTCGGCCTCGCCATCGTTCGCGATGTCGCGGAAATCTATGGCGGCTCGGTCACGCTGGATGAAAGCGAGGACCTCGGCGGCTTGCTGGTCAAGCTGCGCCTGCCGCGCTGTACTGCCTGATCCTGCACGCCACGACGGAGCGCCCACGCTCCGCCGGTGCGAAATCAGGCGATCATGAACGCTCGCGGGCGAGGCGTTCCTGCCGATCCTGCGCGGACTCGGTCGGCACGAAGCTTTGCGCGGTGACGTTGAGCCAGATCAGCATCGGCGCGGCGGCATAGACCGACGAGTAGGTGCAGACGAAGATGCCGAGGATCAGCGCGGCGGAGAAGCCGAAGATGACCTTCGGCCCCAGCACCAGCAGCGCGGTCAGCGTGATCAGCATGGTCATCGACACCATCACCGTGCGGCTCAGCGTCTCGTTCACCG
Source organism: Sphingomonadales bacterium (assembly GCA_018971065.1). The sequence continues at coordinate 8,035 of JAGWVC010000051.1, read as the reverse complement.
AAAGGTCGAGCAGCTCGGCCATCGGCATCCGGCGGTATTTTTTCAGGTTCTCGCGAATGCGGTCATAGACGACGATGGTGTCGTTCAGCGAGTAGCCGATGACGGTGAGCAGCGCGGCAACAATGGTCAGGTCGAATTCCCATTGGGTGACCGCGAACAGGCCCAGCACCAGCGTCACGTCATGGACCAGCGACAGCATGGTGCCGACCCCGAACTGCCATTCGAAGCGATACCAGATGTAGATCGAGATCGCGATCGACGCGAAGCCCAGCGCCTTGAACGCGGTCCAGCCGAGTTCCTTGGAAACCTTGCCCGACACCGAATCCACGCCATCGACGCGGGCATCGGCATGGTGGCTGCGGATGTCGGCGGTGATGCGCTTCGCCATCGCGTCGGCCAGGCCGGTGTTGTGTTCGGAGCCTTCGGGCAGGCGCAGCCGGATCGACACCGCGTTGGGCGCGCCGAACGTCTGGATGATCGGTTCACCGTAGCCGAGCTTCTCTACCTCGCCGCGAAGCTGCGCCATCGGCGCGGCGGCGCTGTGCGTGAAGGTGACGCGGATCATCTGGCCGCCGACGAAATCGACGCCGAGGTTGAGGCCGTTGGTGAGGATCAGCACCCACGACGCGACCATCAGCACGGCGCTGACGATGGTGGTGGGCCACTGCCACTTCAGGAAGTGGATGTTGGTGTGTTCGGGGACGAGTTTCAGCAGGCGCATCGGTGCGAGCCTCTCAAATGATCAGGTCGGTCGGGCGCGCCCGGCGCAGCCACAACGCCACCCACATGCGGGTGAGGAACACGGCGGTGAACACCGAGGTGACGATGCCGATCATCAGCACGACCGCGAAGCCCTTGATCGGGCCGGAGCCGAACAGGAACATCAGCGTGGCGGCAATGATGTGAGTGATGTTGGCATCGAAGATGGTGCGGCTGGCTTCCTGATAGCCCATGTCGATCGCCTGGAACACCTTGCGGCCCTTGCCGCGCTCCTCGCGGATGCGTTCGTTGATCAGCACGTTGGCATCGACCGCGGCGCCGATGGTCAGCACGAAGCCGGCGATGCCGGGCATGGTCAGCGTGGTGTTGAACGCGGCCATGATCCCCAGGATCATCAGCACGTTCACGATCAGCGCCAGGTCGGCATAGATGCCGAAGCGACCATAGCTGACCGCGATCAGCACGACGACAGTCAGCGTGCCGACCAGCATGGCGATCACGCCCTTGTGGATCGAATCGGCGCCGAGGTCCGGCCCGACGGTGCGTTCCTCGACCACCTTGAGATCGACCGGCAGCGAGCCCGAGCGCAGCGCGATGGCAAGCTGGTTGGCGCTCTCGATGGTGAAGCTGCCCGAAATCTGCGCCTGCCCGCCCAGGATCGGCTCGTTGATATTGGGCGCGGACAGCACCTTGCCGTCGAGGATGATGGCAAACGGCTTGCCGACGTTCTGCGTGGTCAGCTTGGCGAACTTCTCGCCACCTTCCTGGTTGAAGGTGATCGAGATGTCGGGCTGGTTGTTGCGCTGATCGAAGCCCTGTTGCGCATTGGTGAGCTGGTCGCCCTTGATGCCGCCCAGCCGCTTGACCGCAAGGCCGCCGCCCGGGGTGGCGCCGTTGGCACCGGCCGCGAACGGGACGATCTCGTCACCCGGAGGGGCGATGCCCTTGGCGACGTCATCCGGCAGCGCGGTGGTGTCGACCATCTTGAATTCGAGCTTGGCGGTCTGGCCCAGCAGCCCCTTGAGCTGGGTGGGGTCCTTCAGGCCGGGAACCTGGACGACGATGCGATCGGCGCCCTGGCGGATGATGGTGGGTTCGCGCGTGCCCAGCGAATCGATGCGCTTGCGGACGACTTCGGTGGCGGTGTCCATCGCGTTGGTGACCGCCTGGTCGATGCCTTCCTTGGTCGGCGTCAGCACGATGCGGTTGGTATCGACAACCTTGATGTCCCAGTCCCGCTTGCCGGTAAGGCCGGCGCCGGTGGTCAGCGGCAGGATCAGGTCGCGCGCCGAATCGACCTGGGTGGCGTCCTCCACCATGAACGCCAGCGCGCCGTCGCGGTTGGAAATGTCGCCGATGCGGATCTTGCCGTTCTGCTTCAGCTTGATACGGACCGATTCTTCCATCGATTCCAGCCGCTGGGTCGTCACCTGATCGGCGTTCGCCTCAAGCAGCAGGTGGCTGCCGCCGGCAAGGTCCAGCCCCAGGTTGATCTTCGGCGCGGGCAGCGACGAAGGCCAGGGCAGGTTGGCCAGGCTGAAGATCGAGGGCAGCGCGCAGGCGCAGGCGGCCAGCGTGAGGAACCAGAACCAGATCTGCTTCCAGCGGGGAAAATCGAGCATCGCCGGCTAGTCCAATCGTTGTGTTTTCGGCGTGGAACGGCAGGAATCAGTCGTTGGCGGCAGGGGTTCCGCCGGGCGGGATCACGTCGGTGATAGTGGACTTCAGCGCCCGCACCTTGACGTTGGGGGCCAGCTCGACCTCGGCATAGACGTCATCGACCTTGGTGATGCGGCCGATCAGACCGCCGCCGGTCAACACCTGATCGCCCTTCTTCAGCGCGTCCAGCTTGGCTTTCTGCTCCTTCTGCTGCCGCATCTGCGGGCGCAGGAACAGGAACCACATGACGCCGACAATGGCGACCATCGGCAGGAACTGGACCCAGGCCGGGGGGCCATCGGCCGCAGCCGCGGCGGCGGAGAGAACGGAGATCAGGGGCAAGGACATGAGCAGGGACGATCCTCTGGCCGGGCGGCGCCGGCGGGTGAGCCGCGATGTCGGGTGAGGTACGGGAGTTTGCAACCCCCTGCCCCGACGCAACAAAGCGCAAACGACGGGCGCGCGACTAGCAGCTATCCCCGGGCATGGCAATTGAACGGCCACCCGAACCGCCATCAAGGCAACGCATGGACACGATGCGACAGCTTTGCCGACGGGGCGCTTGCCAAGCCGGAAACGCCTGCCTATAGGCGCTGCTCCCTGCCCCGCCCTGCGCGGGGCCGAAACGGTCGGGACGTAGCGCAGCCTGGTAGCGCATCACACTGGGGGTGTGGGGGTCGGAGGTTCGAATCCTCTCGTCCCGACCAATTTTCCAAAACCACTGGAACGGCTTCACGGCGGACCGATCAGGTCATCCGGCTGCCCCCATGCGCGCGCCATACCCAAGAAACGATCCTGCACACTCCGGAACAAATCCCGCCGTCGCCGGTTCTGGGACATAGCGGGGATTTGAACGTCTCAAGATTTCGCCTGAATCAAGTCAAGATCGAATGTCTGCAAACAATTTCAGGACATGTTTTCTGAAAACTTCGGTTTCCCTTGGCTGTGAACGGCGCTTTCGTGGAAATTTTTGCTTCCTCCGCCCGCATTGACTCCAGGGGCAGCAGTACCAGGCATGACGCTATCGATTGAAAAGGCCCACACGGGCATTGAAGGGTTCGACGAGATCACCGCCGGCGGGCTGCCGCGCGGACGGCCGACGCTGGTTTGCGGATCGGCCGGTTGCGGCAAGACGCTGTTCGCTTCCACCTTCCTGGTCAATGGCGCGCGCGCGGGCGAGCCGGGCGTGTTCGTCACCTTCGAGGAGCGCCCGCGCGACATCGTCGACAACGTCGCCTCGCTGGGGTTCGATCTGGGCCGGCTTGTCGAGACGGGCCGAATCCATATCGAGCATATCGCCATCGACCCCTCCGAACTGGCCGAGGTGGGCGATTACGATCTGGAAGCGCTGTTCATGCGGCTGGAACTGGCCGTGGACGAGATCGGCGCCAAGCGCATCGTTCTGGACACGATCGAAAGCCTGTTCTCGGCGTTCCAGAACCCGGCGATCCTGCGCGCCGAAATCCGCCGCCTGTTCGACTGGCTGAAGGAAAAGGGCCTCACCGCCGTCATCACCGGCGAGCGCGGCGACGGCACGCTGACCCGGCAGGGGCTGGAGGAATATGTTTCCGACTGCGTGATCCTGCTGGACCATCGCGTCCACAACCAGGTTTCGACGCGGCGCCTGCGCATCGTCAAGTATCGCGGCACCGCCCACGGCACCAACGAATACCCGTTCCTGATCGGCGAGGACGGCTTTTCGGTGCTGCCGATCAGTTCGCTGGGGCTGGTCCATCAGGTGTTCGATCAGCGCATTTCCAGCGGCGTGCCCGATCTCGACGCGATGCTGGTGGGCGGCGGCTTTCACCGCGCCAGCAGCGTGCTGATTTCGGGCGTGGCGGGTTCGGGCAAAAGCTCGGTGGCGATGTGCTTTGCCCATGCCGCCTGCGCGGCGGGCGAGCGCGCGCTCTATTTCAGCTTCGAGGAATCGGCGGACCAGACCGTGCGCAACATGCGTTCGATCGGGCTGGACGTGGCGCCGATGATCGAGAAGGGCCTGCTGCGCTGCGTGGCGACGCGGCCCACGTTCTACAGCCTGGAAATGCACCTGGCGATCATGCTGCGCGAGATCGCCCGTTTCGAACCGTCGCTGGTGGTGCTCGATCCGCTGTCGGCATTCCTGGACAGCGGCGAATCGCTGGAAGTGCAGGCGATGCTGCTGCGCGTGGTCGATTTCCTGAAATCCAAGGGCATCACCGGCGTGTTCACGCACCTCACCTACGATCAGGCCGCGTCGAAGACCGACGCGGGGCTGTCCTCGCTGATGGACGCCTGGCTGCTGCTGTTGAACCGCGAGGTCAACGGCGAGTTCAACCGCCAGTTGTTCCTGCTGAAGGCGCGCGGCATGGCCCATTCCAACCAGGTGCGCGAATTCGTGATGAGCGACGACGGCATCCGCCTGATCGAGCCGTTCCTGGGCCAGAACGGCGCCGTCACCGGATCGGCCCGCCGCTACGAGGAAGCCCGCGCCCGGCGCGAGGAAACCGAGCGTCAGGCCACCGTGGCGGCGCTGCAGGAACGGGTGGAACAGCGGCGCCGCAAGGCCGAGGCGCAGATCGCCGCGCTGCAATTCGAGGTCGCCGTCGAGGAGGCGGAATTGCAGCGGCTGATCGATGCCGAAGCCGAACAGCGCCGCCGGATCGCCAGCGATCGCGCCGACCTTGCCGCCGGCCGCAACGGCGACCGGCCTCTCGCCAGGATCGGATAGGACGATGGACACGTCGACCGAGCTCACGCTCTACATCGCCGGGCAGACCCCAAAATCACAGGCGGCGATCCGCAACCTGGAACGCATCTGCACCGAGCACCTTGCCGACAACTACGTGGTCAAGGTGGTCGATCTGAAGGAAAATCCGCGCCTGGCGCGCGAGCACAACATCGTCGCGATCCCCACCCTGGTGCGCCAGTTGCCGGTGCCGATCCAGAAGATCATCGGCGACCTGTCCGACGTCGAGAAAGTGCTGGTCCATCTCCGGTTCGGCAGGACCGCGTGAGCGAAACCGACCCGTACCTGCACCTGACCGCCGACCAGTTGCGCCGCCGCCTTGCCGAGGCGGAAGAGACGCTGCGCGCGATCCGCGACGGCGATGCCGATGCGCTGGTAATCCGCGCCGCCGACGAGGACATGGTGTTCGCGCTGGCCGGTGGCGAGGAAAGCTATCGCGCGATCATGGAGGCGATGGACATCGGCGCGATCGCACTCGATGCCGACAGCCAGGTGCTTTATGCCAATGCCGCGCTGTGCCACCTGCTGGGCTGTTCGGCACCCGCGCTCCAGCGCGACGGGCTGTTTGCCCAGCTCGATCCGGTTTCCGCGCAAGTGGCCCGCAGGACCATCGCCCAGGCCGGCGAAGGCCGCCACCAGACCCAGTTCGTGCAGAATCACAAGGGCGCCAACCGCCATCTGGTGATCACCGCCGCGCCGCTGCCGCTGGGCTTCGGCCTGGGCTGCGCGCTGACCTTCACCGATGTCACCGCCCGCATCGAGGCGGCGGCCGCGCGCGAATCAGAGCGGATCAGCCGCGCGGTGCTGACCTCGGCGAACGAGGCGGTGGTGGTCTGCGACCGGCAGGGCAAAATCGCCAGCGCCAATGCCGCTGCCGCCGCGCTGGCTCTGGCCGAGCCGGTGGGGCGACCGTTCGCCGAAGCCTTTCCGTTCGAATTCCCGATCGGCGGCGCCATGCTGCATCCCGACGAACTGCTGGGAATCGCCGGCGAAGGCAACGCAATCAAGGGCCTCGAAGCCTCGGTGCCCTATCGCCAGCCGCCGCGCGCACTGCTGGTCAGCGCCGCGCCGCTGCGCCTTTCGGGTGACGAGATCGGCGGCAGTGTCATCACCCTGGTCGATGTTTCCGAACGCAAGGACATCGAGAAGCGCCAGACGCTGCTGATGCACGAGCTGGACCACCGCGTGAAGAACACGCTGGCGATGGTCATCTCGATCTGCAGCCGCACCGCCGCGGGCTGCGAGGACATCGACGATTTCCGCACCCGCTTCGTCCGCCGCATCCAGGCGCTGGCGGCCACCCACAACCTGCTGACCGAAACCGCATGGACCGGGCTGGACCTTGCCGCCGTGGTCAAGGCCGAGCTGGCGCCTTACGTGGCCAGCGCCGGCCCGCGCGTGATCATCCGGGCGATGGCCTGCGTGGTTCCGCCCAATGTCGGCATCGCCTTCGGGCTGGTGCTGCACGAACTGGCGACCAACGCGGTCAAATATGGCGCCCTGTCGTGCGAGAGCGGCACAGTCACGGTTACCGGGGCGCCCATCGCCCCGGGCCGGTTCGAGATCGTCTGGCGCGAACGCGGCGGCCCCCCGGTGGCGCCGCCCCGTCGCCACGGCTTCGGCCAGACGCTGATCACGCGCAGCCTGAAAAGCGGCGAAGGCACCGGCGCCGACATCGCCTTCGAACCCGAAGGCGTCATCTGCCGGATGGTGATCCCCAGCGCGGCGTGAGCGGACGGCCGGTCAGTTGACCCGCGCCTGGATGCTCAGCGTGAACGAGGGCGGGGTTCCGGTCGAGGCGGCCATCGTCCCCTTCGGATTCAGGCACACGAACCGCACCGCCGGGTCGTAGCTGGACGTGGGCGTGTAGGTGCAGCCGGCGAACGACGACGGCGCGGTGGCGGCGTTCGAGTACTTGAGGTCGGTGCCAGCGGTAAAACTCAACCCACTGGTGGGCGATCCTTGCGAAAACACCGGATTGGCGGCGGTGCCGACGCCGAGCGTCGCCGGCAGGGTGTCGATCAGCCAGAGGCTGTTGCTGTCCACCGCCGACGGGCCGGTGTTCGCCACGGTGAAGGTGTACTGGACGATGGCGCCGGGAATGTATTTCGGATTGGTGGCGCCGTTGACCGGATCGGACACCACGGTCGAGCTTTTCAGGATCGTCAGCAGCGCGTTGGCGGCGATCTTCGTGTTGGTCAGCGAGCAGGTGATGACATCGCCCATCTGCGGGGTGATCGTCCAGCCCGAACCGCTGACCAGCGTGGTGGGCGAGCCGCTCCACGCGTTGCTGCACGCCATCGCGGCGGTGTACTGGTTCAGGCTGGTTCCCGCGCTGGCGGTTTCATAGAGCCGGTACGTGGTTCCCGCCGTCGCCTGGTATTGCGGGGTAACGCCGGTCAGCACGGTACTGCCGGTGCCGGTGGTGGTGGCGCTGGCAACCGTGGTGGCGCCCGCGTCGATCTTCACCGTCACCTGGTCGGTGGCATACTGCCGGCCGCCGGCGCCCAGCAGCTTGCGCAGCGTCAGGTGCGGATAAGGCGTCATCGTGTAAGTACACTGCACGTTGTCGCCGAACTGCATCGCACCGAAGCTGTAGCTGGTGGTGATAGCGGCGGTGGGCATCGGCGTGCCGGTGCCGGTGACCGCGTTGGTGCAGGTCAGCGATGACAGGTAATGCGAAATCGTGTTCGCCGAGCCTGCCGCCATCGCCTGGTTCAGAGTCAGCGGCAGCGCGCTGGTGCTCGACAGCGCCGCCGCGGTGAACGGCCCCAGCCCGGTGCCGCTGCTGGCGCCGGAGGACAGCGTTGCTCCGCCCGAGGTGGCATTGATCGAGAACGCGAACTGGTCCGCCGCATTGACGCGGGCGCCGGTGATCTGCGTGGTCAGGCGGATGCTGGCAAAGCGCACCGCGAACATCACCCCCTGCAG
>JAGWVC010000145.1 GCA_018971065.1 Sphingomonadales bacterium | reverse complement strand
CGTTGACGGCGCTATCGCCCGTCTGCGGGGCTGGTTTCCGGAGCGTGAGTTCTTCATGCGCTCCGAGGGTCAGGTCCGTTTCATCCGCATTTCCAGCAGGTTGCAGATGCGCGCGGCTGCCGCCGTTGCGGCGCTGGCGCTGGTGTGGCTGGGCACGATGCTGACGGTAACGGTGTCGCGGCTGTTCGAGGCGCAGGACCGGCTTTCGCTGCTCAACCGCGAAGCGCGCGTGCTTTCGGCGGAAAATCGCCAGACCGCGTATCGACACAGCATCGGCGCGGTGGCCGAAGACCTCAAGCGCCGGCAGGACTTCATCGACAAGGTCGTGCAGGGCCACCTCGGCAGCCTGCCCAGTGACGTGCGGCCGGGCGAAACGGTGTCCAACAGCGCCGGTGAAGCGGCGAAGACCGTCGCCAAGGTCAGCGCGGCGGTGCCGGAAGCCGCCGGGCTGGCCCGCATGGAGGCACGGCAACTGGCCTTCGTCGAAGGGCTGACCCGCTATGCCGACCGCCAGAGCGAGACCGCCAGCCAGCGCATTCGCCGGCTGGGGCTGGACCCGCGCATGATGCTGGCATCAATGGACCGTGGCGAGGCGATGGGTGGCCCGTTCATCCCGATGGCCACGTCCGCCGACGGATCGCTGGACGCGCGCTTCGAACGGCTCGGCCTCAGCCTGGCGCGGATGAGCGCGCTGCAATCGGGCCTGCAACGCCTGCCGCAGGTGTTGCCGGCCAGCCTCGACTACATTTCCTCCGGCTTCGGCTATCGCTCCGATCCGTTCACCCATTCGGGCGCGTTCCACCCCGGCCTCGATTTCCGCGGACCGAAGGGCGCGCCGATCTATGCCGCCGCCAAGGGGCGCGTGTCGTTCGTCGGCCAGCGCAGCGGCTATGGCAACTGTGTCGAGATCGACCACGGCAACGGCCTGATCACGCGTTACGCGCACATGTCGGGCTTTCGCACCACGGTCGGCCGGCAGGTCGGCGGTGGCGAGCAGATCGGGCTGATCGGCAGCACCGGCCGATCGACCGGGCCGCACCTGCATTTCGAAGTCCGCATCAACGACCGTCCGGTCAACCCGCGCCCGTTCCTGGAGGCCCGCAATCATGTTCCCCAAGAAAACCCCGGCCCCGGCGCGGCAGGCGATTGATCCGATGGGCGCTCCCACCTTTTCCGTGTTCGGCGCCGATACGGCGATTCGCGGCGACATTCACGCCACCGCCGACTTGCATATCGACGGCCGCGTCGATGGCGACATCACCTGCGCCGGGCTGGTGCAGGGTGAAAGCAGCGAGATCGCCGGCGCCATCGTCGCCGACACCGCGCGGCTGGCCGGCCATGTGCGTGGCACCGTCAATGCCGGCCATCTGGTCATCCTGAAAACCGCGCGCATCGATGGCGACGTGGTCTATGATTCGTTGACGATCGAACAGGGCGCCCGTGTTGTCGGCCGTTTCGCCCAGCGCGGCCATGAAGTGTCGGCACCGGCGGCCGAGGCGACGTTGATGCTGGCGAACTGACGCCGGTCCCGCGCAGGAAAAAGGGCGGCTGGACTTCAGGTCCGGCCGCCCTTTTCGTTTCAGCCTGCCGCTGTTCAGGCCAGCGCTGCCTTGAGATCGTCCACCAGGTCCAGCCGCTCCCACGGGAACAGGTCGCCTTCGGCCTTGCGGCCGAAGTGGCCATAGGCGGCGGTCTTGGCATAGATCGGCTTGTTGAGGCCAAGGTGGGTGCGGATGCCGCGCGGGGTCAGGCCGCCCAGCTTGCCGATTGTCATGATCGCCGCCTCGATCGCGTCGTCGCCGACCGTGCCGGTCTCGTGCGTATCGACATACAGGGACAGCGGCTGCGAGACGCCGATGGCATAGGCAAGCTGGATCGTGCAGCGCGTGGCCAGGCCCGCCGCGACGATGTTCTTGGCGAGGTAGCGGGTGATGTACGCCGCCGAACGATCGACCTTGGTGGGGTCCTTGCCGCTGAACGCGCCGCCGCCGTGCGGGGCCGCACCGCCGTAGGTATCGACAATGATCTTGCGCCCGGTCAACCCGGCGTCGCCGTCAGGCCCGCCGATCTCGAACGAGCCGGTCGGGTTGATGTGATAGACCGTGTCGCGCAGCAGCACCGGCGGGATCACTGCGGCGACGACGCGCTTCACATAGGTGTGAAGCGCGGCCTCCTTCTCGCCCTCGTCATAGCCCGGCGCGTGCTGGGTGGAGACGACGATGGCGGTGGCCGCCACCGGCAGGCTGCCTTCATAGCGCAGCGTGACCTGGCTCTTGGCGTCCGGCTCCAGGAACGGGGCGACGCCCGAGTGGCGGTCGGCGGCCATGCGCTCCAGGATCTTGTGGCTGTAGTACAGCGTGGCGGGCATCAGGTCGGGCGTCTCGTCGGTGGCGTAGCCGAACATGATGCCCTGATCGCCCGCGCCTTCGTCCTTGTTCGAGCCGGCATCGACGCCCTGCGCGATATGGGCCGACTGGCCGTGCAGGCGGTTGATGAACTCGAACTTTTCCCAGTGGAAGCCGTCCTGCTCGTAACCGATGCGCTTGACCGTTTCGCGCACGGTGCGCTCGATTTCTTCCTGCGCGCCGGGCGCCCAGGCGCCGTTTTCGTAGACACCCTTGCAGCGGATTTCGCCGGCCAGAACCACGAGCTGGGTGGTGGTCAGCGTTTCGCAGGCGATGCGGGCTTCGGGGTCCTTCGACAGGAACAGATCGACGATCGAGTCGCTGATCTGGTCGGCAACCTTGTCGGGGTGGCCTTCGGAAACGGACTCGGAAGTGAACAGGTAATCGCTGCGCATTGCCATCTGATCCATATAAAGAAATCTTTATGTGATCCGCCCTACCCGGATCGGCGGCGATTGGCAACCAGCGAGAGCACAAGAAGAACTGCTGCCCAGCAAAGCGCCAGCATGTTGCCCATGCGCGCGAAAAGCGTGGGTTTGCGGGCAGGCGGCACCCGGCCATCAAGGCGGCCGGCGTGCCGTCCCGGGACGGACTGGCGAACGATGCCGTCGGCATCAATCACCGCGCTGATGCCGTTGGTGGTGGCGCGCAGGATGGGCAGGCCCTCCTCGATCGCGCGCAGGCGGGCCTGTGCCAGGTGCTGCGGTGGTCCCCAGGTGCCGAACCAGCCGTCGTTCGAGGGGTTGAACAGGTAGTCGGGCCGATGCGCGCGATCGACCACCTCGCCCGAGAACACGATCTCGTAGCAGACCTGGATGCCGGCCTTGCCCAACGCGCCAAGGTCCAGCGTGCGCGGGCCGGGGCCGGGCAGGAAGTCGATCTCGCCCGGGACCAGCCGGGCGATCCCAAGCGGTTCGAGCCATTCGCGCATCGGCAGGTATTCGCCATAAGGGACCAGATGGGCCTTGGCATAGCTGGCCGTGATATTGCCCTCGCCGTCCAGCGCGGTGACGACGTTGTGCGCGCCGGATAGCTGCCGGCCGGCGAAATCCAGGTCTTCGGTGCCGGCCAGCAGCAGGCTGCCGCGCCCGATGGTGCGCGCCAGTCGCCAGCGGGCCAGCACCGGATCGCCGGCATAGGTGGCATAAGCATAGTATTCCGCCGGATAGCCTTCGCGCAAATAGTCGCGCACGCCCGATTCGGGCCACAGCACCAGCCGTGCCGCACCCGGCGCGATCGGCAAAGACAGGCGCGCGGTCTTGACGAACTGCGCCTGGAACCGGGCGGGGTCGTTGATGGCCGATTGTTCGATGTCGGGCTGGACCAGCGTGTACGGAACATGCCCCTGCGGCAGCGCGCGTTCGCCGCGCCCGGGCAACAGCAGCAGCGCGACGGGCAGCGCGGCCAGCGCCAGCGTCTGTCCGTCGGCCCGGCGCCGGGAGAACGCCAGCCACCAGCCCCCGGCCAGCAACACCATCAGCCCGGACAGCGCATACGTGCCCAGCCAGGGGGCCACGGCGGCCAATCCCGGCCGGTCGAAAGGCCCCAGCGCAACCGCGCCGAACGGATTCCACGGAAAGCCGGTGCAGACCCAGCCACGCAGCCATTCGCCGATGATCCAGCAGCCGGCAAACCCGAATACGAATCCGGCGCCGGAACGCCGCGCCGGCAAACGCGCCGCGATGGTCGAGAGGGCGGGGAACAGCGCCAGGTAAAGCGACAGGCCGAACACCGCCAGGCCGCCCAGCCAGGGCGGCATCTTCGCCTGATAGGTGAAGGCGGTGGCGATCCAGTTGTTGCCGACGGTGAAGTGGCCGACGCCCCAGGTCCAACCAATCCAGCCGGCGCTCCGCCAGCCGGGGGCGGCGGCGACCAGCGCGATCAGGCCGGCCATGCCCAGCAGGGCCAGCGGCCACAGCGCCAGTGGCTGGAATCCGCAGGCCGCCAGCGCGCCACACGCCAGCGCCGCAAGGAGGGTCCGAGCGGCGGGCGGCGACAGGGTCACGCGATCACGCGGGCGTTGCGCGGGTGGTGTCAGTCAACCGACTGCAGCGAACCGTCGGCATCGCCGGCGGCAGGCTTGCGCCGGGGTGCGCGCTTGCGCGGCGCCGGTGCGTCGTCGGCGCCCGCGCTCGGCTCGCGGCCGATGGCGGGCGGCAGCACCGCCATGTCGATGCGCGGCGCGGGTTCACCGGCCTCGGCATCGGCGGCGCGATGCTCACGGCGTGGGCGCCGCTCTTCGCGGCGGGGCTGATCGTCCTGCGTCGCACGCGCTTCCTCGCGGCCTTCATCGCGGTTTTCGCGGCGCGGCTTCAGCCCGCGCGCGGCGCGGTTGGGGCGCAGGAACGGATTTTCGGCCGGCTCGAACGGATTGGCTTCGGCAGGCTCTGCGGCCACCTCGGCGGCGGGTGCCTCAATGTCCGACTGGGCCTCGCGGGCCGGGCGCTGGCCCTGCTCGTCGCGGCGGTTGCGCCACTCGCGGCCACCTTCGCGATTGCCGTCGCGCCCGTTTTCGCGATTCCCACCTTCACGATTGCCGCCTTCGCGACCTTCGCGTGGGGTGTTCTCGCGGTTGCCGTTCTCGCGCCCATTGTCGCGGTTGCCGTCGCGATCCTCGCGCTCACGGCGCTGATAGACCGGCTGGTCGAACGCGGGGAAATCACTTTCCACGCTGAATTCGCCGCTGTCGTCGCCATCTTCGCGGAAGCCTTCGCCACCTTCCTGCCAGCGGTCGTCGCGGCGCAGGCGCTGCTCTTCCTGGCGGAGGCGGGTGTCGGCAATGACGCGGAAGTAGTGATCGGCAAACTGCAGGTAGTATTCCGCGTTGACGCGATCGCCGTTGAGATGAGCGTCATGCGCCAACTTGCGATACTTTTCCAGCAACTGCGGCGCATTGCCGCGCGCGCGGCTGTCGATCCGGTTGAGCTGCTGGCCGCCGTTGCCGCCGCCCTGCGGGCGATTGTTACCACGACCGCGCCGGCGGTTGTTGCCACGATTGTTATTCAAGGGTGCGATTTCCTTAAACCCCGATGGTCGCCCGGCGAAACGCCGACCGGCGACATGCGCCATCTTTCGCACGGCCCGCATGGCGAACCGTTACCCTGCAAGTGCATGTTCGAGAGGCGTTTTGGCCCGGACCCGGATGCATATGCTGGAGCGAGCCGGCCGTTCGGGAAAGTTCATCGAACGGTGGCCTGCGATTCAATTAGGCATGGTAGCGGCAATTGCCAAGCGGAATCTTAAGGCTCATCCGGGAATTCCCGCAGCCAGCGCCAGCGCGCGCGGGCGGTTGCCAAGGTCGCGGTGAAGCGTGGCGGAAAGCCCGGCCAGCGCGGCCAGCGCGGTGACGGGTTCGGCCTGGGTGGCGCCGATCTCGACCACGGCAAGCCCGCCGGGCGCCAGCAGCGCGGGCAGTTGCGGGATCAGCACGCGGTAATCGTCGAGCCCGTCGGCGCCGGCATAGAGCGCGCCGGCGGGTTCATGCTCGCGAACGGAGGGCATCAAGGCCGCATCAAGCTCCACATAAGGCGGGTTTGCCAGGATCAGGTCGAAGCGGCCCAGCCCTTCGGACCAGCCGGGTCGGGTCCAGTCGCGTTCGAGCAGGATCGCCCGGTCGCCGGCCAGATCGGCGGCATTGGCGGCGGCGATCCGCAGCGCATCCGGCGATCGATCGATGCCGATGCCGGTGGCCCGGGGCAGGTTGGTCAGCACCGCCAGAAGCAGCGCGCCCGAGCCGGTGCCGCAATCGAGCACGGCGCGGGCGTCGGGCCGGCCGGCCAGTGCCGCCTCGACCAGCACCTCGCTGTCGCCGCGCGGGATCAGCACGGCGGGGGAGACGCGGAACGGCAGCCCGAAGAATTCCTGTTCGCCGCAGAT
>JAGWVC010000144.1 GCA_018971065.1 Sphingomonadales bacterium | reverse complement strand
GACCAGCAGGCCGCCGCTGGTCTGCGGATCGGTGAGCAGCGCCCGGTCGAGCGCGGTCAGGCCGGCGTCCAGCGCCACCGCATCGCCATAGCTTGCCCAGTTGCGGCCCGATGCGCCGGTGACGAAGCCGCGCCCGGCGAGATCATGCGCAGCGAGTAGCAAGGGAACCTTGGCCCAGTCGATCCGCACATCGCAGCCGCTGCCGCGCGCCATTTCGAGCGCATGGCCGGCAAGGCCGAAGCCGGTGACGTCGGTCATGGCATGGACCCCGTCGAGCGCGGCGAGGTCGGGGCCGGGGGTGTTGAGCCGGGTCGCCGCCGCGATCATCGCCGCGTAGCCGGCATCATCCAGCGCGCCTTGCTTCAGCGCGGCGGAATAGATGCCGACGCCCAGCGGCTTGCCCAGCACCAGCACATCACCCGGCTGCGCATCGCTGTTGCGGCGGATGCGGTCCGGGTGGGCAAGACCGAGCGCGACGAGGCCATAGATCGCTTCCACCGAATCGATGGAGTGCCCGCCAGCGATGGGGATTCCCGCCGCCCGGCATGCCGCTGCTCCGCCTTCGAGGATGCGGCCGATCACCTCGCCCGGCAGGACGTTGACCGGCATGCCGACGAGCGCCAGCGCCATGATCGGGGTGCCGCCCATGGCATAGACGTCGCTGATCGCGTTGGTCGCGGCGATGCGGCCGAAATCATGGGGATCATCGACGATGGGCATGAAGAAATCGGTCGTGGCGATCAGTGCCTGCTGGTCATTCAACCGGTAGACCGCCGCATCGTCCGAAGTCTCGATGCCCACCAGCAGTTCGGGCGGCATCGGCAGGGCGGCGGTGCCGCGCAGGATCTCCGAGAGCACCCCCGGCGCGATCTTGCAGCCACAGCCGCCACCGTGCGACAGCGACGTAAGGCGGGGAATGGCCGTCATGCAGCAGGCTCCAGGCAAACAAGCTGGGCGGCGAACGCAGCCTCGTCCTCAAGACAACGCAGGTCGAGCAGCAGGCGGTTATCGGCGATGCGCCCGATCATCGGCACCGGCAAGGCAGCCAACCGCGCCGCCAGCGCCTTCAGCGCGCCGCCGGCGCGCGCCTTGCCGGGCACCAGGGCCAGCGCCACGCTGGGCAGGGTTTCGACCGGCATGGCACCGCTGCCGATCTGGCTGAGGCAATCGGTGACCAGAACCTGCCAGCCATTGCCCAGCGCCTGCGCCATTGCCGGCTGCAGTCGCGCGGCCATGGCGGCGATGTCTGCGCGCGGGCGGGTGAGCAGCCGAAGGGTGGGCAGGTCACGCGCCAGCAAGTCGGGCGAGCGATAGGCACGCAGCGTCGCTTCGAGCGCGGCGAGAGTGATCTTCGACAGGCGCAGGGCGCGCTTCAGCGGATGCTTGCGGATTTTCGCGATCAGGTCCCGGCGCCCGGCGATCAGTCCCGCCTGCGGTCCGCCGAGCAGCTTGTCGCCGCTGAACATGACGACATCGGCCCCGTGCGCCAGCACCTCGCGCACCACCGGCTCTTTCGGCAAGCCCCATGCCGCAAGATCGACCAGGCTGCCCGCGCCCAGATCGACCAGCAGCGGCAGGCCGTGGTGATGGGCGATCCGCGCCACTTCGCCCTCGTCCACCGCAGCGGTGAACCCGGTCATGGCATAGTTGCTGGCGTGGACCTTCATCAAGGCGGCGGTCTTCGCGCAAATCGCGCCTGCATAGTCGCGGGCGTGGGTGCGGTTGGTGGTGCCGACCTCCACCAGCCGAACCTGCGCCGCGCGCATCACGTCGGGGATGCGGAAGGCACCGCCGATCTCTACCAGCTCCCCGCGTGAGACCACCACTTCGCGCCGGGCCGCCAGTGCGGCGAGTGTCAGCAGGACGGCAGCGGCATTGTTGTTGACCACGGTGGCCGCCTCGGCCCCGGTCAGTTCGCAGATCAGGCTTTCGACCAGCGTGTCGCGATCCCCGCGCCCGCGCCCGTCCAGATCGAATTCAAGGTTGCAGGGCGAACGCATCGCCATCACCGCCTGCTCCACCGCCGCTTCACACAGGAGGGCGCGGCCCATGTTGGTGTGGAGGACGGTGCCGGTGAGGTTGTACATCGCCCGCAGCGCCGGGGCGGCGCGTTCGGCCAGCCGGGTGGTGACGGCGGCGGTAATCACGGCTGCATCCGGCCTTGTCCCATTGGCGCGGCATGCCGCCAGTACCGCACGAACCGCCTCGGTCAGCGCAGCCCGGCCGTGGTGCTGCTCCAGCGGGGCCAGCTCCGGATCGCGCAGCACTCGGTCGACAGAAGGCAGGCGCGGACTTGGCTGGGTCATCGCCACGGTCTTGGACGAAGGCGCGCGCCAGTTCAACGCTGCGGTCCGCTTTGATCGCCGAGACGCTTTGCCCCGGCGCGCGAAGCTCTATGAAGGCACCATGCTGATCGCCACCGCCGGCCATATCGACCACGGCAAGACCGCGCTGGTCCGCGCCCTGACCGGGGTGGAGACCGACCGCCTGCCCGAAGAGCAGGTGCGCGGCATCTCGATCGACCTCGGCTTCGCCTACTGGCGGCCCGATGGCGACGAAATCATCGGCTTCATTGACGTGCCGGGGCACGAACGCTTCCTGCGCACGATGATCGCGGGGGTCAGCGGCATCGATCTGGCCCTGCTGGTGGTCTCCGCCGAAGACGGGATCATGCCGCAGACGGTCGAGCACCTGCGCGTGCTGGAACTGCTGGGGGTGCCGCGCGGCATGGCGGTGCTGAACAAGTGCGACCGCGCCGATCCCGCCCGGATCGAGCAGGTTCGCGGCGCGGTGGCGGCGTTGCTGGCGGAAGGACCGTTCGCCGGATCGCCGCTGTTCGAGGTTTCGGCCACGACCGGCGCAGGGATCGCCGCACTGGCCACCGCGCTGATCGCGGCGCGCGATGCGCGGCAGCCGCAGGCCGGGACAGGGCAGGGCTTCCGGTTGGCTGTCGACCGCACCTTCACCGTCGACGGAGCCGGTACCGTGGTGACCGGGACCGTGGTTGCCGGGCAGGTCACCGCCGGTGACAGGCTGACGCTTTCGCCCGCCGGGCAGGCAGTGCGGGTGCGCAGCGTGCAGATCGCGGGCGCGGTGGCACAGCAGGTCAGCGCCGGGCAGCGCTGCGCGCTCAATCTTGCCGGACTGGACCGGAGCGAGGTCCATCGTGGCGACTGGCTGGTCCACCCCGCGCTGCATGCCCCCACCCGGCGGATAGAGGCGCGGATCGGTTTGCTGCCCGGTTGTTCCACCCCGCTGCGGCACGATGCCCGCGTCCACCTGCATCTTGGCGCGGCGGATCTGGGCGCGCGGGTGCTGATCCCGCACCGCAGGGCAATCCTGCCGGGTGAACGCGCGGTGGTCAGTCTGGTGCTCGACCAACCGACGACGGCGGCAAGCGGCCAGCACCTGCTGCTGCGCGATAGCGGCGCATGCGGCTTGCTCGGCGGCGGGCTGGTGCTCGATCCGCTGGCCAGCGAGCGGCGGCGGCCTGCGGCGTTGCGGGAGGCCATGGCCGAAGCGCTGGCGCTGCGCGATCCGGCCACGGCACTCGCCGCGCTGGCCGCGATCCCCGGCTGCGAGCCCGATCTGGACTGGTTCGCCCTGGCCCGGGGGCTGATGCCCGATACCGCCGCAAACCTGCTGGCTGCAGGCGATCTGGTTGCGGCAGGCAAGGCTGGCCGGATCGTGGTGACGCCCGCCCGTCTGGACAGGCTGGGCGACGCGCTGGTCGCCGCGCTGGGCGCGCACCATGCCGCCCATGCCGACCGGGGCGGGATGAGCCGCCGCGAAGCGCGCGCCGCGCTGGGTGAGCCGGTTTCGGTCGAACTGTTCGCCAGCCTGTTGCAGCGGCTCGGCGCAACGCGGCGGATCGAGACGGACGGCGCACTGGTGCGCCTGCCCGGCCATTCGGCGCGCTTCAGCCAGGCGGAGACCGCGCTGTGGCAGGCGGCGCGGGCAGCGCTGCAAACCAGTGAGCCGCGCCCCATCGTCGTCGCCGAACTGGTGCGCGAACTGCGTGCCAGCGAAGCGGCGATACGCGCCATGCTCTACCGGCGGCGCGTGGCTGGGCAGGTCTGGCAAGTCAGCGAAAAGCGCTTCATGCTGCGCGAACACGTTGCTGCGCTGGCGGCCGTGGCGGCGCGGCTGGCAAGCGCGGAAGCTGGCGGCTTCACCGCCGCGCAGTTCCGCGATGCGTCGGGGCTGGGACGCAATTTCGTTATCGAACTGCTCGAGTTCTTTGATCGCATCGGCGTGACCCTGCGCCATGGCGAGCGGCGGCGGATGCGCCGCGATCATGAAGGCGTGGTCGGCGCGGCCAACGCGGCAACGCCGCCGTGACGATGCGGCGAGCATGGACCCGGCGTGCCGGGTGTGCGAGCCTGCGTGCATAATCAGGGAGGTTTGAATGGGGCTGCCGCAGGATTTGCGCGATAGTCTGGTGATGCCGGTTTTCGCCGCGCCGATGTTCCTGTGCTCGACGCCAGCGCTGGCTGCGGCCTGCTGCGCCGCCGGTATCGTCGGCTCGCTGACCGCCAACCATTGCCGCGATCTTGCCGAGCTGGAAGAGCAGCTGCGCCAGGTGAGCGACAGCCTTGCCGCCGCCCGTGACTGTGGCACTGGCGGGCGGATCGGGCCGCTGGCGGTGAACATCGCCCCAACCATGGACCCGGCGGATTTCCGCGCCCACCTCGATCTGTGCCAGCGCTACGGCGCGCGCATCATCGTCACCTCGGTCGGCAATCCGGCGCAGGTCGCGCCGCAGATCCGCGATTCGGGCCTTTACCATTTCCACGATGTCACCAACCTGCGCTTCGCCGAAAAAGCGGCGGCGGCGGGGGTGGACGGCATGGTTGCCATCGGCGCGGGCGGCGGCGGCCATGCCGGGACGATCAGCCACCTCGCCCTCATCCCGCAGATCCGCGCGATGTTCGATGGGGTGATCGCCATGGCTGGTGCAGTCGCCTCTGGCGGCGGGGTGCGGGCGGCGGAAGTGCTGGGTGCCGATCTGGCCTATGTCGGCACGATGTTCATCGCCACGCGCGAATCGGGCGCACCCGATGCCTACAAGGCGATGCTGGTCGAAGCCGGGGTGGAAGATGTGATCTACACGCGCGGGGTCAACGGCATGCCGGCCAGCTGGCTCAAGGCATCGCTGCGCCAGATCGGCCTTGATCCGGACAACCTGTTCATCCCCCAGGGCCGCAGCACCGAACACCTGCCCGCCGGCATGACCCCGTGGCGCGACATCTGGAGCGGGGGGCAGGGCTGCGGGCTGGTCCGCGACATCCCGCCGGTCGCCGAACTGGTCGAGCGGCTGCTGCGCGACTATGTCGCGGCCTGCGACACACCCGGCATGGCAGGCGAAGCCCGCGCCGCGCTGGCCGCCGCCGGGTGAGCGCCGCGCGCATCCGCCGCGAGCAGGCGGGGCACCTGTGCACGCTCGTGCTGTCGCGGCCAGACAAGCTCAACGCGCTCGACACGCAGAGCTTCGAGGAACTCGACGCCCATCTCGCCACCATCGAGGCTGCCGGGGATGCGATCGGCTGCGTCGTGCTACGCGCCGAAGGCCGGGGTTTCTGCGCCGGGGCCGATCTGGCCGCGCTGGGCCTGCGGGCCGACGGCACGCCGGTTGATCCACTGTTCAAGCCCGGCGTGATCGACCGGCTGGCGCGATTGCCGCAACCGGTGATCGCGGCGGTGCATGGGGTCTGTGTCACTGGCGGGCTGGAACTGGCGCTGGCCTGCGATTTCATTCTGGCCGATGGCTCCGCGCGCTTCGCCGACACCCACGGCAAGTGGGGGCTGGTCGGGGCCTGGGGCATGGGCCAGCGGCTGTCGCGGCGGATCGGTACCGCGCGTGCCAAGCGCATGATGATGACCGCCGCGATGGTCCAGGCCCAAGCCGCGCTGGCGTTGGGGCTGGTCGACGAACTGGCCGGGCCTGAAGGCCTGGACGCGCTGGTGGCCGGCTGGGCTGCGGCGATCCTTGCGAACAGCAGCCACACCAATATCCACGCCAAGCGCTTCCTGCGCGAGACCGAGGGCATGCCGCTCGATCAGGCGCTGGCCCACGAACGCGCGCACTACCCTGGCAACGCCCCCGACCACGCCGCACGGCTGGCGGCGTTTGGCGGCAAGGCGGAGAGGCCATCGGGTTAGGCCGTAAACTCATGAACGGCACCATCGAGGTTTGAGGCAGAATGGCCCGGTGCAAGGAGAGAAGGCACAGGAATATGTCGATATTTCAAGACTTCTCGACGCCGCACTGGGCCATTCTGGTCAAACCCCTGCGGGGCGTTCAAATGGCTTCCATCTCGGCCAAAGCCGCCCTTGGAAAG
>JAGWVC010000143.1 GCA_018971065.1 Sphingomonadales bacterium | reverse complement strand
CGGAGCCATCCGCGCCCAAGCTGCGTCGCTCAGCACCAATCGATCCATAACACCCAAGGCCGCCTCCAAAAGACAGCCTTGAATCAGACTTTCCCGCAAATGGGAATCCTAAGAGTCCACACCACCTAGAGCATGATGACATTGGTCAATCCAATGTCATCATGCTTTAGCGCAGGTTTCCGGCCGCTACCTGGCGCCGCGACCACACGATTTCCGCCACCGCGATCAGCGCGATCACAATCGGAAACACCGCCGCCCCCGGCCCCTTGGCAGCAAGGATGCCGCTGCCCAGGAACGACCAGCCGAACTGGGCGACGACGCCCAGCAGCGACAGCATGAACAGCGCTGCGGCATGGCGGCTGCGCGCCAGCAGCGCCACCGCGCCGGCCACACCCGCCCAGGTGGCCAACGCATAGGCCGCCCAGGCCCAGCGCGGCATCGTGCCAAACGCGCGGGCGCTGTCGGGATCGGATTTCGCCAGTTCGGCAAGGTTGGCGTGGGACTGGCTGTACCAGGCGAACAGCCCGGCCAGACTCCACAACAGGATCAGCGTGGCAATCAACCAGAAGCGTCGCATCGCGCCATTCTCCCCCTTTGTCCTGCCTTCGGGAAACTCTGCGCCCGCCGGCAGTTGGCTGCAAGCGGCGATATGTTACGCGATTGACCGGAAAAACCGATTACACTGTCCATATCGTTCGGTTTTGTCGATCGTGAGCGACGCCCTAGAGACGCTTTCAACGCATTCCCCCAACCCTTTCCCAACACGGAGCCAACCATGATCGACCGCCAGATTCCCGACGTGACCCTGAAGACCCGCGTGCGCGACGATGCCGTGGAAGGCCCGAACCCGTTCCGCTGGCAGGACCTGAAAGTCCGCGACGCATTCGCCGGCAAGAAGGTCGTGGTGTTCTCGCTCCCCGGCGCGTTCACGCCCACGTGCAGCAACGAGCAGTGCCCGAATTTCGAACGCCTCTACGACGTGTTCAAGAGCCACGGCGTCGATGAAGTCTACTGCATCTCGGTGAACGATGCTTTCGTGATGTACCAGTGGGGCAAGAACCTGGGGCTGAAGAACGTCAAGCTGCTGCCCGACGGTTCGGGCGCGTTCACCCGCCGCATGGGCATGTTGATCAACAAGGACCACCTCGGCTTCGGCCAGCGGTCGTGGCGCTATGCGATGGTGGTCGATGACAACCGCGTGACTCACTGGTTCGAGGAACCGGGCATCAACGACGACGGCCTGAACGGCGATCCTTATGGCGAAAGCTCGCCCGAGAACATCCTGGCGGCACTCGATGCCGAAACGGTGGCCTGACGGCTTTGTGCAAGGCCGGACCTCTCCGATCCGGCCTCTCGGGCGGCGTGCGACGGGATCGCGCGCCGCCTGATTGCTTTCCGGCCGCTTGCGTTCAGCTTCGCGCCGTCTGGATCACGCCCATCGCGTGCATCGCCTGTTCGACGCCGTTGCTGAACGGGCGATCGCCCGTGCGGTCCGAGATGCGCGGCCAGGCGGCGGCAAACCCTTCCAGCGTGCATTCGCCGGGGGCCAGCAGCACGCCGTCGTTCATGGTGATGAAGACGGACTGGAACACGCCGCCACCGGCGCCGACGATGACGTTGGATGGCGCACCCTCGCTGACCAGGAATAGCGCCGCCGGGGTGACCGCGTCGGGCTCGAACGCCTGGAACGCCTGTTCGGGGAAGATGTCCTGGGTCATCCGCGTGCCGGCGGTGGGGGCCAGGGCGTTGACGCGGATGTCATGCTTCGCGCCTTCGAGGTGAAGTGTCCGGGCCAGCCCCACCACGCCCAGCTTGGCCGCGGCATAGTTGGCCTGGCCGAAATTGCCGCCCAGCCCGCTGGATGACGTGGTCAGCAGGATGCGGCCGTGATTCTGCGCGCGCATCGTTTCCCACACCGCCTTGGCGCAGTTGGCCGAGCCGAGCAGGTGGACGCGGACGACCAGTTCGAAATCGGCCGGCTCCATCTTGGCGAACGACTTGTCGCGCAGGATACCGGCGTTGGCGATCAGGATATGGACGCCGCCCCAGGCTTCTTTCGCGCGGGCGACCATCTCGACCATCTGGTCATAGCTGGTAACGTCGCCGCCATTGGCCATCGCCTCACCGCCGGCCGCGCGGATTTCCTCGACCACGGCCAGCGCCGCATCGGAATGGCCGGTGCCGTCGCGCGCGCCGCCGAGATCGTTGACGACGACCTGGGCGCCGCGCCGGGCCAGTTCGCGCGCATAGGACCGGCCAAGGCCGCCCCCGGCACCGGTGACGATGGCGACTTTTCCTGCAAACGACAGCGACATGGGGGGCCTCCTCGACAGCGAAGCTACAGCGTTTCCAGCACCGGGACCAGTTGGTCGTAGTGATCGATCACCGCATCGGCGCCCAGTTCGGCCGGGGGCAGATCGTTGAAGCCGAAACTGACCGCCACGCAGGGCAGGCCGGCGGCACGGGCGGCGTGGGTGTCGTAGGTGGTGTCGCCGATGAAGGCGGCGCGCGCGGACGGTCCAAGCCCGGCGCGGGCGACCATTTCGTGCAGCATGTCGGGCTTCGGCTTGGCGCGGCCGGGGCCCAGTGTGTCGCCACCGATGATCGTGTAGAACCGCGAGGTGAGCCCCAGCTCGTCCAGCAACTTGACGGCCAGTTCCTCCAGCTTGTTGGTGGCGATGGCCAGCTTGACCCCGCGCGCCGCGAGGTCGTCGAGCATTTGCAGGCCACCGGGAAAATGGCAGGTGTGCGCGGCGATGTTGCGGGCATAGAACGCGACGAGATCGCGGTGCAGCGCGGCGACGTCGATGCCCTCGGCACCGCCGGTCAACGCCAGCGCGCGCTCCAGCATCCGTTTCGCGCCGCCGCCGATCAGGTCGCGGGTCTGTTCGCCCGAGACCGCCGGGCGGCCGATCAGCGCCAGCGCGTGGTTAAGCGCGACGCCAAGGTCGCCGGCGGTGTCGAGCAGGGTGCCGTCAAGGTCGAACCCGACGATCGCGAAAGGAAATGTGGTCATCGCTGCCGCCGATGCCTTGCCTGTATGGAATCCGCAAGAAATTGGTGGCAAGGAACCGGGCATGACCCAGAATCCTGCCGTTTCGTCCGCCCCGCAACTCGCCGTCGTCGTTCTTGCCGCCGGCAAGGGCACCCGCATGAAAAGCGATCTGCACAAGGTGCTGCACCCGATTGCCGGCCGGCCGATGGTTGAGCACCTGATGGCCAGCGCCGCCGCGCTGGACCCGGCGCGCTGGGTTGTCGTGGCCGGGCACGGGCGTGAACAACTGGAAAAGGCGCTGGGCGATCGCGCTGCCATCGCCGTGCAGGAGCCGCAACTGGGCACCGGCCATGCCGTGCAGCAGGCCGAAGCGGCGCTGGCCGGGTTCAGCGGCGACGTGCTGATCCTTTACGGCGATGTTCCGTTCGTGCGCGCCGAAACGATGCGCGCCATGCTGGACCGGCTGAACGCGGCCGATGCACCGGCCGTGGTGGTGCTGGGGTTCGAGCCGGCGGACGCGCTGCAATATGGCCGCGTCATCGCCAGCGACGGCCGGATCGCGAAAATGGTGGAGCATAAGGACGCTTCTGCCGAGGAACGCGCCTGCCGCCTGTGCAATTCCGGGCTGATGGCGGTGAAAAGCGCCGAACTGTTCGCGCTGCTGGCCCGCGTGGGCAACAGCAACGCCCAGGGCGAATACTACCTGACCGACATCGTCAACATCGCCAATGCCGATGGGCGCGTCTGCGCGGTGGTGGTGACCGACGATGCCGACGAAGTGGCCGGTATCAACAGCCGCAGCGAACTGGCCGAGGCGGAAGGCCGCTGGCAGACGCGCCGCCGCAAGCAGGCGATGGACGACGGCGCGACGCTGGTGGCGCCCGAAACGGTGTGGTTTGCGTGGGACACGGTGCTGGGGCGCGACGTTACCGTCGAACAGAACGTGGTGTTCGCCCCCGGCGTGTCGGTCGCCGACGGGGTGACGATCCACGCATTCAGCCACCTGGAAGGCGCCAGCATCGCCAGCGGCGCCGAAATCGGGCCTTACGCGCGGCTGCGGCCGGGCGCGGTGCTGATGGAAAAGGCCAAGGTCGGCAACTTCGTCGAGGTTAAGAAGGCCACGCTGGGCAAGGGCGCCAAGGCCAACCACCTGTCGTACATCGGCGATGCCGAAGTGGGGGCGGGGGCCAACATCGGGGCGGGGACGATCACCTGCAATTACGACGGCTATTTCAAGTACAAGACGGTGATCGGCGAACGCGCGTTCATCGGTTCGAACTCGGCGCTGATCGCGCCGGTGCGGATCGGCGCCGACGCCATCGTCGCGGCGGGCAGCGCGGTTTCGCGCGACGTGTCCGATGGCGAACTGCGGCTGGTGCGCGCCGAACAACTGGTCAAGCCGGGCTGGGCCGACCGTTTCCATGACGCGATGAAGAAGAAGAAGGCCGAGAAGAAGGGCTGATTTTCGGGATTCCGCGATCGTTCATTGCTTGTATATCATTGGGTGATATCATGCACCCGATGCGAACGCTGGTAGAGATCCCCGACGACGACATCCGCTGGCTTGATACTGCCGCGGCCGAGCGTGGCCTGTCGCGGACGGCGCTGGTGCGCGAGGCGGTGACCCAGTTGCGCGAAGGTTCCTCGCGCAAGGGCATCGACCCGTTCTGCGGCATGTGGCGCGATCGTTCCGATATCGGCGACGGGCAGGGCTATGCCCGCCGCATCCGCGCCGGGGACGGCACCGCAGCATGAACAGCGCGCTGTTCGATACCGCCATCCTGGTGGATGCGCTGGTGGGGCTGGCCCCGGCCCGCACGGCGATCGTCTCGACGCCGGAACGGTCGATCACCCGGCTGGGCTGGGCCGAGGTCATGGCCGGCGCGCGCGACGATTCCGACCGGGTCGAGGAATTCCTGCGCCACTTCAAGATCATCGAATTGAGCGAGGATATCGCCCGGCGCGGCGCCACCCTGCGCGCGCAACGGCCGGCGATGGCGCTGGGCGACGCGCTGACGCTGGCGGCGGCGCAAGTCACCGGGCGCATTCTCGTTACCCGCAACACCCAGGATTTTCCGGCGGCCATGCCGGGCATCCGCATACCCTATACTCTCTAGCAAAAGGCACCGGCACATGTGCGGCATCATCGGCATCATCGGGCGTGAGGAAGTGGCGGACCGTCTGGTCGACGGGCTGCGGCGCATGGAATATCGCGGTTATGATTCGGCCGGCGTATGCACGGTGTTCGATGGCGAACTGATCCGGCGGCGCGCGCCGGGCAAGCTGCTGAACCTGGTCAAGGAACTGGCGGTGAACCCGGCGCCCGGCACCGTCGGCATCGCCCACACCCGCTGGGCCACCCACGGCGCGCCGACGGCCAGCAACGCGCACCCGCACGCCACCGGCGAACTGGCGCTGGTGCATAACGGCATCATCGAGAACTTCCGCTCGCTGAAGGAAGCGCTCAGCGCCAAGGGGCGCGTGTTCGAGAGCGATACCGACACCGAAGTGGTCGCGCACCTCGTCTCCGAGGCGGTGGAAGCCGGTGCCTCGCCCGAGGACGCGGTGAAGGCGGCGCTGCCCCAGCTTCGCGGCGCGTTCGCGCTGGCGATCGCCTTCCGCCGTCATCCCGATATCCTGATCGGCGCCCGGCTCGGCTCGCCGCTGGTGGTGGGCTATGGCGACGGCGAGATGTATCTCGGTTCCGACGCGCTGGCGCTGGCGCCGCTGACCCAGAAGATCACCTACCTTGAGGAAGGCGACTGGGTGGTGCTGACTCGCGACGGTGCGTCGATCTTCGACAAGGACAACAACCCGGTGAAGCGCGCCGTGGTCGCCTCGGGCGCGTCGGCCGTGGCGATCGAGAAGGGCAACTTCCGCCACTTCATGCAGAAGGAAATCTACGAACAGCCGACCGTGGTGGCGCAGACGCTGCGCAGCTATATCCGCCAGGTCGATGAAAGCGTGGCGCTGCCGCAGATCGATTTCGACCTTTCGACGATCAAGCGCGTCACCATCGTCGCCTGCGGCACGTCGTATTATGCGGGGCTGGTCGCCAAGTACTGGTTCGAGCAGTTCGCGCGGCTGCCGGTGGACATCGATGTCGCGTCGGAATTCCGCTATCGCGATCCGGTGCTGGAGCCGGGCGGGCTGGCGCTGTTCATCTCGCAATCGGGCGAAACGGCGGACACGCTGGCGGCGCTGCGCCACTGCAAGGCAGCCGGGCAGACGATCGGCGTGGTGGTCAACGTACCGACCAGTTCGATGGCGCGCGAGGCCGACCTGCTGCTGCCCACTCATGCCGGGCCGGAAATCGGCGTTGCCTCGACCAAGGCGTTCACCTGCCAGTTGGCCGTGCTGGCGGCGC
>JAGWVC010000050.1 GCA_018971065.1 Sphingomonadales bacterium | reverse complement strand
GAATGCCCGCCGGCGATCGTCGACCATGCCGATTACGTGGGCAGCACCAGCGGCATCCTGAACTATGCCAAGGCCACCCCGGCCGACACGCTGATCGTGGCGACCGAGCCGCACATCATCCACCAGATGCAACTGGCCATGCCCGGCAAGACCTTCATCGGCGCGCCGGGGGCGGACGGCAACTGCAACTGCAACGTGTGCCCGTACATGGCGCTGAACACACTGGAAAAGCTGTACGTCGCGCTGCGCGATCTGACCCCGCGCGTCGAGATCGAGGAAGGGCTGCGCCTGCGCGCCAAGCAGAGCCTGGACCGGATGCTGGACATGGCCAGCGGGACTGTGGGCAAGGGTGATCTGGGGGCGCGTTAGAGTGCGATGACAAAAAGTGGGAACCGGTTTTTGTCAATAAATCGCACGACAACAATAGCTGGAGCATGATGACGTTGGTTAATCCAATGTCATCATGCTTTAAAGCGCGGGCTTCGCCACCATCAGCCAGAACACGCCGGTGAGGCCGAGGAACGCCGGCCAGCCCAGCGCGAACCACCAGCGCATGGCGCGGAAGTAGGCGGGGCCAAGCGGTTCGCCACGATCGACGGCGGCTTGCGCAAGGCGCTGGGCGCGGATTTGCAGCGCGACCACCGGCACCCAACAGGCAAAGGCGAGCGCGTAGAGCGCATAGGCCAGCAGCAGCCACGGTTCGGTGAGGCGCCAGCCCGCGAGGTGTGCCAGCATCAGCCCGGTGGCGGGCTGGACGACGCCGCTGGTGCCGGTGAAGATCCAGTCGGCGCGCACCACCATGCGGCCAACGGCGGCGATGGTGGCGGGATCGCGGGTCAGGTGCGCGTTCCACAAGTACCAGGCCGTGCCGGCGCCGAAGCCGAACAGCACGGTGCTGCTAAGCACGTGCAGCCACTTGAGGAGCAGGAACGCGGTCATCGCTGGTCGGCAACCGCGCCGTGGACGAGCACCAGCGCCAGGATCGACAGGTTCTTGAGCAGCGGCCCCAGCGGATCGAGCCACAGCGCGGGCAGGCCGATGCCGAGCGCGAGCGTGTAGCCGAGGACCACCACAAGCTGCACCGGGGTGGCGAGGCGGGCGGTGCGATCACGCAGCACCAGCACGGCGATGGCAAGATCGAGCAGCCCGGTGCCGATGCGCAGCGGCGCGGCGAGCACGAGCGGCAGGCCCAGCGCAGTGAGCCAGGCGGCGGTCTGCGGCGTGGCGACCGTCAGCCCCAGCAGTGCCGAGGCGAGCCACAGCAGCGCCAGCACCGCGCGGATGGCGGGCGCCAGGAAGAACAGGCGGGCGTGCCAGCGGTCCTGCACTTGCGCCGGGTGGGCGGCCATGCTGGCCGCAAGGCTGCGCGGCGCGAAACCGATGGCCTGCGCGAAGGCGGCGCCATCGCCCGCATTGCCGGCGACGAGCTGGGCGAGGCTGTTGGTGGAGACCGGCCCATCCCCGGCCATATCGCCGATCCGCGCCAACAGGCGCATCAGCGGCATCGGCACCGGCACCGGCAGGAACCGCGCCCGGCCGAAGCCCAGCCATGCCCGATAGCGGGCCAGCAGTTGCCGCAACGACAGCGTTTCGGGGCCGCAAGGCTCCAGCGTGGCGCCGGCCAGCGCCGTATCCGCGCAGGCATGGCAAACCGCACGGGCCAGATCGCGCACGTGGATCGGGTTGAACGGGTAATCCCCGCCAGCGGGCATCGGAACCGCCAGCGGCAGCGCAGCCAGCCCGCGCAGCAGCGAGGTGCCGCCATAGCTGCCCTCGCCGTGGACCAGCGACGGCCGCAGGATGGTGAACGGCACGCCCGATTCGCGCAGCGCCGCCTCGCCACGCAGCTTCGCCCGGGCATAATCGGTGGCGACATCCGGCCGCGCACTGATCGCCGACACCAGCACGATCCGGCGCACGCCCGCATCGTGCGCGGCAGCGTGGAGCGCGCGGGGCATGGTGACGTGAACCGCCTCCATGTCCGGCCCGCGCAGCACGCCGGCGGCGTTGACGATGGCATCGATGCCGCGAACAGGGTCGCGCCAGCCATCGACCGTGATGGCGCCCGCCAGATCGCAGGCGATGACCGGAACATCGGGGAAGGCGGAGGCGAAGCCGTTGGCATCGCGGACCACGGCGACAACCGCGTGGCCCTGCGCGATCAGTTCGGCAAGGACATGGCGGCCGATGAAGCCGCCCGCGCCGAGCAGCAGGATGCGCATGGTACTGACCCCTCCGACGGCAAACGACATTGCCCGCACCCGGCGCCCGCCGCAAGCGGCTTGAGTCAGCGTTCCCCCGCCCTTGCCAGCACCAGCGCGCTGGCGACCAGCAGCATTCCCACCATGTCCATCGCGCCCAGCGTCTCGCCGAACGCCAGCGCGCCGACGATGACGCCCACGACCGGCTGGGTCAGCAGGCCCAGGCCGATCATCAGCGGCGAGAAGTGGCGCAGCGAATAGACGATCAGCCCTTGCCCCAGCACCTGGCTGGACAGCGCCAGCGTCACCAGCGGCCCCCAGTGGTGCGGCCAGACCGGCTCACCCTGCAGCAGCGCGATGGCCAGCAGGATCGGCGCGCCGGCCAGCGTGGCGCCGACCAGCAGCGCCCAGTTGCCCATCGCATTGCGGCCCGAGCGCAGCAGCAGGATGTAGAACGCATAGAAGAACCCCGCCAGCAGGCACAGCATGTCGCCGATGAACGAGGTGTGGCTGATTTCGAGGCTGCGGCCGAACAGGATGGCGGCGCCCGTCAGCGAGGCAGCGAGCGCGGCCCATTCGGCGATGCGGGGCCAGCGCCGCGCGGCGATCAGCCCCCAGGCCATGACGATGACGCTGCCCGAATTGCCGAACAGCGTGGAATTGCCCAGCCGGGTGCGAACGATGCCGAGGTGCCACGAGGCAAGGTCGAACGCGAAGAACGCGCCCGCGCCCAGCATCAGCCAGAGTTGGCGGCGGCCGAGTTCGGCATGGCCCGCCGAATCGCGCGCGGCGAGGACGACCAGCACCGGCAGGGCCAGCGCCAGTCGCCAGAAACCGGCGGAAACCGGGCCACTGTCGGCCAGTCGCACCCACCACGGGCCCAGCGCCAGCGCAGCATTGCCGATGACGAGGGCGGCGACGTGGCGCAGTTGCCAGTGACGGGGGGCGTGGGGAGTCATGGCTTTGCCTAGCCGCGAATGCGCCGCGACGGTACCCCCTGTCAGAAACGGATGGCAGCGGACGGCGAGGCGGCCGGGGCAGGATCGGCAGGCGCATCGCCGCCGGTGGCCGCATCCGGCGCGGCGGCATCGCCGGCAGCGGCGGTGACAGCGCCCCGGGTGGCCGCACGCGGGGCAAGCGGCGGTTTGGACTTGAGCGATTCATAGGGGATCATCGCGTCGCTGATCGACCCTTCGAGGACCTGCCCCGAGGCGGTGCGCTGGTCGTTGCTTTTCGCCCCCTTGTGGCAGGCGGCGAGGGCGAGGGTGGACAGCGCGGCAAGCGCAAGGATGCGGCTGGGTTTCATGATGCGGCCTCCGAACCGCAGGTGGCGACGAGTTTGGCGAGAAAGGCATCGGCCCGGGCCAGCAGGGCACGATCCCAGGTGTCCGCATCGACCGTATGGCCCAGGCGTTCCAGGCTGGTCACGCCGCTGGTGGTGATGCCGCAGGGAACGATGCCGGTGAAATGCGAAAGATCGGGCGCCAGATTGACCGCGAAGCCGTGCATGGTGACCCAGCGGCGGATGCGCACGCCGATGGCGCCGATCTTGGCTTCCCGCCCGTCGATGTCGCGGGTCCAGATGCCGACGCCGGTATCGCTGCGCCAGGCTTCAACACCGAAATCGGCCAGCGTGTCGATCACCCAGCCTTCCATCGCGTGGACGAAGCAGCGGGCATCGCGCGAACGCTTGCGCAAGTCGAGCACGAGGTAACCGATGCGCTGGCCGGGGCCGTGATAGGTATAGCGGCCGCCACGCCCGGCGGTGACCACATCGAAGCGCGGATCGAGCAGTTCGGCGGGGTTGGCGCTGGTACCGGCGGTGTAGACCGGGGGATGCTCCAACAGCCAGACCAGTTCCGGCGCGGTGCCGGCCTGCACCGCCTCGTTGCGCGCGGTCATCGCCGCCAGCGCCTCACGATAGGGCACTGGGGCACCTTCGCGGCGGAATTCGACATCGCTGGCCGACAGTTCCTGCGGTTTATCGAGCATCGTGCGTTGCGTGGCCCGGTTCGGTGCGCTTATCAAGGGGGAAACCGGCGCACGATTGAAAGGCCATCATGCAATTCGACAGTTCACGCGCCTGGCAGGATGCCACCGCGGCCATCGCTGCCAACCGCGACATGCTGCTGGCGCTGGCGGGGGTGTTCTTCATGCTGCCCTGGCTGGCGTTCATGCTGCTGGTGCCGCAGACCGAGATCAAGCCCGGCATGGCCCCTGCGCAGATTCAGGCGGCAACCCAGCAGTTCATGGCGCAGGCGATGCCCTATCTGATGGGGCTGCTGCTGGTCGAGACCTGCGGCGTGCTGGCGGTGCTGACGCTGTGCAACGACCATTCCCGGCCCACCGTGGGTGAAGCCATCCGGCGCGGCGCGCTGGGGGTGCTGCCCTACATCGGGGCGATGCTGCTGTTCGTGATCGGGCTGATGCTGGTGATCGGCGTGCTGGGGGTGGGGCTGGCGCGGGGCGGCAGCGCCGGCGGTGCGCTGCTGGTGGCGCTGATGTTCGCGCTGATGTTCTATGGCCAGGTGCGGATGGTGATGGTGGCCCCCGCGATCGCCATCGAGCATTGCTACCAGCCGTGGCGGCTGGTGCGGCGTTCGTGGCAGTTGACGCGCGGCAACGTCGGCAGGGTGATGCTCTTCCTGGGGTTGCTGGTGCTTGCCTACTGGGTGGTCATGAGCGTGGTCGCCTTGATCGTCGGTAGCCTGGCGACACTGGTGGCGGGGCAACAGGCCAGCCACATTGCCGAAGCCGTTGTCAGCGCGACCGTGATGGGGCTGTTCCAGTTGCTGATGACCAGCGTGATGGCGGCCATTCATGCGCAACTGGCCGGGCCGGGCGTCGCCCCCTTTCGCTGATCAGGCCCGCCGCTTCGGCGCCTTGCCGAAGCTCCAGCCACCCGGCAGCGGCCGGGCGACCAGCGTGCCGATCGAGGCGGGCTGACGGGCCAGCAGCGTATCGAACAGGCGGGCGACGGCGCTGCCGCGCGGTTCCTCGCCATCCAGTTCGCGCACGATGCGGGCCAGCACGCGCAGCGCCACGGCGCGCGGGGCCTGAGGGCGATAGAGCAGCCCCATCGGCTCGGCGGTGACGCATTCCTGCCATTCGCGCGCGGCGGCCCAGTCGAGCGCGGCATCGGCATCGGCAATGTTGGCGGCGCTGCGGGCCAGCGCGGGAATGTCGAGCCAGTCCGCCGTGGCAAGCTGCTGGCGGATGCGGACGCGATCGAAGCGCGGATCGGTGTTGGACGGGTCCTGCACGGCGGCAACACCGGCGGCGGCAACCACATCGACCAGTTCGGCGCGCCGCCATTCGAGCAACGGGCGAATCAGCGCGTGCGCCGTGCCCGGCACGCGGGCGCGGGCGCGGACGCCGGCCAGCCCGGCAACGCCGCTGCCGCGATTGAGGCGGAGCAACAGGGTTTCGGCCTGATCGTCGGCATGGTGGGCGGTGGCGAGCGCGGCCAGGCCTTCGCTTTCCAGCCACTGCGCCAACGCGGCGTAACGCGCGGCGCGCGCCTCGGACTGGACATTGCCGGCGGCGACCACGACGCGCAGCGTGGCATGGGGAATGCCGAGCGTGGCGCAGATGTCTGCAACGAACGCGGCTTCGGCGGCGGCTTCGGCGCGCAGGCCGTGATCGACGGTGGCGGCGGCGATGCGACCGGGCAGCGCGGCGTGGGCCAGCAACAGCAGCGCCAAACTGTCCGGCCCGCCCGAGACGGCGATGCCCAGCCGGGCGGGATCGGGCAGCGGCAGGGTGCGGGCAAGATCAGCGGCGAAACGCCCGACGAACGCCGGATCAGCTGTGCGAATCATGGCGCGCTCATTCGTGAGCGGTGATCTGTCTCAGGCCGGAGCGAGAATGGTGCTGTGCGAGAACCGGCGCGCAGCGACCTTTCCGGTCGTGAGCACCGGAAGCGCAGCACAGTGCCGTTCGCAGCCCGGCATGGGGCAGATCGCCGCTCACGAGCAGGTTACGGCGCCCTTGAGCTTGTCGTATTCGCCGCGCAGGCGGCCCTTCGCGTCGCCCGCATAGTTGGTCGAGAACTCGTTCAGGGCGATGCAGGCGCGGGTGGTGTCGCCGATCTGGCGCATCGCGTCGGCCAGGTTCAGCAGGCTGTCGGCCGCGCGGTTGCCGGTGGGATCGGTCTTGTAGTTCTGGAGGAACCACGGCGCCGCCTCGCGCGCCTTGCCATCGTCGAGCAGGGCGCGGCCCAGCAGGTTGCGGCCCTGGCTGGTGCGGGCATGCCTGGGATACTTGTCAACGAACAGCTTCAACTGCTGCGCGGCTTCGGGATAGAACTTCGCCTGATAGAGCCGGAAGCCATAGCTGTATTCATCGTCGCCGGCATCGTTGGTCTGCGGCTTGACAATCGCCTTGACCGCAGCGACGCGCTGGGCCGATGGCTTGGCAGGCGCGGGCGTCGGGGCAGGCTGCGATACGGCGGGGGCAGCCACCGGAACGGGCTTGGCAGGGGCTGGGGCTGGCACGAGCGGGGCCGGGGTGGGCGCGGCGGGCGCCGGTGCCGGTGTTGCGGCCGGGGTGGACGCCGGGGTTCCGGCCTGGATCTGACGCAGGCGGTTCGACAATTCCTCGTTCTGGGCGGTCAGCCGGGCGACCGAGGCTTCGAGCGCGTCCATGCGGGTCAGCAGGTCCGTCACCGGCGAACTCGATGGCGCGCCGGCCGGGGCGCCGACGGTTTCGACCGGGCCGTTCTGCGGCGCGACAGTGCGCGCGGCGCCCGACGTGCGCAGCAATTCACGCACTTGCGCCTCAAGCTGGCGGATGCGGATTTCCTGGACCGTCGAATCCTGTGCGAAGGCCGGCGCGGCGGCGCCGGCCAGCAGGCAGGCCGCGAACAGGGCTGTCCAGCGCGAGGTGCGGTTTTTCGTCACTTCCAAGCTCCATCAAGCGCGAAACGTAGCGGTTGCGCGCGACCCGACTGCGATTTGCCGCAGCAGCGGCGCGCTGTCGAGACCAGGCTATTGCGTAGCGGTGGAAGGATTCGCCGCCGATGGCGCGGCCGTGGGCGTGGCCGCCGGCGTTGGCGCGGCGCTGGGGGCCGGATGCGGCACGTGCGGGCGCGGGCGCGGTGCGGTATGCGGGACGGCGGGCGC
Organism: Sphingomonadales bacterium; assembly: GCA_018971065.1. Next base: position 20,829 of record JAGWVC010000050.1, on the reverse strand, counting down.
TGTCGATGCAGCCACGGAAGGGGACGACGATGCGCCGGGCGACGGGGTTGCCGCAGGCGCGGGTGGCGGCGGCACAGCGCGGGCCAGCAGCGCGGCGGCGGTGAGCGGCACATTGCTGACCAGCGCCTGCTTGTCGGCGATGCGCGGAACCGGCTGGCCGCCAATGGTGATGGCCAGCGCATCGGGCCGGCCGGTGCGCAGGCGCGGATCGGCGGCGTCGGCGGGAATGGTGTAGCTTTCGCCGCGCACCAGGTTCCTTTGCAGCAGGTCCTTGCTGCCGTCAGTGATGTGCAGCCAGACGTCGGCGGATTCGGCGGTGATGACGACCGGCCCCGACGGAGCCGCGCTGACCGCCGGTTTGGGTGCGGCGGCAGTGGCCACCGGCACGGGCGTGGCTGTCGGCAGGATCGACGGCAGTTCGCCGCCGGGCTGCGCCAGCATTCGCCAGGCGCCGACGGTGACGAGCAGCAGTACGACCAGGCCAGCCGCGATCCACGCCAGGCGGGGGCTGGGAACGCGCGCGGGATCGCCCGGTTCGAACGAGGCGGGTGCGGGGCGATCCACGAAGGCAGGCGTGCCGTCAATCTCGCTGCGGACCTGGCGAACCACGGCTTCGGCATCGAGGCCAAGCGCGCGGGCATAGCTGCGCGCGAAGCCGGTGGCATACGTGCGGGCCGGCAAGGCGGCGTAATTGCCGTCCTCAAGCGCGGCGAGCATCCGTTCCGGAATCTTGGTGGTGGCGGCAAAGTCCGCACGGGTCTTGCCCATTGATTCGCGCGCATTGCGCAGGCGAGCGCCGACACCTTCCAGCGGCAGCTCCGCCATATCGTCTTCCAGGCCCATAAATTGTCCGAATTGTATGCCGCGACCCCGAGGTGTTTGCATCGTGCAAGCGTCCCCGTCTCCGAAGGTGAAAAAGCGCCCCGCGACGCAAAATGTCAATGCCCTCAGGGTGAATACGTAATTTGAGTCGGAAGCACGATGGGATCGGGATTTCTACAACAATTTCAATATTGAATAGCCGCATTCCGAGCGCAACGCCCGGTCCCGTCATGCGGCAGGGTGCTCCCCCGCCGCGACGACGCAGGGTCAATCGTCGAGAATCCCGCGCGCGGCGGCCCAGGCGGTCAGCTCGTGACGGAGGTTGGCCGGCGGGCGGGCCAGCCAGCCGTCCATCGCCGGCCCGATTTCGGCAAGATCGACCTTGCCGATCAGTTCCTTCAGCGGGCCGACCGAGGCAGGCGTGATCGACAGGCGACGCAGGCCAAGGCCCAGCAGCGCCAGCGCTTCCATCGGCCGGCCGCCCATCTCGCCGCAGACCGCAAGATCCACCTTGTGGGCCGCGCAGGCATCGACGATGCGCTTGAGGAAGCGCAGGATGGCGGGGCTCAGCCAGTCGTACCGCTCGGCCAGCTTGGGGTTGGCGCGATCGGCGGCGAACAGGAACTGGGTGAGGTCGTTGGTGCCGATCGACAGGAATTGCAGCCGGGGCAACATGACATCGAGCATTTCCGCCAGCGCCGGCACTTCCAGCATGGCGCCGTAACGGATCGCTTCCGGCAACTGCTTGCGGTTGCGGCGCAGGATGGCGAGCTGGCCATCGAACACGGCCTTCGCGGCATCGAATTCCCACGGTTCGGCGACCATCGGGAACATGACGTTGAGGGTGCGGCCCCCGGCGGCTTCCAGCAGGGCGCGCGCCTGCGCCTTGAGCAAGCCTTCCCGTTCCAGCGCGACGCGCAGCGCGCGCCAGCCCATTGCCGGGTTTTCCTCGCCCTGGCCGTCGTCGTGGCGCAGGTAGGGGAGTGCCTTGTCGCCGCCGATATCGACGGTGCGGAACACCACAGGCTTCGCTCCGGCCGAATCCATCACCTCGCGATAAAGGCGGGTCTGGCGTTCGCGCGAGGGCAACGTGGCGGAGACGAGGAACTGGAATTCGGTGCGGAACAGGCCGATGCCGTCAGCCCCGGTGAGGCTGAGGTTGGGCATGTCCTCGCGCAGGCCGGCGTTGATCATCACGGTGATGCGGGTGCCGCATTTGGTGATCGGCTCGGCATCGCGCAGCGCCGCATAGGCGGCCTGACGTTCGCGGCTGCGAGCGAAACGGGCCTCGAATGCCTCGACCATCGCCGGGGTGGGGCGGACGGTGGCGGTGCCCTGGTCGGCATCGAGCAGCAGCATGTCGCCTTCGCGGACCAGCCCGCGCAGGCTGCGGACCCGGCCGAGCACCGGCACGCCCATCGCGCGCGCGACGATGACGACGTGCGCGGTGAGCGAACCTTCCTCGAGGATGACGCCCTTCAGCCGGCGCTTGTCGTATTCGAGCAGTTCGGCCGGCCCGAGGTTGCGCGCGATCAGGATGGCATCCTGGCGCAGGCCCTTGCTGGCGGCGGTGCCGAGCTGGCCCGAAACGATGCGGAGCAGCCGGTTGGAGAGGTCCTCCAGATCGTGCATCCGGTCGGCCAGCAGCGGATCGTCGATCTGCCGCATCCGCATCCGGGTGCGTTGCTGGACGCGTTCGATCGCGGCTTCGGCGGTGAGGCCGGAGTCGATCGCCTCGTTGATGCGGCGCTTCCAGCCTTCGTCGTAGGCGAACATGCGGTAGGTTTCGAGCACCTCCTCATGCTCCCCCCCCACGCCGAATTCGGCCTGGCCGGCCATATGGTCGATCTGCTCGCGCATCCGGTCAAACGCGAGGTAGAGCCGCTGGCGCTCGGCCTCGATATCCTCGGCCATCGTGTGCTCGATGGTGATGCGCGGCTGGTGATAGACGGCAAGGCCGCTGGCCAGCCCCTTGACCAGGGTGAGCCCCTTCAGCGGCTGCGGGCCGGTCTGCCCCTCGGTCAGGCCATAGGCGTCATCCTCGTCCACCAGATCGGCGTTGGCGATCAGTTCGGCCAGCACCATCGCCACGGTCTGCAGCGCCTCGATCTCGACCTCTTCATAGCGGCGCGGCTCGACATGCTGGACGCACAGCACGCCCACCGCCTTCTCGCGCCGCACGATCGGCACGCCCGCGAACGAGTGGAACTTGTCCTCGCCGGTTTCGGGGCGATAGGAGAAATCGGGGTGCGTCGCGGCCTCGGCCAGGTTCAGCATGTCGATCTGGCCGGCAATGGTGCCGACCAGCCCTTCGCCGATGGCCATGCGGGTGACGTGGACGGCTTCCTGCGCCAGACCGCGCGTGGCGAACAGCTCAAGCATCCCCTCGCGCAGCAGGTAGATCGAGCAGACCTCGGAATCGAGGCTCTCGCCGATCACCTCGACAACGGTGTTGAGCTTGGCCTGCGCTGGACTGCGCGAAGCCATGACCTCGTGAAGGCTGGTGAGGATCTGCCGGGCTGCGGCGACGGCGGTGGGCATTTGGCGTTCCGGAGCATCCCTCATGAAGCGATGCTCCTAGCGCATTTGCCGCATGGTTGGAATGGCGGTTGGATCGGCCCGTTGGAATGGCATCGCCGATCGCCGCAGCCGCTGCCGGCGCGATCATGCGCGCTGGCAGCGGCGAACGGCTATGGCGCCATCAATGCAGCGAAAGTTCGTCCTTGATCTTCAGCTTCCGGCGCTTGAGCGCCTGGACGGTGGCGAGATCGGGATTGGGTCGGTTGAGTTCATCCTGGATTTGTCGTTCGAGGCCGGCGTGCTTGTGCATAAGGGCACTGGTATGCGACGTTTCCATGGGAGAACCTCCTCTTTGGCTGTTGCAGTGAACGCATCCGTGCGGCTTTGCCCAAGGCCTGCCATTCAACCCGGTGCGGTTCTTTGCCGACGTGGCTGAAGCCGCAGGGACAAGTGCAAGGGCCGCTATCCTATTCCCCTCATTCCGACAGGCGGCCCCTCCCGGACCGCCCTGCCCCGGTCGGCGATGCGGGGTCCGACTCGAAACCCGACGCTTTCCGTGGCGTGATTGTCATGCAAGCATATTAAGCCTATCTTGATAAGTGGGCCAGCAAGGAAAAAAGCCGGTTCGGACCTGCAGGGCGACCAGTCGCGGGCAGACCTGGGGGGAAGAACGGTGATGCCTGGACTTGTGGTATCGAAAAGGGCGGCGGCGTGAACGAGGACGAACTGCGCAAGCGACTGGAAATGCTGCGGGTGGAACATCGCGACCTGGATGCCGCGATCGACGCGCTGACCGGGGCGGGAACACCGGACCAGTTGCAGATCGCCCGGCTGAAAAAGCGCAAGCTGAAGCTGAAGGACCAGATCTCGCTGATCGAGGACTACCTGATCCCCGACATCATCGCCTGATTGCCCGCCGGGCTGTATCATTCCGGGACCGGGGATCGGCGCGATGGCTGCCGCAGCGTGCGATCGGGGAAAATTCCCTACTGCTGCGGGTGGTTTGTTGACGCGGGACAGCGGACTTTAGGAACGCGTTGCGATACCGTCCCGTTACGATACAGAATCAGGCGGGAAAGTTGTTTGGGGTGGAAGGTTAACATCGGGTATCACCCCGGTGTCACGAGGAAGCCATGTCCACACCAGCAACCATCAACCCCCGGATCATCGAAGGGCTGTACTGCGAGGCGCTTGTCCTGTCGGACGAAGTGCGCGCGGCCTTCGATCTTTCCGGCCGGATCGACAACGCGTCCGGCGAGGAGGATGCGGCGCGCGTGGCGCTTTCCTGCGAGGCGCTGCGCACAACGACGCGGATGATGCACGCCATCGCCTGGCTGCTGAACCATCGCGCCTTCCTGGCGGGTGAGCTTTCCGAATTCCAGTTGCGGCGCCACGGCCGGCTTTCCCCCGACTTTCCGGCATCCGACCCCGAGCGGATGGCCCTGATCGCCGACCCGGTCTGCGACCTGATCCTGACCACCGAAAGCTTCTATGCGCGCCTGCTGCGGATCGACCGGGGCTTCCGTGAGCGCGACATGAGCCAGCCGAGCGCCATCGCCCGCCTGCGCGACCGGATCGGGCCGAGCGGCATTCACGCGGCCTGAACGCCGTCCGTCCGCGCGCGGCACCTCGACAGCGGCCGCGCAAGGTTCCATAGCCTTCGCATGGAATTCCCCTCACGCCCGTGGCCGGTGGGCACGGCCGAGCAGCTTGAACCGCAGGTCTGGCGGGTTCTGGCCGCCAACCCCAGCGCGTTCACCTTCACCGGCACCCAGAGCTATCTGGTCGGCAACGATGCCGGCGTGGCGGTGATTGATCCCGGCCCGGACGAGGCCGACCACTTGCGCGCGCTGCTGGCCGCGATCGGCGGCCGGCCGGTGGTGGCGATCGCCTGCACGCACACCCATCGCGACCATTCGCCCGCCGCCGCCGAACTGGCCGCGCTGACCGGGGCGCCGGTGATCGGCTGCGCGCCGCTGGTGCTGGACGACCACGGCCCGCGCTCCGACGCCGCGTTCGATACGACCTATCGCCCCGACCGGGTGCTTGGCGACGGCGAGACGATCGCCGGACCGGGCTGGACGCTGACCGCGGTGGCGACGCCAGGGCATACGTCGAACCACTTGTGCTATGCGCTGGAAGGCAGCGGCGCGCTGTTCACCGGCGATCATGTGATGGGCTGGTCCACCAGCGTCATCACCCCGCCCGACGGCGACATGGCCGACTATATGGCCAGCCTGGCGAAGCTGCATGACCGCGACGACAGCGTGTTCTATCCGGCGCACGGGCCGCAGGTGGACAAGCCCCGGCAACTGGTGCGCGGCATGATCGGCCACCGGCGCCAGCGCGAACGGCAGATCCTGAACCTGCTGGCCGAGGCCGCGCAGCCGATTTCGGCGATGGTGCCACGGATGTACAAGGGCGTGGCCGAGCAATTGTGGCCGGCGGCCGGACGCAGCGTGCTGGCGCACCTGATCGACCTGGAGCGGCGCGGCATCGCCGCCGTGGACGGGGAAACCTGGCGGGCGACCGGCGAGCCGGCCTGAAATTTCATCGCAATGGATTGCGGCGCGGCGGCCACCTGTCGCCAGCGGATTTTCCATCTGATACGATTGCGGGCGGGTCGCCTCTTATGAACGCGCGCTGGCAACGGTCGGCGCGTCATGCCGGAACCGCATTCGGTCCGGCGCAAGGGGGAAGATCATGGCTACACTCGCTTCGGTGGAATCGGGCCGGCACACTTTCTTTCGCAGGATGGCGCTCCGGCTTTCGCTGTTCATCCTGTTCGGATTCCTGCAATTCGCGGCGCGCGGGTTCGTGGACTATCGCACCGTTCCGGTGTGGTTCCACCTGCACGGCGCCGCGATGACCTGCTGGCTGGGGCTGCTGGTGGTGCAATCGACGCTGGCCGACACCGGCAGCCTGGCGCTGCACCGGCGGCTGGGCTGGAGCAGCGCGGCGCTGGTGCCGGTGATCTGGGTGCTGGCGATCATGGCGGTGACGACGGCGCTGCGCGTGAACTTGGTGCCGCCGTTCTTCACGCCCGCCTTCTTCCTGGCACTGGTGACGATCGAGACGACGATGTTCGCCGGGATGGTGGCGTTCGCCATTGCCTGCCGGCGGCAGACGGACTGGCATTCGCGGCTGCTGCTGGGGGCGACGATCCTGTTGATGGAACCCGCGCTGGGGCGGCTGTTGCCGATGCCGTTGCTGGGGCCGTGGGGGCAGTGGCTGGCTATGGCGATCCAGCTTGGCGTCGTCGGCCTGATCGTGCGCCATGACCGGCGCGAACTGGGCGCCGTGCATCAAGCCACCTGGATTGCGGTGCTGGCGGTGGTGGTGTCGCACGTGGCCACCGAACTGGCGGCGATGCTGCCGGCGGTGGACAGCGCGGCAAGGGCGATCGCAGCTGGCTAGAATCCGTCAGAATCCCGCTTTCCACGCCACGCCCAGCCCGTGATCGTCGGGCAGGTCGGCGCGGTTTCCGGGGTCGTGGCGCCAGAACAGGCTGGCGTTGACGCGGCCGGCGCCGAGCGGGGCGGCCAGCGCGATCTCGCCATCGACCTCACGCCCGCGCGGGGCCAGGCCGATGGTGGCGAGGCCGTCGCTGGCGGTACCACTGGCATAGTCCCACGCCACCGGGACATCGATCGCCAGCGCGCCGGAGGTGATGCGCAAGGGTTGGGCCACGCGCAGCGCCAAGGTCGATTGCGGCGTGAACAGTCCGCTGTGGATGGCATCGAACGCCCAGGCATTGCTGGCAAGACGCGCATTCGGCATCACCAGTCCGCCACCGTGGATGGCGGTCCAGCCCTGGCGCCAGGCGGCGGACAGGTGCCAGTGCGGCGCCGGTTGCCAGCCCAGCGTGGCATCGAGCAGCAGCGTGCGCGCGCCCGACAGGCCGAACACCGGATTGAACCGGGCACCCAGCACGGTGCGATCCTCTGCCAGCAGCGACAGGCCGAGCATGGTGTCAAGCGCGCCGGAACGCCGGTCCAGCGCCACGCCGAAACGGTTGGCGGCAGCCGGTGATTCGGGACGCAACGGCTGGCCCGGCAGGGGCGCGGCATCGAGCGCGCGGGCGCTTTCGGCGGCGGCTGTCAGGCCCCATGCGCCGAGCTGGTGGCGAACCGCGAAGGCCATGCCGGGGCGGCGCTGGAATCCGGTTTCGGCCAGCGGATCGGGGGCGATCAGGAATGCGGGACGTGACTGGCCCTGAAGATCGGCGGCCAGCCCGTCCGCCCCTTGCGCATAAGCGAAGCCGAGCCGGGTGGCCGGCGAGAGCGCCGCGACCATCCGGGCGGCAAGCGCGCGGGCGGCAGTGTCTTGTTCCCCCGAGAGACGCAGCGGGCCTGACCAGCGCTGCCCGGCAAAACGCGCTTGCGCATCGACCGAGAACGCCAGGCTGACGCGATCGTTGCCGGCGCTGGTGCTGGCCGTGGCGGCAGCGAGCGCAGGGGCCAGCCGCAGCGCCGGCATTGCCGGGCGCAGGCCGGCGGCGAGATCGGTATGGAAGGCGCGGCCGTACATGTCGAGCAGCACCGCCGGCACCGAGGCGTTCGCGGCGGCATCGCCCATCGCCACGGAGGTGGAGGACGCCACCGTCGCCAGCGAAACCTGTGTGGTGGTGCCGGCCAGGCTGGCGGCGCCCTGCGGCTGGAAGGCGGCGGTGATGTCGAGGATGCCGCGTCCATAAGTGGCATCGGTGCCGGCGGTGCCGGCATCGCGGGCGGTGCGCAGCAGCAGGTCCACGACTTGCGTGGCGGTCATCGTCGGGAAGGCCTGGCGGATCAGCGCCACCGCCCCGGCAATCTGCGGGGCGGCGAAACTGGTGCCCGAGAACACCTCGACAAAGGTCTGGCCGTTCGTGACGGTCTGCTTGATGACGCCGTTCTGGTAGGTGCAGCAGATCTTCTCGCCCAGCGCGGCAAGGTACCATTGCTGCTCGGTCCCCGCCTTGTCCGAGAAGCTGGAGATCGCGCCGGTGTTGTCCACCGAACCGGCGATGATGACGTTGCCGTTGCCCGCCGCGCGCAAAGAGGCGGCGAACGGATCGACCTGGGCGGTGGCGTCGTTGCCGGCGGAAACCACGACCACGACGCCGGCATTGGCAGCGCGGGTGATCGCCGAGAGCATGGTCTGGCTGGCGGGATCGCCGCCGAGCGACAGGTTGATCACCTTGGCCCCGTTGGCGACCGCCCGATCGACCCCGGCGGCGATCGAGACGTCGTCGAAGTTGCATTTGGTGGTGCAGGAACCGGCATCGTCGGCGCGGGCCATCATGATCGTGGCGTTCCAGGCAATGCCCAGCACCCCGGAATTGTTGCGTGCGGCAGCGGCAACCAGCGCGACATCGGTGCCGTGGTCGCTATCCGGATTGACCAGCCCGCGCGACTGGCCGGCAACGACATCGGCCGATGCCGACGAGATGCGCCCGGCGAATTCGGGATTGGCGGTGTCGATCCCCGAATCGACGATGCCGATGGTGACGCCCGCGCCGGTAGCGCCCTGCTGCCAGGCGGTGATGGCGCCGTGATAGGGCGCACCGTCGCTGCGGTTGTACTCGCTGGTCTGGAAGACGGCGGCGGGGGTGGATGTTGCGGTTGGTGTGGGGGTTGCGGTGGGCGTGGGTGTCGGCGTAGCCACGGGCGTGGGATTCGAGACGCCGCCCCCGCCCCCGCCGCATGCGGCCAGCAGCGCCAGCGGAGTCAGGGTGGGCAGGCTCCACCAGAGCCAGGCGTGGGGTTTGGTCGGCATCGTGTCACCCTGTCCGCCGCGTTGAGCGGTCCGGTACGAGGCTAGAGCATTTTCCAGTCAGGTGGAATCACCTGACGACTCGGAAAATGCGAAATCGCTGTCAGTTGTGCAGGACGCGGGGGCCACCGGCGGCAAGCACGGTAAACGCGCGGTTGAATTTGCGCGTGGTGCGGACCAGCGCCGGAATCTGGCCGGGACGCGTGAGCAGCGACCACACGATGGCGCCCGGCGCGAGCCCGCCGCCCGGCTTCATGGCGACGGCGACGGCGGGGGGCAGGCAGGCGGCGGCCTCGTCCGAGATGCAGCGCAGCACCGCGAAGCGCAAGCCGTGGCGCGCGGCGGCTTCGCCGGCAAGGTGCGATTCCATGTCGGCGGCGATGGCGCCGGTCATGGCGTGGAGTTCGGCCTTTTCATCGGCGGTGGCGATGAGCGCGTCGGATGCGTGGACCAGACCTTGCGGGGGCAGGCGACGCCCGGTCCTGAGCCGCTGCGCCAGCGCGATGCCGAAGGCGCCGTCGCAATCGCCCTGCCATTCGCCGGTGACGCCGGTGCCGACAATCCATTCGCCCAGGCGCAGATCGGGCGAGAGCGCGCCGGCCATGCCATAGCTGAGCACGCCGCAGGATTGCGGGGCAAGGCGATCAAGCGCCTCCATCAGCCGCGCGCGATTGCCGCCGCCGGCGACGGTGAGCACCCCGGGCCCGGCAATGGTTTGTGCTTCGCGTTTGGTGCCGGTGACGACAAGCAACGGTTTAGGGGCGCTCATCGTGCGGTTACATGCCCCATAGCGGGCGATCGGCGTTCGACGTCACGAGGTTGCGGTAACGCGCCAGCGCCCAGACCGGGAAGTAGCGCGGATAGCCATGATAGCGCAGGTAGAACACGCGCGGAAAGCCGCCGCCGGTGTAGACTTCCTGTCCCCACAGCCCGTCCTGCGCCTGATGCTGCAACAGCCACGCAACGCCGCGTTCGACGGCGGGGGAATGGGTCTCGCCCACCGCCATCAGCCCCAGCAGCGCCCAGGCGGTCTGGCTGGCGGTGGAGCGGAAATCCTCGTGCCGCTTGCGATCGAGCGCGTAGGAATCGCACGATTCGCCCCAGCCGCCGTCGGGGTTCTGGATGGTCTTGAGCCAGTCCACGGCGCGGGCCACCATCGGGTTGGAACTGTCGATCCCGGCGCGGCCCAGCGCACACAGCACCGACCATGTGCCATAGACATAGTTGACGCCCCAGCGCCCGAACCACGAGCCTTCGGCCTCCTGCTCCTTTTCCAGCCAGGCCAGCGCCGTCTTCATGCGCGGGCTGTCCACGGATTCACCCAGTTGCGCCAGCATCGACACGCAGCGCGCCGAGACGTCGGCAGTGGGCGGATCGAGCAGCGCGCCGTGATCGGCGAACGGCAGATTGTTCAGGTATTCCTTGTCGTTGTCGGCATCGAACGCGCCCCAGCCGCCATCGTGGCTTTGCAGGCCTTCGACCCATTCGGTGGCGCGGGCGATCGCCGCATGATCGGCATCGCCGCGCGTGCCGATGGCGCGGTCCATCGCCATGACGACGACGGCGGTATCGTCGAGATCGGGGTAGTGACCGTTGTTGTACTGGAATGCCCAGCCGCCGGGGCGCACGTTCGGGCGCTGGTCGGCCCAGTCGCCCACCACGTCCAGCACCTGGCGCGGCTTCAGCCAGTCCAGCGCCCGGTTGGCGCGCTCCACCGCCTCGGGCGTGCCGACTTCCAGCATGGCGTGCGCGGCCAGCGCGGTGTCCCAGACCGGCGAGACGCAGGGCTGGCAATAGGCCTCGTCATCCTTGACGACCAGCAGGCGTTCGACCGATTCGCGCGCGATGGCGCGGGCGGGATGGTCCGGCGCATAGCCCAGCACGTCGTACATCATCACGCTGTTGGCCATCGCCGGGTAGATCGCGCCGAGACCATCGACGCCATTAAGCCGCTCGGTCACCCAGGATTCGCACAAGCCGATCGCCTTGTTGCGCAGGAAGCGTGGCCACAGGCGATCACCGTGACGCAGCACGAAGTCCAGCCCGTTGAAGAACAGCTTCCAGCCGTGGTGGACATGCGCGGCCTGCGAGGTGAGCTTGACCGGCCTGCCGCTGAACAGTTCATCGACGCGGATGCCCAGCGGGTTCCTGGCCTTCGGCTTGAGCGCGCACAGCACCAGCAGCGGCACGACGACGGTGCGCGCCCAGTAGCTGATTTTCTCGATGTGGACCGGAAACCAGCGCGGCGCCAGCATCAGTTCGGGCGGGATGGTGGGCACCGCCTGCCATGACCCGGCGCCATAGAGCGCGAGCTGGATGCGGGTGAAGACGTTGCCGGCCTCGGCCCCGCCGGCCTTGTGGATGGCGGCGCGGGCGCGGACCATGTGCGGCGCGTCGATGTCGTCGCCGATCATCTTCAGCGCGAAGTAGGCCTTGATGGTGGCGGAAACGTCGAAATCGCCATCGTGGTACAGCGGCCAGCCATCGTGAACCATGCTCTGGCGGCGGCGCAGGTAAGTGCCGATCTTCGCTTCCAGCCCGGCATCGACCGGCTCGCCCAGATAGTGGCGCAGCAGCACGTATTCGGCGGGAATGGTGGCGTCGGCCTCCAGCTCGTAGACCCAGTGGCCATCGGCCTGCTGCTCGTCGAACAGGGTCTGCGTGCCCCGGCCGATCGCGGCTTCGACGGCATCGCGCAAGGGCGCCTCGGCCCGGGACAGGGGCTGTTCGATCAGCATGGCTCGACCCCATAGCGCATCGATTGTCCCAGCGCCAAGCGGGCGGCATTGTCGCCGGCGCGCAGCGAACCCTCGATGGTGGCGGGCAGGCCGGTGCGCACCCAGTCGCCCGCCAGGAACAGGTTGGCATAGCCGGTGGCGGGGTGCGGGCGACGCGCTTCCTGTTCGGGGGTGGCGGCGAAAGTGGCGCGCTTTTCCTTGACCACCTGCCACGGGGGCAAATCGGCCGCCTGCCCGGGCGCGAAGCCCAGCGCGGGGACAACCTCGCGCCAGATTTTCCAGGCCAGATCCTCGCGATCGGCATCCATCAGCCAGTCGGCCGCGGAAACCGTGACCGAGACGCGGTTGGCATGGGTGAACACCCATTCGCTGGTGGCGTTGAGCAGGCCCAGCATCGCCGGGGCGCCGGCGGGCGGGGCTATGGCGAAATGGGCATTGAGGATGGCGCGGTGCTGATCGGGCACGGTGAGGCCGGGGACCAGTTCGGCCGCGACCCACGGCGGCACCGCCAGGATCACGGCCTCGTCGGCGGCGATGTCCTGGCGGCCGTCGCTCCATTCCAGCGCGGTGACGCGGGCGCCATCGGTGGCCAGCGCGCGCAGGCGGCGGCCGGTGGCCAGCGGCACGCCGTTACGCGCCAGCCAGCCCACCGCCGGATCGATGAAGGCGGCGGCCAGCGTGGGCACGGCGATGCGCGGGATCGAGGCGCGGCCGCCGAGCATGACCGATTCGGCCAGCACGTTGGCGGCCAGTTCGGCGCTGGCTTCCGCAGGCTCGGTGTTGAGCGCGGCCAGCAGAACAGGGCGCAGCAGGCGATGCCACACCGGGCCTTCGGGCGGGATGAGCGCGTCGATGCGGCGGTGGCCGCCCTTCAGCAGCCTCAGCAGCGGCGCATAATCGCGCGGCGAGGTGTGCGGCACGCGGCGGCCGCCGTTGAACAGCCACCACGGAATGCGACCGTCGGACAGCGTGACCGTCCAGCGTTCGCCGCTGGCAAGGTCCATGAACACGAACGCGGCATGATCCGGCCCGGCCAGCGGCTCGTCTGCGCCGATCGTTTCGCGGAACGCGGCGACGGCGCGGTTGCCCGAAAGGACGAGATGGTTGCCGTTGTCGATGGTGAGGCCAAGCATGGCGTCGCGATAGGAACGGCAGCGGCCACCGGCGCGCGCGGCACTGTCGGACACGGTGACGGCGACCCCAGCCTGCGCCAGCGTGACCGCGGCCTGCAGGCCCGCCAGCCCTGCGCCGGCAACGGTGACCCGGCGCAGGGTCATCCGAACACCATGTGGCGCAGCAGCGCCAGCGCCAGCAGCGGCTTGTTGACGCCGACGCGGCGGCGCGGCGCGGCCCAGCCCTGGCGCACCATTTTCCCCAGCACGCGGGCATAGGCGGACTGCATCAGGCGCGGCGCGGTGAGCAGCCCCCGGGGCTTTGCCGCCAGGATGCGCGCGGCTTCGGCATAATGGGTCTGGGCGTGCGGCAGCAGCCAGTGCGCGGCGTCGTCGAGGCGCGGATCGGCCACCAGCGCTTCGGGGGTGGTGGGCGCGATCCCGGCCGCGGCCAGCGCTTCGGCGGGCAGGTAGACGCGGCCGATCGCGGCGTCCTCGTCGATGTCGCGCAGGATGTTGGTCAATTGCAGCGCGCGACCGAGGTGGTGCGCCAGCGCCAGCCCCGGCTCACGCTCCATGCCGAACACATGGACCGACAGGCGACCGACGGCGGAAGCGACGCGATCGCAGTAGAGGTCGAGCGTGGCATAGTCGGGCCAGCGGATCGGCCCGGCCACATCCATCGCCATGCCGTCGATCACCGCAACGAAATCGGCGTGTTGCAGGTCGAACCGGCTCACCGCGGCGCGCAGCATTTCCGCCACGCCGCCGTGGCGGCCAGCATAGAGTGCGGCAAGATCGGTGCGCCACTGGTCAAGCGCGGCGGTGCGGGTTTCGGGATCGGCGCCGTCATCGTCGGCAATGTCGTCCACCCGGCGGCAGAACGCATAGATCGCGAACATCGCCTCGCGCTGGGCCGGGGGCAGCACGCGCATCCCGGCATAGAACGAGGAACCGGCAACCTTGGCGCGCAGCGCGGGATCGTCGAGCGGGGAGGAAAGCGGCTGGTTCATGACAGGATGCGGCCCAGCCCGTGGCGCACGATCGCGCCGAGGGCAAGCGCGCCCGAGCGCAGCTTGCCGTGGTGGACGGACTGGCTGAGCGGGTCGCGCCGCATCAGCCCTTCGGTGAGATCGACCGCGAGGCGCTGGATCACCGCGACTTCGGCGGAAAGGCGCAGGTCGCGGACATGGCGCGCGAACGGCACGGCTTCGCGCAGCAGATCCAGCGTGCGCGCGGCCAGGGCGTGGATGACGGCAAGCAGTTCGGGCGTGGCCCGCGCGGCGCCCAGCGCCTCGGTGGGCACCCCGGCAGCGGCCAGTGCGTCCTGCGGGACATAGACGCGGTTCAGCGCGTGGTAGTCCTTGCCGCAATCCTGCAGGTGATTGATGACCTGCAACGCCGCGCACAGCGCATCGTTCATCGGCCACAAGGCGCGGTCCTCACCGTGGACGTCCAGCACGAAGCGGCCGACCGGCATGGCAGACTTCGTGCAATAGTCGATCAGGTCGTCCCAATCGGGATAGCGCGTTTGGGTGACGTCGCGGGTGAACGCGTCGAGCAGGTCGTGGGCGTGGACGAGATCGATACCGCGCGCCTGGGCGACCCGCGCCAGAGCCATCGCCTCGGCCGCGCCTTCGCCGGACAGGCCCGCGCGCAGGTTGGCCAGCAGCGCCAGCTTCTCCTCCGCCAAAGCGGTCTCGTGGTCGGCCACGTCGTCGGCGATGCGGGCGAAGCGGTAGTAGGCAAGGATCGGCGCGCGGGCGTCGGGCCGCACCAGCCACGAGGCGACCGGGAAATTCTCTTGCGTGTGCCCCTTGCCGGAGGCGAGTTGTGCGGCACTGTTCATGCTTTTGCCATTGCCTGCGCGCGGCCCTTCCACATGCCACCCTTGCCGCGATGGAAGGCGATTCCCGAGACAATGGTACACCAGCCGTAGAACGCGGCGACCAGCGGCAGCAGCGGCGCCCACAGCGGCGAACGGCGATACCAGGCCAACACCGGCAGCCAGCTCAGCGCCATCATCGCCCAGGCCAGCGCGCCTAGCAGGCGGGCGGTGCCGTGGCCCAGCAGCGCCAACGCCGGCGCGGCCATGAACACCAGCGCGAGCCCCAGCACCGTGCCCAGCAGCAGCAGCGGATTGTAGCGGAGCTGGGCATAGGCGGAGCGGGAAATCATCGCCGCGATCTCCCCCGCCGTATCATAAGGGCGGATCGAGCGGCTGCGCTTCGACAGGCCCAGCCAGATCGGCCCCTGCCGCTTGATCAGCGCGCCCAGCGTGCAATCATCGATCAGCGCGCCGCGCATCGCGGCCACGCCACCGGCGGCCTCCAGCGCGGCACGATTGACCAGCACGCAGCCGCCGGCGGCGCCGGTCCACCGCGCCATGAATCCGCGTGTCTTGTTGATCCAGCCGAACGGGTAAAGCATCTTGAAGAAATAGATGAACGCCGGGACCAGCGGCCGTTCGGGCGCGGTGCGGCAATGCAGCAGGGCCATGAACGAGACCAGCCTGCGATTGCCGCCGTGGGCGATCTTGACCAGGCGGCGCAGCGTGTCGGGCGCGTGTTCGATGTCGGCGTCGGTCAGCCAGAGCCATTCGGGCGTTCCGGCGGCGGCGATGCCCTGCGACAGCGCCCAGAGCTTGCCGGTCCAGCCCGGTGCGAGCGGAGCGCCGCTGCGCACCTCGATGCGGGGCGAGCCGAGCCGACGGGCGATGGCGCCGGTGCCGTCTGTGGAGTTGTCGTCCACCAGGATCACGCGGAAATCGCCGGGATAGTCCTGCGCGGCCAGGCTGGCGAGCGAGCGGGCGATGACGTCGGCCTCGTCACGCGCGGGAACGACGGCGACCACCGCCGGCCATTGCGGCGGGGTGGCGCGGGGGGCGGCTTCGTCGTTTTCGGCCGTGGTCCAGAACCGCGCCGCCAGCAGCGCCAGCCAGATCACGACCGTGAGGGCGCCGAGCGCGATCATGCGAGGAGCCCGGAATCGATCTGGCCTGCTGCGCGGAACCAGGCGAGCGCATCGGCAAGGGCTTCGCGATAAGGGCGGTGGGTGTAGCCCAGTTCCGCCTCTGCCTTGGCCGACGAATAGTACATGTGATGCGCGGCCATGCGCAGCGAATCGACGCTGAGGAACGGTTCGCGCCCGGTCAGGCGCGCGAAGGCCTCCGCCGCATAAGCCAGTGGGAACAGCGGCGCGCGCGGCAGGCTGACGGTGGGCGGCTTGCGGCCGACCATGCCGGCAATATCGGCCAGCATCTGCGCCAGCGTGACATCCTGCCCGCCCAGCACATAACGCTCACCGATGCGGCCCTTCGCGGCGGCGAGCAGGTGGCCGCGCGCGACATCATCCACATGGACGAGGTTCAGCCCCGAATCGACATAGGCGGGCATCTTGCCAGTGGCGGCCTCGACCAGGATGCGGCCGGTGGGGGTGGGGTGAACGTCGCGCGGGCCGATCGGCGTGGACGGGTTGACGATGACGGCGGGCAGGCCGCGCGTGCACACCATGTCCTCGACAAGGCGTTCGGCGACGACCTTGCTGCGCTTGTAGGCGCCAACCGCCTGTTCGGGGCGGGCCGGGCGGGTTTCGTCGGACGGGCCACCGTGCAGCGGCAGCAGCGTGGCAACCGAACTGGTGTGGACCACGCGGGGGATGCCGGTGGCCAGCGCAGCTTCCATCACCGTGCGCGTGAGGCCCAGGTTGTTGCGGACGATCTCTTCCGGGTCACGCGCCCAGATGCGGTAGTCGGCGGCGACGTGGTAGAGGCAGGCGGCCGGTTCACCGGTGAACGCGCGCGCCACGGCGGCGGGATCGCGCAGGTCCGCCTCCGCCAGTTCGCCGGGAAAATCGGCAAGGTTGGCGCGCGGGCTGGACGCACGGACCACGCCGCGCACGCGCGCGCCCTCCGCCGCCAGCAGCCGCGCCACGGCCGAGCCGAGAAAGCCGGCGACGCCGGTTACGATGACAAGCTGCCCATCCACGGCGACGGCTAGTAGTTTCTTTTGCGCGAGCGGGGAAGCGGTGTAGGGAACGCGACGCAATGGTTTCCCCAACGGTCATTCATGCCCTGGGCCTGATCACCGCGCTGCTGGCGGCGGCGGCCAGCGTGTATCAACTGATCGTGGTCCACACGTTCCGGCGCTGGTTTGCCCGCCCCTGCCCCGAGGATCGCGGCCATGCGGCGGTAACGCTGCTGAAGCCGCTGCACGGGCCGGAGCCGGAGCTGGCGGAAAACCTGGCCACGTTCCTGACGCAGGATCATGCCGGGCCGGTGCAGATGCTGTGCGGCGTGAACCAGCCGGGCGATGCCGCGCTGGCGGTGGCGCGCGGGCTGGCGCCGGTGCGCGCGCAGGACGAGATCACGCTGTGGCCGGGGCCGCGCGCCGCCGGGGCAAACGGCAAGATCGGCAACCTGGTGGCGATGATGCCGCAGGCCAGACATCCCTTGCTGGTGCTGTCGGACAGCGACATGGCGGTGGGGCCGGATTACCTGCCGAAAGTGCTGGGCGCGTTGCGCCAGCCGGGGGTGGGCGTGGTCTCGTGCCTGTACCTGGGCCGGGGCGATGCCGGGCGCTGGTCGGAAATCGGCGCGGCGGCGATTTCCTATGCGATGATGCCGAACATGACGCTGGCGCTGCATTTCGGCCTGTCGCAGCCGTGCATGGGCTCCACCATCGCGCTGCGCCGCGAGACGCTGGACGCGATCGGCGGGTTCGAACGCTTCGTCGATGTGCTGGCCGACGATTATGCGATCGGCATGGCGGTGTGCGACACGGGGCTGAGCGTCGCGGTGCCGCCGATGCTGGTGACGCACGCGTGCGAGGAGCCGACATGGGGCGCGTTGTGGCGCCATCACCTGCGCTGGGCGGTGACGCTGCGCAGCATCGTCGGCATTGCCCACGGCGGCACGCTGATCACCCACGCGCTGCCGCTGGCGGTGCTGGCGGCGCTGTTCCAGCCGCGGGTGGGGCTGGGCCTGATCGGCGCGGCGCTGGCGGCGCGCTGGCTGGTAAAGGCGACGGTGGACCGGCAGGCCGGGCATTCGAGTGGCACGGTGATCGATCTTGTGCTATCCGATTTCGTCGGCTTTTTCGTGTTTCTCGCCAGCCTGACCGCGCGAACGATTGATTGGCGCGGGCATCGCCTTACAATGGCGGGTGACGGGCGCATCCGTTCACGGCCGGCGCCTGCTCCCTAATTCCCCCACAGGACAACGAATTTCATGAAGCGTACCCTGTTCCTGCAAGGCCCCTCGTTCGACGGTTATGACGGCGGCGCCGGCGCCCGCTATCAGATGAAGCGCGAGGTGAAGAGCTTCTGGTATCCCACCTGGATCGCCCAGCCGGCGGCGATGGTGCCGGGATCGAAGCTGATCGACGCGCCCGCGCACGACCAATCGTGGGACGACATCGCGCACGAGTTCGACGGCATCGAGCTGGTGTTCCTGCACACCTCCACCCCCAGCTTCCGGCAGGACGTGCAGACCGCCGAGCTGATCAAGGCGCGCAACCCGAACTGCCTGGTCGGCTTTGTCGGCGCCAAGGTGATGATCGAGGACGAGGCAAGCCTTCAGGCCAGCAAGGCCATCGATTTCGTCTGCCGCGAGGAATACGACTTCACCTGCGTGGAACTGGCCGAGGGCAAGCCGCTGGCCGAAGTGGACGGCATCACGTATCGGGCGCCCGATGGCAATATCGTGCGCAACAAGGACCGCGCGCCGATCGAGGACATGGACGTGCTGCCGATGGTCAGCCCGATCTATCGCCGCGACCTGGACCTGACCAAGTATTTCGGCGGCTACCAGCGCCATCCCTACGTGTCGTTCTACACGGGGCGCGGCTGCAAGAGCCGCTGCACCTTCTGCCTGTGGCCGCAGACGATCAGCGGGCACAACTATCGCCATCGCAGCGTGGCGAAGGTGATCGAGGAGGTGAAATACGTCCTCAAGGAAATGCCCGAGATCAAGGAAATCTTCTTCGACGACGACACCCTGGCCGACGCGCACGATTTCGTGGTCGAGCTGTCGGGCGAGCTGGCGAAGCTGGGCTTCGGCAAGCCGGGGTTCCCCGTCACCTGGGGCTGCAACGCCAAGGCCAACGTGCCGCAGCGGGTGCTGGCGGCAATGAAGGCGGGCGGCTGCCGTGTGCTGCTGGTGGGCTATGAAAGCGGCAACCAGCAGATCCTGCACAACATCAAGAAGGGCCTGCTGACCAAGGTGGCGCGCCAGTTCACCAAGGATGCGCACGCGCTGGGGCTGACCATCCACGGCACCTTCATCCTGGGCCTGCCGGGCGAGACGCTGGAGACGATCGAGGAATCGATCCGCTATGCGATCGAACTGAACCCGCACACCATCCAGGTGTCGCTGGCCGCGCCGTATCCCGGCACGTTCCTGTACAAGCAGGCGACCGAAAACGGCTGGTTCGACGGCAGCGACGACCTGCTGACCGACGGCGGCAACCAGATCGCGCAATTGTCCTATCCGCACCTCTCGCGCGAGGTGATCTTCGACAAGGTCGAGGAATTCTATCGCCGCTTCTACTTCCGCCCGCGCAAGATCGGCGCGATCATGGGCGAAATGCTGCGCGACTGGGACATGATGAAGCGTCGCCTGCGCGAAGGCGTGGAGTTCTTCGACTTCCTGCGCCGCCGCAAGGAAGCCGCCTGACCGTTCCCTTCGCCTTGACCGGGGGCAGGACCGCGACGCCGGCACGGCGCGTGGTGGTGACAGCCGACGATTTCGGCGCCGCCCCGGCCGTGAACGAGGCGGTGGAGCGGGCACACGTCGAGGGCATCCTGACGGCGGCCAGCCTGATGGTCGGCGGCGCGGCGTGCGACGATGCGGTGGCACGGGCGCGGCGGCTGCCCGCGCTGGGCGTGGGCCTGCACGTGGTGCTGTGCGACGGTGTTCCCGTGCTGCCGCCGGCGCGGGTTTCCTGGCTGGTGAGCGCGGACGGCCGGTTTCGCGAATCGATGCTGGCAACGGCATTGCTGGTGGCGTTCGTTCCGGCGGCGCGGGCACAGATGCGCGCCGAAGTGGCGGCGCAGTTCGCGGCGTTCGCGGCAACCGGGCTGGCGCTGGACCATGCCAACGCGCACAAGCATTTCCACCTGCATCCGGTGATTGCGGCAGCAATCCGCGACGCGGGGCGCCGGCATGGGCTGAACGCTATGCGGATGCCGCGCGAGCCGGGCGGCGGCGTGCTGGCATGGTGGGCGGGGGTGCTGGGGCGCGGCTGGCGACGGCAGGGCCTGCTGGTGAACGATACCGTATTCGGGCTTGCCGCCAGCGGGCATTTCGATGCCGCCGCGATGGCGGCGGCGATCGCGGCGCTGCCCGACGGCTTGAGCGAAATCTATGCGCATCCGGCAACCGGGGACTATCCCGGCAGCGCGCCGGGCTATCGATATGGTGACGAATTGGCGGCGCTGCTTGATCCCGGCGTGTGCGCGGCGCTATCCGCAAGCGGGGCGGTGACGGGACGATTCGCCGATTTCACGGGAGTGCGGTGATGCTGGGGGCCTATCTTGCCTTGCAGATGGCGGTTACGCTGCCTGCGCCGGCCGATCCGGCGACACCGACGCCTGCGGCAGCGCCTGCCGAGGCTGTGGCGGCGCCAACGGCTCCCGCGATCGTGGTGCCCACGCCGGTTGCGCCCGCCGCTGCGCCAGCCCCCACCACACCCGCGCTGGATGACGTGGTGCCCCGCGTGCCCGGCGAGACCGATCCGCTGCAACCGATCAACCGCGTGTTCTATGCGATCAACCGGCCGATCGACCGCTTCGTGTTCCGGCCGGCGGCGATGGCGTACAAGGCGGTGCTGCCCAAGCCCGTGCGCGATGGCGCGCGCAACTTCCTGCAGTTGATCGACGAGCCG
>JAGWVC010000049.1 GCA_018971065.1 Sphingomonadales bacterium | reverse complement strand
ACCGGCACCGTCGAGGGCAATCGGCTGAAGTTCGACCTGAAGGTCGAGAAGCCGATGAAGATCACGCTGAAGTATGACCTGGTGGTCGAGGGTGACGAGATTTCCGGCAAGGTGAAGATGGGCATGTTCGGCTCGTCGAAGATTGCCGGCACGCGGGTTTGATTTTCGGGAGAGTGGGTGTGAAGCGGACGACGGGATGGCTGGCGCTGGGCGCTGCGGCTTTGGCGCTGGGCGCGGGGTATCTTTCGGCCGCCGCGCCGGTGAAACCCGTGGGCAGCGGCGATGAGTGGCACGGGGTGAACGGCGACAGCGCCGAGACCGGGTTCTCGCGGCTGGCGCAGATCGACACCGGCAATGCCGCGCGGCTGGGGCTGGCGTGGCATCTGGACCTGCCGGGCGAGGCAACGCTGCAGGCTTCGCCGGTGGTGGTGAACGGCACGCTCTATTTCACCGGCGCCTATGCCGACGTCTATGCGGTGGATGCGCGGACCGGGGCACTGAAGTGGAAGTTCCAGCCGAAGGTGTGGGAGCACAATCCGTTCAAGATGAACTATGGCTTCAGCGCCAATCGCGGCGCGGTCTATGCGAACGGCAAGCTGTTTTCGACCGCGCTGGACGGGCGGGTGTTTGCGCTGGACGCCGCCACCGGCGCCAAGCTGTGGGAGGCGGAAAGCACCGATCCCAAGGGGATGCAGACCGTGACCGGCGCGCCGCGCGTGATCGGCGACAAGGTGATCATCGGCAATGCCGGCGGCGATTTCGGCCAGCGCGGCTTTGTCTCGGCCTATGACGTGAACACCGGCAAGCAGGCGTGGAAGACCTATGTGGTGCCCGGCGATCCGGCGGGCGACAAGGACAACCCGGCGCTGGTGGCGGCGGCCAAGACCTGGGCGCCGGGGTTCTACAAGAAGATGAGCATGCTGGGGCCGAACGGCGGCGGCGGCGGCCCGTGGGATTCGATGACCTGGGACGAGGAACTGGGCCGGGTCTATGTCGGCACCGGCAACGCCTATGACTATGACCCCGACGCGCGCGACAGCAGCGGCGGCGACAACCTCTATACCTCGTCGATCATCGCGCTGGACGTGAACACCGGCAAGTATGTGTGGCACTATCAGGAAAACCCGCGCGACGCCTGGGACTATGACGCCACCCAGCAGATCATGCTGGCGACACTGAAGATCGGCGGCAAGGACCGCAAGGTGCTGATGCAGGCCCCGAAGAACGGCTTCTTCTATGTGCTCGATCGCGTCACCGGCAAGCCGATCTCGGCCGGGCAGATCGCCAAGCAGACCTGGGCCGACCATATCGACATGAAGACCGGGCGGCCGGTGGAGCTGAAGGGCATCCGCTACGAGCAGGGCGCCCGGGTGATCTACCCGTTTGGCGGCGGCGCGCATTCGTGGGCGCGCATGGCCTACAGCCCCGCCACCGGGCTGGTCTATGTGCCCACCATGCAGCAGGGCACGCTCTATTCGCGGGGCAAGCCGAAGGGCGACGAGATGAAGGTGGGCGGGCTGGTCGTCGGCGACACGGTCGCCGAGCCGGGCGACGGCAAGGGCACGCTGGTGGCCTATGACCCGGTGACCGCCAAGGTACGCTGGAAGGTGGCGGACGCGACGCTGTTCAACGGCGGCACCGCCGTGACGGCGGGCAACGTGGTGTTCCAGGGCACCGCCGACGGCTTCTTCCACGCCTATGACGCGCGCGACGGCAAGGAACTGTGGAAGCAGTACCTGGGCATGGGAATCATCGCGGCGCCGGCGGTTTGGGCGGCGGACGGCAAGCAGTATGTCTCGATCCTGGCCGGCTATGGCGGGTCGGTGGCGGCGCTGGGCGGCACCGCGATCGTCGGCTGGAAGTACCAGATGCCGCGCCGGCTGTTCACGTTCGCGTTGGACGGGAAGGCGGCGATGCCCGAGCTGGCCCAGCCGACGATGAAGGTGGCAGCGGTGGACAACCCCGACGAGAAGCTGGACCCGGCGGCGATCGCGATGGGCAAGGCGATGTTCATGGCGTGCGGCGCCTGCCACGGCAAGGGACTGGTCAGCGCCGGCGGTCCGGCGCCGGACTTGCGCGAATCACCGATTCCGCTGGACGCGCAGGCGTTCTATACGGTGGTGCATGACGGCGCGCTGATCGAGAAGGGGATGCCGCGCTTCGCGTTCTTCGGGAAGCCGCAGATCGAGGCGCTGCGCCAGTACGTGCGATCGAAGCAGCGCGAGGCGGCCGCGAAGTAACATCGCCGCCGCGCTTGCGGCGTCCCCCTCCCCCGCTATGCTTGTGTTCAAATCTGATGGGAGCACGGGCATGGCGGCATCGCTGATTTCGGAGGCCGGGGCATATTCGGCGGAGGCGCTGGCGGCGCGCGAGGCCGATATTTCCGGCAAGCCGCAGCGGATTGCCGAACTGAAGCTGGACGACATCGACGGCGAGGCGCGCGAGATCATCCGCGCGATCCGCAGTTCGACCGGCAAGGAATCGGATTCGGTCATCCCCGGCTACATGCGCACGGCGTTGAAGCATCCGGCGCTGTTTCGCGCGCAGATGCAGATGGGCACGACGATCTTCAAGGGCACGCTGCCGCCGCGCGAACGCGAGTTGGCGGTGCTGCGGATCGGCTGGCTGCTGCGCGCGCCGTATGAGTGGGGCGAGCATGTCGATATCGGCAAGCGCTATGGCATCACCGACGCCGAGATCGAGGCGCTGATCGTCGGTTCGTCGGCGCCGGACTGGAATGAGCATGAGCGCGCGATCCTGCTGGGCGTGGAGGAACTGCTGGGCAACCAGATGATTTCCGACGCGACCTGGGCAAGGCTGGCCGAACGCTGGGACGAGCAGCAACTGTTCGAATTTCCGATGATGGTGGGGCAGTATGTCGCCACCGCGTTCGTGCAGAATTCGCTGCGCATCACGCTGGCCGAGGACAACCCCGGGCTGACCTATCGATGAGCGGCCCGGTGAAGGTGATGACCCCGGCCGAGGCCGAGGCCCGCCAGCAGCAGGTGAACGGCGCGCCCGAACGCATCGCGCAATTGCCGCGCGCGCAGTTTCCGGCCGAGGCGCAGGCGATCTGCGAGCAGGTGTTCGGCGCGCTGGGGATTGGCGTTCCCGACACGCTGGCGCCCTATTTCGCGATCCTGATCAAGCATCCGGCACTGTTCCGCCAGCAGATGGAAACGGGGATCACGTTCTTTCGCGGCGTGATCCCGGTGAAGGAGCGCGAGCTGGCGGTGCTGCGCATGGCGTGGCGGGCGGGCGCGCCCTATGAATGGAGTGAGCACGCGGCCATCGCCAAGACCTGCGGCTGGACCGAGGCCGACGTCGAGCGGGTGATCGCCGGTCCTGACGCCGACGGGTGGAGCCACCATCACCGCGCCATTGTCCGGGCCGTCGATGAACTGCACGGCGACACGATGATTTCCGACGCAACCTGGGCGGTGCTGGCGGAAAGCTGGGACGAGGCGCAGTTGCTGGAATTCCCGGCACTGGTGGGGCAATACCTGCTGGTGGCGATGATCCAGAATTCGATCCGCCTGCCGCTGGGCAACGATCCCCGGGGGCTTCACGCGCGCTAGGATCGCGCGTAGCATCGCGGGCATGACGGAACCGGCTGCGCGTGGCGAATGGGTTAGGCGGCATCGGCTGTCCACCCGGCTGTGGCACTGGGCCAACGCGGCGGTGCTGGCGCTGATGCTGATGAGCGGGCTGATGATTTTCAACGCCCACCCGCGCTTGTACTGGGGCGAATATGGCGCGAACTTCGATACGCCGTGGCTGGAGATCGGCGCGATCGGTGATCGTGGAGCGGTTTCGTTTGCCGGCCGGGTGATCGACACCACGGGGGTGCTGGGGGTTTCGACCGGGGCCGATGGCGCGGCGGTTGCCTTGGCGTTTCCGGGGTGGGCGACAATCCCTTCCACCTACAACCTGGCCGATGCGCGACTGTGGCATCTGGGGCTGGCGCCGGTGCTGGTGGGGCTGCTGGCGTGGTATCTGGCGTGGTCGGCGTGGAACGGGCATTTGCGCCGCGACCTGCTGCTGCGTGATGGCGAGTGGAAGCCGGGACATGTGGCGCGAGACTTATGGGACCATCTGCGGCTGCGGTTCGGCAGCGGCCTGCGCTACAACGTGTTGCAGAAGCTGGCTTATCTGGCGGTGCTGCTGGTGCTGTTGCCGCTGGTGGTGGTGACGGGGCTGGCGATGGCGCCGGGAATGGATGCGGCCTGGCCGTGGCTGACCGGAGTGTTCGGCGGGCGGCAATCGGCGCGGTCGGTGCATTTCCTGTGCGCGTTCGGGCTGAGCGGATTCTTCGTGGTGCATATCGTCATGGTGGTGCTGGCCGGGCCGGTGCGCGAGATGCGGGCGATGGTGACCGGCTGGTGGCGGGTGCGGGCATGATCACGCGGCGCGGACTGATCGGTGTGGGAGCGGGCCTGCTGGTGGCGGGGTGCGACCGGGTGAACGACCTGCCGCAAGTGCGCGAGGGGCTGGCCGGACTGGGCGGCGTACATCAGCGCGTGCAGCGGCTGCTGGGGCGCCATGCACTGGCGCGCGAATATGGCACGGGCCAGATGTCGCCGCAGTTTCGCGCCAACGGCAACACCGAGGCGGGCGATCCGGCGTGGCGGCAGCATCTGGCCGAGGGGTTCTCGCGCTGGGCACTGCAGGTGGGCGGGCTGGTGCATCGGCCGCTGGCCCTGCCGCTCTCCGCGTTGCAGGCGATGCCGCAGCGCACGCAGATCACCCGGCACGATTGCGTGGAGGGGTGGAGCGCGATCGGCAAGTGGCAGGGGCCACAGTTGGGGCCGATCTTGGCGACGGCCGGGCTGATGCCGGCGGCGCGCTATGTGGTGCTGCATTGCGCCGACGATTTCAGCGGGACGCCGTATTACGAATCGATCGATCTGGTGGACGCGTTCCACCCCCAGACGATCCTGGCGTGGCGGATGAACGATGCACCGCTGGAAGCGCAGCACGGCGCGCCGGTGCGGCTCAGGGTGGAGCGGCAGCTTGGTTACAAGCAGGCGAAGTACGTGATGCGCGTGGAGGTGCGCGACAGCCTGACCGGACTTTATGGCGGCAAGGGCGGCTACTGGGAGGATGTGGCCGGGTATCAGTGGTACGCGGGGATTTGAGTTAGGCCTCAGGCCCCCATGCCGCTGCGAAGCAGGGCTTCGGTTTCGGCGACGATCTCGTCGATCGGGCGGTCTTCGGCCCAGACGCCGAAGCGCAGGCCCAGGAATACGTTCATGCCCATGATCGCCCAGGCGCGGACTTCGGCATCGCCGGGTCGCAGCGCGCCTTCGGCCACGCCCTGTTCGAGCCGCTGGGTGATGCGCGCGGCGGTGCCTTCGTAGTGGGCGCGATACGAGGCCGGGTCGGCGAACTCGGCCTCGTCGATGATGCGGTAGATTTCCTTGTGCTGGCGCGCGAAGCCGAGGAATGCGGCCAGTGCCTCGCGCTCACGCGGGATGCCGGTGGCGCCGGGGGGAATTGCGGCGGCGGCGGCTTTCGCGACCTGCTGGCTCATGTCCTGGACAAGCGCCGAGAAGATCGCGTCCTTGCTGTCGAAATAGGTGTAGAAGCTGCCCACCGCGGTGCCGGCACGGCGGGTGATGCCGCTGATCGAGGCTTCGTGAAAACCGCGTTCGGCGAATTCGGCGGCGGCGGCGTCAAGCAGCTTGCGCAAGGTGGCGAGGCCGCGCGCGGTGCGTGGCTGCTTGCCGGGGCTGGCCCCCCGTTCCGGTTCTTCCTGTGTTGCCATCCCGCCACGGTCTTAAGCGCATTTTGCGTGATCGCGCAAATCCAAAGTTGAAAGGTGGTTCAACTTTCAATATTGAGCGTTCCATACCGGCCATGATGCGCCGGGGGAGGAGTTTTCTCATGGCCCGCTTCACTTCGCACCGCACCGTCATCGCCTGCCTGCTGGCCACGGCCGCGACCGGCGCGCTGACCGACACCGCTTTCGCGCAGGCGGCGCCCGCCGGCGCTTCGCCCGATACCGGCGAGATCGTCGTGACCGCCCGCCGCCGCGAGGAATCGCTGGTCAGCGTGCCGATCGCGATCACCGCGATTTCGGGCGAGGCGCTGGCCAGCAGCGGTGCGGTGGACATCACCGAGATCGCCGATGCGGTGCCGAACGTGACGCTGGAGCCGTCGCGCGGCACCAACTCGACACTGTCCGCCTTCATTCGCGGCGTGGGCCAGCAGGACCCGGTCTCGGGCTTCGAGCAGGGCGTGGGCCTGTACCTTGACGACGTGTACCTGAACCGGCCGCAGGCGGCGGTGCTGGACATCTATGACGTCGAGCGGATCGAGGTGCTGCGCGGGCCGCAGGGCACGCTCTATGGCCGCAACACCATCGGCGGCGCGATCAAGTACGTGACGAAGAAGCTGGACGACAAGGCGCATGTCTCGCTGCGCGGCACCTATGGTTCGTATGACCAGGCCGACGGCGTGATCACCGCCAGCGCCCCGCTGACCAGCGACGGGCTGATTCGCGTCGGCAGTTCGCTGGCACGGTTGACGCGCGGCGGGTTCGGCACCAACCTGACCACGGGGCTGGACAACTACAACAAGTCTATCTGGGCCGGGCGCAGCACGGTGGAATTGCACGGCGACAAGGTGTTCGTGCGGATTTCCGCCGACTACACCCACGACACGTCGAACGCGCGCGGCGGCCATCGCGAGATTCCGGGCCAGCTTTCAGGCAACCCGGTGCTGGCCAATGTCTATGACACGCAGGGCGGGCTGGCCTCGCCCAAGCAGGACGTGAAGGCCTGGGGCACCTCGCTGTTCATCGAGGCGCATCCGTCGAGCGTGGTGACGCTGCGGTCGATCACCGCCTATCGCAAGGACGATTCGGCCTCGCCGATCGACTTCGATGCCTCGGCGCTGGTCGATGTCGACGTGCCGGCCTATTATCGCAACCGGCAGATCAGCCAGGAAGGGCAGGTGCTGTACGACAAGGGACCGCTGCACGCGATGGCCGGGTTCTATTACCTGCACGCCACCGCCGGCACCCAGTTCGACGTGCGGCTGTTCACGACGCTGAACGGGCTGACCGCGTTCACCCAGGCCGATATCCGCACCGATACGCTGGCCGGGTTTGCCAACGCCAGCTATGACCTGACCGACCAGTTCACCATCGAGGCGGGCGGGCGCTATACCTGGGACAAGCGCTTCGCCTACATCCTGCGGCAGAACTACCTGGGCGGCGGCTCGCCGGTGTTCGGCGGGGCCGGGGTGGCGTTCGGCGGGGCCAGCACGAACTTCCGTGGCGACGCGACGTTCCGCAAGTTCACGCCGCGCGTGTCGCTGACCTGGAAGCCGAACAGCGACAACACGGTCTATGCCTCGTTCTCGCAAGGGTTCAAGGGCGGCGGGTTCGATCCGCGCGGGGTGGGTGTCAATGCGCCGGCGGGGGTAAGCCAGGGCGATTATCTGAGCTTCCGGCCCGAGCAGGTGAACAGTTGGGAACTGGGCTTCAAGACCCGGCTGCTGGACCGGCACGTCAACCTGAACCTGGCGGCGTTCCGCATGGATTATACCGACGTGCAGATCCCCGGCTCGGTGGCCTGCACGGTGGCGGGGCTGCCCAGCTTCTGCGGGGTGGTGTCCAACGCCGGCAAGGCGCGGATGCAGGGCTTCGAGGCCGAAGGCAGCGCGCATCTGGGGCCGATCACGCTGGCGGGATCGCTGGGCTATATCGACGCCAAGTTCCTGAAGTACATCACCAACATCAATGCCGTGCCGACCGACGTTGCGGCCTTCCGCAAGGTGCAGAACACGCCGGCATGGTCGGGCAATGCCAGCGCGACCTATACGCTGAAGGCGCAGCCGGGCACGTTCGACCTGACCGTGGGCATGTCGTTCAAGAGCACGACCTACCAGTTCGAGATTCCCAACGCCAACCTGGACCAGCCGGCCTACCAGTTGGTCGATGCCAGCCTGGTGTGGCATTCGAACGACCGGCGGTTCTCGCTGGGGGTGTTCGGCAAGAACCTGACCGACAAGCGCTACAAGACCTCGGGCTATATCTATGGCGCGGCGGACCCGACCAACCTGGCATCGGGCGCGCTGCTGGTGCCGTTCAAGCCGTCGCTGGGCAAGGAAGGCGTGCTGACCACGTACTGGGGCAACCCGCGCCAGGTCTATGCCACGGCGACGGTCAGCTTCTGACCGCGTGAGTTCCCGAGGCGCGGCGGCTTTGCGACCCAGCCGCCGCGCGCAGCGAAGGAGGGCGCGGGGGCTTCGGCTTTCGCGCCCTTTTCCTATCGGGCGGCCCTATCGCGCAGCGAGGCCATCGTTGCCTTCGAGCGGGGTGATGCCGATCGAGTTCAGGAAATAGGCAAGGCCCTGGTATTGCCCGGCCAGCAGCGGGATTTCGATCAGTTGCGGCGGGGTGAAGTGGGCGGCAAGGGTGTCCCAGGTCTCGGCCGCGATCATCGCGTTGGCGTGCATCTCCTCGACGGCGCGGACGAGCGCATGGTCGGCTTCGGACCAGCCGGGGGCGGTGCTGCCGAGGGTGAGGCGTTCGACTTCGTCGGTGGTGAGGCCGACCTTGTGGCCAATGCGGACATGTTCGCCCCACTCGAATGGCGACTGGCACAGCCACGCCATGCGCAGGATGATGAGCTCGCGTTCGCGGAACGGCAGTTGGCCGTGGTTGAGGTAGTAGCTGCCGAGCGCCTTGAAAGCGATGGCGAGTTCCGGCGAGTGCAGCATGACCGCGAAGTTGGGCGACATGGTGCCGCGCCCGTGGCCGGCGGGGGGCATGGCGAGGGCGCGGTGCTCGTCGCTGAGGTTTTCGGGCGGGAGGATGCGCTGGGGACGGCTGAAGATTTCGGCTTCGCGGGCGGCGATGGCGGTGGGCTCGGCTGGCATGGGTTGCTCCCGTCAGCCGATGCGGGCGGCGGCTTCGGCAAGGACGCCGGCAACATAGGTGTTCAGCGAAACGCCCTCTCGGGCCGCTATGATCTTGAGCTTTTCATGCAGCGAGCGCGGGACGCGTTGGCGCCACTGGCCGGGCGCCGCAGGGCCCGGAATGGCCCGGCCCAGTTCCCGGGCGGCAGCCTGCCATTCGGCGATGGCGGATTCCGCATCAGCCAGAGCCGATTCCGGCGAATCGCCGTCACCGGTACAGCCGGGGAGTGCGGGAACCGTGGCAACCCAGCCACCGCCGTCGGCTTCGGCCAGGGGTTCGACCATGATGGCGTAAGCGAAGGCGGGTTCAGTCTGCTTGCGGGCCATTTTCTGCTGCTTTCACGAAGTCCATCAACTTGCGGATATAGATCGGCTTGATCGGGCGCTTTGCGGGAACGGTGAGGATTGCCTCATTCCCTGGCACCGCCACCTTCCAATGCGAGCCACCGCCGGTGGGTGGAAGGCACTGCCAACCGAGCGCTTCGCAGACCTTGCGGACATCCTCGATCGTCCAGTCGGCGGCAGGGTTGCGACGCATCGACGCGAGAAGCTTGTCCGCTCTGCTCATCGGATATTTGATACCACATGAGGTATCACAACGCAAGTGCGGCATGTCCAGTGGAGCGGAAGGATGTCGCCCCCCGCTCACTCCGGTTCATTCTGCCGGGTCGCGAAAATTGCTCCCTTCCCACGCTAGGGAGAGGGAGAAATCAGCCTGCCAGGCGCAGGTTGGGGGCGTATTCCTCGGGGGCGGCCTTGGGCTGGTCGGGCCAGATGCCGCGGGTGTCGTAGACGATCTTCGCGGCGCGTTCCGCCAGGGGGACGGCCTTGAACGCGTCGTGATCGACCAGCGCGATCAGCAGGTCGCAATCTTCCAGCGCGGTATCGAGATCGATCTGGACCGCACCGGTGTCCTCGAATTCACGGGGGAGCTGGCCGATGTAGGGTTCGACGATGCTGACGCGATCGCCGAACTTGCGCGCCAGGGTGGCGGCGACGAGGCGGGCGGGGCTTTCGCGCAAGTCGTCGATGTTGGCCTTGAACGCCAGGCCGAGGCAGGCGATTTTCGCATCGGGGTTGGCCTCGCACATCGCGCTGGCCTGGGCGATGACGTGGTGGATCTTGCCGTCGTTGACGCCGCGCGCGGTGCGGATCAGCGGGGTGTGCTGCGGCGCGCTGGCGACGATGAACCACGGATCGACCGCGATGCAGTGGCCGCCGACGCCGGGGCCGGGCGACAGGATGTTGACGCGCGGATGGCGGTTGGCGAGCTTGATGACTTCCCAGACGTCGAGGCCCATCTTGTCCGCCACGATCGACAGTTCATTGGCGAAAGCGATGTTGACGTCGCGGTAGGCGTTTTCGACCAGCTTGGTCATCTCGGCCGAACGCGCATCGGTGGCGATGCAGGTGCCGCGCACGAAGATGCGGTAGAACTGCAGCGCCTTGCGGGCGCACCGGGGCGTGATGCCGCCGATCGAGCGATCGTTGTTGGTGAGTTCTTCGAGGATCTTGCCGGGCAGGACGCGTTCCGGGCAGTAGGCGATCGAGACATCCGGGGTTTCGCGGCACAGGCCCGGCATTTTCAGGTCAGGGCGCATCTGGGCGATCATGTCGCGCAGGGCTTCGGTGGTGCCGACCGGGCTGGTCGATTCGAGGATGACGATGTCGCCCGCCTTGAGGTGCGGCGCGACCGAGCGGCCGGCGGCGAGAACATACGAGATGTCGGGCTGGTGGTCCTTGTCGAACGGGGTGGGCACGGCGATGACGAAGACGTCGGCCGGTTTCACTTCGAGCGATGCGGACAGCAGGCCGCGCGCGACGACACCGTGGACGAGGCCGTCGAGATCGACTTCCTCGATATGGATTTCGCCACGGTTGATCGTATCGACCACGTGGGCGCTGACATCGATGCCCAGCACCTTGCAGCCCGAGCGGGCGATGACGGCGGCGGTCGGCAGACCGATATAGCCAAGACCTACAACACAGACATCAGGCTTCTGCTCGGATTTCATTTGCCAGCAACTCCACGATACGGCGCGAAGTGTGCCCATCCCCGAACGGGTTGTGGGCGCGCGCCATTGCCTCGTAGGAAGCCTTATCGTCGAGAAGCCTGAAAATTTCGGAAACGATGGTGCCGACATCGGTGCCGACGAGCTTGGCCGTGCCGGCTTCGACGCCTTCGGGACGCTCGGTGGTCTCGCGCATGACCAGCACCGGCTTGCCCAGCGCGGGCGCCTCTTCCTGGACGCCGCCCGAATCGGTCAGCATGATCTCGACCATGCCCAGCAGGCGGGCAAAATGCGGATAGTCCAGCGGTTCGATCATCGCGACGTTGGCGAGGCCAGCCAGCGCATCGTCCATGACCTTGCGGACGTTGGGATTGGGGTGGACCGGGAAGATCACCGCCACGTCATCGCGCTGGGCAATCTGGCGGACGGCTTCGGCGATGCTTTCCAGCCCGCCGCCGAAATTCTCGCGGCGGTGGCTGGTGACACCGATGATCCGCTTGCCGGCGAAGCGGGCGGCGAGATCATCGAGGCCGGCGGCAAGGCGGGCGTCGGCGGCGATGCGGTCGGTAACCCAGTGCAGCGCGTCGATCACGGTGTTGCCGGTGACGTGGATGCGGGCGGGATCGACGTTTTCGCGCAGCAGTGCGGCGGCGCTGGTTTCGGTGGGGGCGAAGTGCAGGCTGGCGATGGCGCCGATGACCTTGCGGTTCACCTCTTCGGGCCAGGGGTGATAGATGTTGCCGCTGCGCAGGCCGGCTTCGACATGATCGACCGGCAGCTTGCGATAGTAGGCCGCCAGCGCGCCCGACATGGCGGTGGCGGTATCGCCCTGGACGATGACGCGATCCGGGCGGGTGGCATCCATGACCTTGCCGAGTTCGACGATCAGCGCGGCGGTCAGCGCGTCGAGCGACTGGTCGGGGCGCATAAGGTCAAGATCGTGGTCAGGGACGATGCCGGCGATTTCCATCACCTGGTCGAGCAGGCCGCGATGCTGGGCCGAGACGCAGACCACCGGTTCGAAGCGATCGTCAGCCTGCAGCGCCTTGATCACCGGGAACAGCTTGATCGCTTCCGGGCGGGTGCCGAAGATGACGAGGATGCGCGCCGGGGCAACGGCTGCGGGGACGATCGGGTGCGTGGGTTCCTGCATGGGCGTGGGCATAGCAGCGACCGGTTAAGGGGGGCTTATTGGAGCATTTCCAAGTCAGGTGGGAGCACCTGACGACTCGGGGAATACGACCAACCCAAGCGGTAGCATGACGCCGCCCAAGGTCGGCGGCAATTGTTCAGGTGTTCATGCCAGCGCGGGGATCAGGCGCTGCGGTGGCCGGGCGGTCATCCACGCCTGCGCGGGCCGTTCCACCAGTTGGTAGAGCGCGACCGAGACCGCCAGCAGCAGCGCGACGAACACCGCCAATGCCGGCAGAGTGATCTGCGCCTGCGCATCGGCGGCGACGATCTTGAACAGGATGAACAGCAGATAGTGGGCAAGATAGGTGGAATAGGAAATCTCGCCCAATGTCCGCAGCGGGGTCGCGGCCAGTAGCCGGACGATGGGCCCTTTCCCGGTGGCAAGCGCCAGCAGGCCGGTGAAGAAAGCAACCGGCACCCAAGTCACTTCGGGCAAGGCGAAGCCGATGCCGGCGGCCACTGCGGCGCTGCAGGCCAGGCCGGACAGCCACGCGGTATTCGGATGGGTTCGCCAGTGCGACCACAGCAGGCACAGCAGATTGCCGAGGCCGAACTCGACCAGGCAGCGCCACAGGCCCATCTGCGCGAGATTTACGCCGATGCCGCCCAGCGGCAGGAACATGGCGGCCAGCAGGATCAGCGCGATGGCCGTGCGCAACAGCAGTGCGGGCGGCGCCAGTTCCTGCCAGCGGCTGCGCAGCGCGATCAGCGGGAAGAACACATAGGCCGCCATCTCGGTGGAGATCGACCACGACGGCACGTTCCACGCGAGTTCCGAGGTAAGCCCCCAGTTCTGCAGCAGCAGCAGTTGCAGCGGCAGCTGTGCCAGCGGATAGTCGGCAAGCGGGCGTCCGCGCAGGGCGATGGCAAGTGCAAACACCGCAAATCCGGCCAGGACCAGCCCGTGCAGCGGCCAGATGCGGGCCAGGCGCCGCCACCAGAACCTGGGAACCGCATCCCAGCCGCCGGTCTCCAGCTTGCCGGCGTAATTGTACCAGATGACGAAGCCGGACAGCATGAAGAACATGTCGACGGCGAGGTAGCCCTTGGCGAGGACATGCATCAGCCAGTCGGGCAACTGATGCGTCAGCGCGGTGCGGAGGTGATAGATCACCACGCTCCATGCCGCGATGCCGCGAATGCCGGTCAGCGCGTCGAGATGGCCGCCCTGGATCGGAACGGCGGCACCGTGGCCGCCGGGCGCGTCGCGGGACGGCGACGCACCTGCGGAAGCGACGGTCATGCGGCCGGCAGGGGTGCAGCCGGCTGGACCAGCCCCTTGGCCAGCGACCGGGTCGGGCGCTGGCGGCGGCGAACCTGCTCGACAAGGCCGATCTGCAGCCCGATCAGCATGTAGATGAACGGCTGGTAGGCAAGGCCGACGAACAGGGCACCCGCGAGGTAGACGAAGTG
Source organism: Sphingomonadales bacterium (assembly GCA_018971065.1). The sequence goes on along the minus strand of JAGWVC010000049.1, from coordinate 14,644 downwards.
GGCCTGCTGCAGTGCCTTGGCCAGATCATAGTCGCTCTGGCTGCCGGCATCCTTTTCGCGGCGCAGGCGACGGATCACCCATTCGAGCTGGGTGATGCCGGTGATCTGCAGCGCGAGCCACATGAACAGCCCGGGCCAGCCCTGCTCGCCCAGCATCTCGAAGTAGGCCGAGTGGAAGGCGCGGGCGGCATCTTCGGTCTCGTTGACGACGACCGAGGTGACATTGCCTTCCTGATTCTTGTCGGCGCGGCTGGTGGCGATCTTGATCTTGTTGCCGCGATAGGAATCGAAGCCGCCGCCCAGCGGGTGATCGGCCGCATAGCCGAGCGTCCATTGCCACACGGCGACGCGGGTGGAAGCCGATTCGTCCGAATCGTGGTTCTGGATGGTGTCCATGCGGTTGGTGAAGGCGCTGGGCAGCAACGGCACCGCCAGCAGCAGCACCACCGGCAACCCCAGCAGGTAAACCGCCTTGTTCTTCACCGAGCGCAGCATCAGGATCGCCAGCAGGCCGGCGCAGATCAGGCCGGTGCGCGCCTGGGTGCCGATGGGAATCATCAGGCAGGCGAAGACTAGGGCATAGCAAAACAGGCGGACGCGCGAGTCGGTCGGGAACAGCGTGCTGTGCCGCGACAGCCACAGGATCAGCGGAATGATCGCGACCGCGACGCACGAGATGGTCGAGCCTTCGAACAGACCGGTGTTGTCGTTGACGAGCAGCGACAGCGAGCCGTAGCCGCCGCCGGTGACCAGCGTCTTGATCGAGCCGCCGATGATGATCGCGGCAATCGACAGCACCATCGTCAGCGCGGCGCCCTCGATGCGCAGGCGGGTGCGCAAGGTGAGCGGCAGGAACATCGCGAAGACCAGCGCCTTCCACACCCACGCCCATTTGAGCACGGCGAATTCGGGGAAATCGGCGGTGGTGGTGGTCAGCCCGCAATAGGCGAGCAGCGCGAGGATCAGCCCCTGGCGGAAGTTGACGCGGGTGCCTTCCTTCTTGTCGAGGAAGAACCAGCCGAACACCGCGAGGCAGAACGCGATCAGCGAGACGGGAATCGAGGTGAGCAACCCCATGCTGATCTTTTGCGGAGAGACGATATCGACATAGAGATAGGCCAGTACCCAGAGGAACGGCCGGCGAATGCCGAGCGCCAGGAACAGGGCCAGGAACCCGGTGAGCGCGAGATCAAACATGGTCGGCGGCCCCCGTTTCGGCGTGGGCGGCCTGGATGTGGAGGCGCCGGTGGACGCCGTGCATCGGCGTGCCTTCGGCAACATCGCTGCGGTCGAGATCGGCGCGGTTCAGCATCCGCCATGCCGCCAGCAGCAGCAGCGCGTGAGTGATGCCCATAGCGAAATAGTCGATCATGCGGTCTTGCCTCCGGCCGGCCGGCCCACCCCGGTTGCCCACGCGGGAATCGCGGGCGGCGGCAGGGTTCGGCCAACTTCACATCGGGGCTTAGCAGCGATCGGTTGACGCGACGTTAAGCCTTCGGAGCTAGGAATTCGGGGCATGACGAGCGTTCTTCATGTCCTGGACCATTCGCTGCCGCTGCATAGCGGCTACACCTTTCGCACGCGTGCGATCCTGAAATCGCAGGAGGCGATGGGGCTGGAGGTGCGCGGCATCACCGGCCTGCGCCATTATGCCGAAGGACCGGATGCCGAAGTGGCCGAAGGGCTGCAATTCCACCGCGTGCGCGGGCAAGCCGGGGGACCGCCGGGGGTTCGCGAATGGCGCGAGATCAGCCGGCTGGCCGAAGGCATCGAGGCGCTGGCGCGCGAATGGCGGCCCGATGTGCTGCACGCGCATTCGCCGGCGCTGTGCGGGATGGCGGCGGTGAAGGCCGGCAAGCGGCTGGGGATTCCCGTGGTCTATGAAATCCGCGCGTTCTGGGAGGATGCGGCCGTGGGCAACGGCACCGGGCGCGAGGGTTCGATCAAGTATCAACTGACGCGCGGGCTGGAGAACCGGGTGGTGGCCGGCGCCGACGCGATCGTGACGATCTGCGAGGGGCTGCGCGGCGACCTGATCGCGCGCGGGACGCCGTCCGACCGGATCACGGTGATGATGAACGGCGTGGACCTGTCGCTGTTCGGAAAATCGCCGCCGCGCGACGAGGCGCTGGCGCTGCAACTGGGGCTGGGGCCGAATGACGCGCCCTGTCCGGTGATCGGCTTCATCGGCAGTTTCTATGACTACGAGGGCCTGGACGACCTGATCGCGGCGATGCCGATGCTGTGCGCGGTTCACCCCGATGCGCGGCTGCTGCTGGTGGGCGGCGGTCCGCGCGAGGCGGCGCTGCGCGCGCAGGCCGAGGCCAGCCCGGCGAAAGACGCGATCGTGTTCGTCGGCCGCGTGCCGCACAGCGAGGTGGAGCGCTATTACGCGCTGACCGACATTGCCGCCTATCCGCGCAAGCGCAGCCGGTTGACTGACCTGGTCACGCCGCTGAAGCCGCTGGAGGCGATGGCCGAGGGCAAGCTGGTGGCGGCCAGCGACGTGGGCGGGCACCGCGAACTGATGACCGACGGGCTGACCGGCACGCTGTTCGCGCCCGATGACCCGGCGGCCTGTGCCGCGGCGCTGGCGCGGCTGCTGTCCGACCGGTCGAACTGGGACATCCGGCGCGAGGCCGGCAAGGCGCACGTTGCCATTAACCATGATTGGCGGCGGAATGCCGAGCGTTATCGCGGCGTTTACCAAAAGCTGTTAGGAAATGGGGCTGACATGCTGGGGGTGGCTGCCTGACAGGGCAACCGTTCCCGGCCGAAAACAGCGACCAGGAACCGTCCGTGCAACAACCCGCCGACCGAATGCGCCCGCAGCGCTCGCTGACCAGCCACCGTCTGTTTCCGCCGCTGGTGGCGCTGTGGTTCGGCGCGCTGTTCGGGCTTTCGACGCTGGCGGTGCGCACCAGCCTGTTCGAGCAAATGGTGCTGGCCAGCGGGTTCGACCGGCTGGTGCCCGCCGCCGCGCCACCGCTGGGCCACGTGGCGCGGCTGCTGATCGCGCTGGCGTTCGGGCTGGTGGGAGCGGGAATCGGCCGCTTCGTCGCCAGGCTGGTGGCCGGGGCGCGGGGCGGCGTGGTGCGGGCCGAGCCTGACCATGCGCCTGCGGAAAACCCGTATGACAGCTACAAGGTCCGCGCCCGCGACGCCCATCCCGACGCCCCGGCCCGCCGGCCGATTTCGGTGCATGACGAGCTGGGCGCGCCGCTGATGGCGGCAGAGCCGGCAACGGGCTGGCGGTTCGGCGAGGATGCCGACCCTGCCGAAGCGCCGGTTGCCGAAGACCCGCCACTGCCCGAGTGGCTGCGTGAGCCCGCGCCAGTGACTGCCGAGGCCCGCGAAACGCTGGCGGTGGTGGTGCCGGAATCGGCGCCCGAACCCGTGATGGCGCCCGAGCCGGAAGCGGAAGCGGTTCCCGCTATCGCACCCGAACCGATCCCGGCCGCCGCAGCAACCCCGGCCGTGGCCGATCCGGCCTATCCCGATGCGTGGCGCAACACCGCCGAGCGCATTGCCCAGGCGCACCCTTCGGCGCTGAGCCATGTCGAACTGATCGAACGGCTGGCGATGGCGCTGGGCGAACGCGACGGAAAGGTGGCCGCTTCCGCTGCCCTTGGCCCCGCCGAACCCGCCCCGGCATTGCCCGGCGGCAACCCCGACGCAACCATCGCGGCGCTGCGCGAGGCGCTGGCAACGCTGCGCCAGGGCTGAGCCGACACCGCATTTGCGGCAATAATCGGCCTGCCAAACTGCCGGAATAGCGCATTTCCTTACGCATCTGCCACGCCGGCGGGTGCGTATGCCGCCATTCGCGGTTGCAAAATCCGCGTCCTGTCGCCATTGGGCAATGTGCGTGAATATGGGCTGCCAGCCTAGGCAGGCGATTCGCGTTTCACATGTGACGGGTTTGGACGGAAAGGGGCCGGTTTCCCGGCGCCTTTCGTGATGCGGGACTGACATTGATGGGATTGCCGAAGCCCCAGGGCCTTTATGATGGGCGTAATGAGCATGACGCGTGCGGTGTGGGCTTCGTTGCCCATATCAAGGGCGCCAAGAGCCATGCGATCGTTAGCCAGGCGCTGGAGATTCTGAAAAATCTGGACCATCGCGGCGCGGTCGGTGCCGACCCGTTGCTGGGCGATGGCGCCGGCATCCTGATCCAGTTGCCTGACCAGTTGTTCCGCGCCTGGGCGGCGAAGGACGGCGTGAACCTGCCGCAGCCGGGCGACTATGCCGTGGCGATGTGCTTCCTGCCGCGCGATGAGGCCAGCCGCGATTTCGTGGTCTCGGCGTTCGAGAAGTTCATCGCCAAGGAAGGCCAGAAGCTGATCGGCTGGCGCGACGTGCCGGTGACCACCGAGGGCCTGGGCAAGACCGTGCTCGAATCGATGCCGGTGATCCGCCAGTGCTTCATCGGCCGGGGTGACAACTGCGCGGACCAGAACGCGTTCGAGCGCAAGATCCTGGCGATCCGCAAGCAGACCCAGAACCCGCTGGCGGCGCTGGCCGAAAAGCACGGGCTGCCGGGGCTGACCTCGCTGTACATGCCCAGCTTCAGCACGCGGACCATCGTCTACAAGGGGCTGCTGCTGGCGACGCAGGTGGGCGGCTTCTATGACGACCTGCGCGACGAGGACTGCGTTTCGGCGCTGGGGCTGGTGCACCAGCGTTTCAGCACCAACACCTTCCCCAGTTGGAAGCTGGCGCACCCGTTCCGGTTCATCGCCCACAACGGCGAGATCAACACCGTGCGCGGCAACGTCAACTGGATGAACGCGCGCCGCCGCACGATGGAATCGGAGCTGCTGGGCCCCGATCTCGACAAGATGTGGCCGCTGATCCCGCATGGCCAGTCGGACACGGCGTGCCTCGACAACGCGCTGGAACTGCTGCTGGCCGGTGGCTACAGCCTTGCGCACGCGGTGATGATGCTGGTGCCCGAGGCCTGGGCCGGCAACCCGCTGATGGATGCCAAGCGCCGCGCGTTCTATGAATACCACGCCGCGCTGATGGAGCCGTGGGACGGCCCCGCCGCGGTGGCGTTCACCGATGGCCGCCAGATCGGCGCGACGCTGGACCGCAACGGCCTGCGCCCGGCCCGCTTCTGCGTGACCGACAGCGATCTGGTGATCATGGCGTCCGAGAGCGGCGTGCTGCCGATCAAGGAAGACAATATCGTCCGCAAGTGGCGCCTGCAGCCGGGCAAGATGCTGCTGATCGACTTCGATCAGGGCCGCATCATCGAGGACGAGGAAATCAAGGCCGATCTGGCCAAGGCCGAGCCTTACGAGGAATGGCTTTCGGCGGCGCAGTACAAGCTGAAAGACCTCGACCTCGTCGAGACCGAGGCGGCGCAACTGCCAGTGGAGACGACCAGCCTGCTCGATCGCCAGCAGGCATTCGGCTATACCCAGGAGGACCTTTCGCGCTTCCTGGAGCCGATGGCCAAGGTGGGCGACGATCCGCTGGGCTCAATGGGCACCGACACCCCGATCGCGGTGCTGTCGAACCGGTCGCGCCTGCTGTACGACTATTTCAAGCAGAACTTCGCGCAAGTGACCAACCCGCCGATCGATCCGATCCGCGAGGAACTGGTGATGAGCCTGGTCAGCATGATCGGCCCGCGCCCGAACCTGCTGGGCCGCGATGCCGGCAGCCACAAGCGGCTGGAAGTCGATCAGCCGATCCTGACCAACGAGGACATTGCCAAGATCCGCTCGGTGGAAGCGTCGCTCGACGGCGCGTTCCGCACCGCGACGATCGACATCACCTGGGACGCCAAGGCCGGCGCCGCCGGGCTGGAGATGGCGATCAAGGAAATGTGCTGGGCGGCGACCGAAGCGGTGCTGGCCGACCACACCATCCTGATCCTGTCGGACCGCGCACAGGGGCCGGACCGCATCGCCATGCCGGCGCTGCTGGCCACCGCCGCCGTGCATCATCACCTGGTCCGCCAGGGCCTGCGGATGCAGACCGGGCTGGTGGTGGAAACCGGCGAGGCGCGCGAGGTGCATCACTTCTGCGTGCTGGCCGGCTATGGCGCCGAGGCGATCAATCCTTACGTCGCCTTCGAGACGCTGGAGGACATCCGCGTTGCCAAGGAACTGCCGCTGAAGGCCTATGAGGTTCAGAAGAACTACATCAAGGCGATCGGCAAGGGCGTGCTGAAGGTGATGTCCAAGATGGGCATCAGCACGTACCAGTCGTACTGCGGCGCGCAGATCTTCGACGCGATCGGGCTGTCGTCCGCATTCGTGGACAAGTACTTCAGCGGCACCGCGACGACGATCGAGGGCGTGGGCATCGCCGAAGTGGCCGAGGAGACGGTGCGCCGGCACGCGGCCGCCTATGGCGACAACCCGATCTATCGCGAGATGCTGGACGTGGGCGGCATGTACGGCCTGCGCCTGCGCGGCGAGGAACATGCCTGGACCGCGCAGAACATCGCGGCGCTGCAGCACGCGGTGCGCGGCAACATGCCCGACAAGTACAAGGAATTCGCGGCCACCATCAACGACCAGTCGGCGCGGATGCTGACGATCCGTGGGCTGATGGAATTCCGCAATGCCGAGCATCCGCTGGACGTTTCCGAGGTCGAACCGGCCAGCGAGATCGTCAAGCGCTTCGCCACCGGCGCGATGAGCTATGGCTCGATCTCGTGGGAGGCGCACACCACGCTGGCCGTGGCGATGAACCGCATCGGCGGCAAGTCGAACACCGGCGAAGGCGGCGAGGACCCGGCGCGGTTCAAGCCGATGGCGAACGGCGATTCGATGCGCTCGTCGATCAAGCAGGTCGCTTCGGGCCGGTTCGGCGTGACCACCGAGTACCTGGTCAATGCCGACGACATCCAGATCAAGATGGCGCAGGGCGCGAAGCCCGGTGAAGGCGGGCAGTTGCCGGGCGACAAGGTGGACAAGACCATCGGCAAGACCCGGCATTCGACCCCGGGCGTGGGCCTGATCTCGCCGCCGCCGCACCACGACATCTACTCGATCGAGGATCTGGCGCAGCTGATCCACGACCTCAAGAACGTCAACCAGAAGGCCCGCATCTCGGTCAAGCTGGTGTCGGAAGTGGGCGTGGGCACGGTGGCCGCGGGCGTGTCGAAGGCGCGTGCCGACCATGTGACGATCTCGGGCTATGAGGGCGGCACCGGCGCTTCACCGCTGACCAGCCTGACGCACGCGGGCAGCCCGTGGGAAATCGGCCTGGCCGAGACCCAGCAGACGCTGCTGCTGAACAACCTGCGCAGCCGCATCGCGGTGCAGGCCGATGGCGGCATCCGCACCGGGCGCGACGTGGCGATTGCCGCGCTGCTGGGCGCGGACGAGTTCGGCTTTGCCACCGCGCCGCTGATCGCGGCCGGCTGCATCATGATGCGCAAATGCCACCTGAACACCTGCCCGGTGGGCGTGGCCACGCAGGACCCGGTGCTGCGCGCGCGCTTCACCGGCCAGCCCGAGCATGTGATCAACTACTTCTTCTTCGTAGCCGAGGAACTGCGGGCGATCATGGCCGAGCTGGGCTTCCGCACCGTGGCCGAGATGGTCGGCCGGGTGGACAAGCTGGATATGCGCAGCGCGATCGATCACTGGAAGGCGCGCGGCATCGACCTGTCGAAGCTGCTGTACCAGGTGCCGGCGGGCAACAGCCCCAGCCTGAACTGGAGCGGCACGCAGGATCACGGGCTGGACGCGGCGCTGGACAACGACCTGATCGCGGCGGCCACCGACGCGCTGGAAAACCGCCAGCCGGTGGTGATCGAGCGCAAGGTGATCAACGTCAACCGCACGGTGGGCGCGATGCTTTCGGGCGAAGTCGCCAAGCGTTATGGCCATGCCGGCCTGCCCGACAACACCATCAGCGTGCGCCTGACCGGCGTGGCCGGGCAGTCGTTCGGCGCGTTCCTGGCGCATGGCGTGACGCTGGACCTGACCGGCGATGCCAACGACTATGTGGGCAAGGGGCTTTCGGGCGGCCGCGTCATCGTCCGCCAGCCGGGGCATGTGAACCGCGAGCCGACGCAGAACATCATCGTCGGCAACACCGTCCTGTACGGCGCGATTGCCGGCGAGGCGTTCTTCAACGGCGTGGCCGGCGAACGCTTCGCGGTGCGCAACTCGGGCGCCGTCGCGGTGGTCGAGGGCACCGGCGACCATGGCTGCGAGTACATGACCGGCGGCGTGGTCGTGGTGCTGGGCAAGACCGGGCGGAACTTCGCGGCGGGCATGTCGGGCGGCGTTGCCTATGTCTATGACGAGGACGGGCAGTTCGCCACGCTGGCCAACAAGGCGCAGGTGGACCTGCTGCCGATTTCGGCCGAGCGCGACGAGGAAGACGGCGCCGGCCGTCCGCAGCAGCGCACCGTGTCGGCTTATGACGCCGGCATGGGTGACATGCTGCGCCACGATGCCGAGCGCCTGCGCGTGCTGCTGGAACGGCACCACCTGCACACCGGATCGAAACGGGCGCGGGCGCTGCTGGACGACTTCGACGCCGCGCTGGGCAAGTTCGTCAAGGTCATGCCGGGCGACTATGCCCGCGCGCTGAAGCAACTGGAAGCCGAGCGGCTTGAAGCCGCCACGGTCGCTGCCGAATAAGACGGGACTGAATTACGATGGGCAAGGAAACCGGCTTCCTCGAACTCGACCGCCAGGACCGCACGTATGCGGACCCGAAGGAGCGGCTGGGCCACTACAAGGAGTTCGTCATCCCGCACAGCGAGGCGGCCCTGAAGGGCCAGGCATCGCGCTGCATGAACTGCGGGATTCCGTACTGCCATAACGGCTGTCCGGTGAACAACATCATCCCCGACTGGAACCACCTGACGTATGAGGGGAACTGGAAGGCGGCGCTGGAAGTGCTGCATTCCACCAACAACTTCCCCGAGTTCACCGGCCGCATCTGCCCCGCCCCGTGCGAGGCGGCGTGCACGCTGAACATCCAGGACCAGCCGGTGACGATCAAGTCGATCGAATGCGCGATCGTCGACAAGGGCTGGCAGGAAGGCTGGATCGTGCCGCAGGTGCCGACGAAGCAGACCGGCAAGTCGGTGGCCGTGGTCGGCGCCGGGCCGTCGGGCCTGGCCTGCGCGCAGCAACTGGCGCGCGCCGGCCACGCGGTGACGGTGTTCGAGAAGCATGACCGCGTTGGCGGGCTGCTGCGTTACGGCATTCCCGACTTCAAGATGGAAAAGCACCTGATCAACCGCCGCGCGGTGCAGATGGAGGCCGAAGGCGTCACCTTCCGCACCGGCACCGAAGTGGGCGTGACGGTCTCGGTGGCGAGCCTGAAGGAAAACTTCGACGCGGTGGTCATGGCTGGCGGCGCCGAAGAAGCCCGCAAGCTGGAGATTCCGGGCGCCGAACTGCCCGGCGTGCGGCTGGCGATGGAATTCCTGACCCAGCAGAACAAGCGCAACGCCGGTGACGACGAACTGCGCGCCGCGCCACGCGGATCGCTGCTGGCCACCGGCAAGCACGTGCTGGTCATCGGCGGTGGCGACACCGGATCGGACTGCGTCGGCACCTCGAACCGCCAGGGCGCGGCCAGCGTCGTGCAGCTCGAGATCATGCCGAAGCCGCCCGAGAAGGAAGACAAGGCGCTGACCTGGCCGAACTGGCCGCTGAAGCTGCGCACCTCGTCCAGCCACGAGGAAGGATGCGAGCGCGATTTCGCGGTGCTGACCAAGCGCGTCGTCGGCGGCGACGAAGGCAATGGGGGGGATGTCACCGGCCTCGAATGCGTGCGCGTCGAATGGGTCGGCGGCAAGATGCAGGAAGTGCCCGGCAGCGAATTCACGCTGAAGGCCGACCTGATCCTGCTGGCGATGGGCTTCACCGGCCCGCGCAAGGCCGGCATGGTCAACCAGTCGGGCGTCGAACTGGATGCGCGCGGCAACGTCAAGGCCGACACCAACCAGTACCAGACCAGTGACGCGCAGATCTTCGCGTGCGGCGACATGCGGCGCGGGCAATCGCTGGTCGTCTGGGCGATCCGCGAAGGCCGCCAGTGCGCGCGCGCGGTCGACGAGGCGCTGATGGGGGTGAGCGAACTGCCGCGCTGAGCGGTTGGTTCGGGTGCTGCGCATTTGAAGAAAAGGGAAGGTGCGAGGGGGTTACCCCCTCGCGCTCCCAAGCCTCTTTGTGTCGCGCACTAGGACATCGGCATCACTTGCGGCGAAGCCGCTATTCATCTGGCCGGCTTCGCCGGAATGCACGACGATGACGGCGCCAGCGACGCAAAGTTGACGGGGGTGCAGGGGGAATGATTCCCCCTGCTTTCTCCCTTTCCTTCACCTACTTCCCCGCCTTGATCGCCTTGGCCAGCTTGGTGTGGTAATCGAAATCGCGATAACCGGGGCCGTTGTAGGCCTTGGCGAAGGCGCGGCAGGTTTCGGGGTCAGTGGTCATCGCCGCCATCTCGTCCTGCAGGCGGAAGAATTCGACGTAGCGGCACAGCAGTTCGTACTGCGCCGATTCCGAGGCGACCTGCGAGAACGCGAGCTGGAACGGCGATTCGTAGTGGAAGTCCGACCAGTACTGGCCGAGCACCTGGAACTTGCCCCACGAGCACGACATGAACGCGGCATCGACCTCACCGGTGACGATGGCGCCGCACAGCTTGTCCCAACTGCTGACCTCGTAGCCGCCGCGCTGGGGGTTGCTGAAATCGCAGATGGAGTACTTGCCGCCGGTGAAGCCGTGGAACTTGTGGCGTTCGAACAGCACTTTCGGCCGGCCCGCCTTGTCGAACCCGCCGCCGGCACTTTCGACGGTGGCGACCGCGGCCAGTTGCCTGACCGAGACGCCGAGGCGTTTGGCGAAAGCCTTGGCATCCGCATTGCCGAGTGGCGCCGGCGCGGCGTTGGTGAAGGCGTTGAGCAGCGCCTGGCGCGACTTTTCACCCCAGATGCCGTCGGCGCCGGCGCCGATGGCCTTTTGCAGATCGATGATGTGCATGGTGTTTCCCCTGTCCCCGTGGAGACGTGCAGGATGCCAGCCGGAGGGGCTTGTAGGATAGGACAAATTTGCCGACCGGCGAAATGCCGGCGCCACGGCAAAGGCGCCACTGCGGAACAACTTGCCGTGTGAGGGCTTATGGGAACAGCGCCGGGTTGCGTGCGCCACAGGACGCAACCCTCGCTCCCACGAGACCTGCACGAGGAGCCTGAACATGAAGCGACTGACCCTGCTGGCCGCAGTGGCGGCATTGGGCCTTGGTGGCGTCGCCACCGCCCAGATGACCACCCAGGAACAGCACGTGGCGCCGAACGGCGCGGTGCGCACCACCACCACGCACGTCGGCCCGATGGGCGGCGTCCACGAAACCACCCGCGTCGATCGTCCCGACGGCACCACCCGTGTGATCCAGCGCGACGAGCGCATGGTCGATCACAGGGGCGACAACATGGGGCGCGATCATATGGGGGGCGACATGCGGATGCACGATCGCGGCTGGCATCGCGGCTGGAACCATCGGCAGGTCTGCAAGGTGACCTGGCATCACGGCCACCGGATGCGCCGTTGCTGGAACCGCTGAGGATGCGAAAAGGGGGCGCAGGACGCCCCCTTTTCACAGGCGCCAGTCAATCGCGCCCCGGCCCCGCGCTTCCAGAAAGGCGTTGGCCTGGCTGAACGGGCGGCTGCCGAAGAAGCCGGCATAAGCCGAAAGCGGGCTGGGATGCGGTGCCGTCAGCACCAGATGGTGGCTCTGCATCAGGCCGGGCACACGCTCGGCCTTCTTTCGCGCGTGGCTGCCCCACAGCAGGAACACGCACGGTTCCGGTTTGGCCGCGACGGCGGCGACGGCGGCATCGGTGATCGCTTCCCAGCCCCGGTTCTGGTGGCTGCCGGCGCGGGCTTCCTCGACCGTCAGCGCGTTGTTGAGCAGCAGCACACCCTGCCGCGCCCAGTTTTCGAGATGGCCGTGCGCCGGGATCGGCAGGCCGAGATCGGCGTGGAGTTCCTTGTAGATGTTGACCAGGCTGGGCGGGGTCTTCACCCCCGGCTGCACCGAGAAGCACAGCCCGTGCGCCTGCCCGGCACCGTGGTAGGGGTCCTGCCCCAGGATCACGACCTTGACCTGGTCCAGCGGGGTCAGCGCCAGCGCGGCGAGACGGGTGCCGCGCGGCGGGAACACGCGCTTGCCGGCGGCTTCCTCGGCCTTGAGAAACCCGCCGAGCCGGCGCGATTCGGGGGTGGCAAGCACCGCGCCGAGCGCCGGGCGCCACGATTCGGGGAGAGCGTCTTCCTGGGCCATATGCGATCTTTCAGGATTCCGGGGGTTTTCACCCTGCCCCGATGCGCCTAAGCACGCTGGCAATGGCTGTCTATCTCCACGAAGAAGATCTCCCCGAAGGCGTGCTCGCCGAGGGACCGGTTGCCGTCGACACCGAGACGATGGGGCTGATAACCCCGCGTGACCGGTTGTGCCTGGTGCAGATTTCGGACGGGCGGGGGGATGAGCATCTTGTCCGCTTCAAGCCCGGTTCGGACTATGCCGCGCCGAACCTGAAGGCGGTGCTGGCCGATCCGGCGCGCGTGAAGCTGTATCACTTCGCGCGGTTCGACCTGGCGGCGATCAGCCACTACCTGGGCGTGGTGGCGGCGCCGGTGTTCTGCACCAAGATCGCCAGCAAGCTGGTGCGCACTTATACCGACCGGCATGGCCTGAAGGATCTGGTGCGCGAGCTGCTGGGCAAGGAACTGTCGAAGGTGCAGCAATCCAGCGATTGGGGCGGGGCTGAACTGTCCGACGCGCAGAAGGAATATGCCGCGTCCGACGTGCGCTACCTGCACGCCGCGCAGGTGATCCTGGCCGAGCGGCTGGCGCGCGAGGGGCGGACCGAAATGGCGCAGGCCTGCTTCGATTTCCTGCCGCATCGCGCCGCGCTGGACCTTGCCGGATGGCCCGAGCACGACATCTTCAGCCACGAGGCAGCGTGAGCTGAGCCATGACCCTGCAGGCTGACAGGCTTCGCAGCGAGCGCCAGCAGTTTGCCGCGCCGGGTGGCGCGCATGATCGCATGGTGCATTTCCTGAACGCCGCGCTGCCGATGGGCGTGGGTGTGGTGGTGGCGGTGATGCTGGTTTCGCCGCTGTTTCCGCGCAGCGAGGTTTCGTTCCTGCTGGATCGCAACAAGGTGGCGATCGTCCGGGAGCGGCTGCGGGTGTCCAACGCGATGTATCGCGGGGCGGACAACCAGGGCCGCGCCTTCGAGGTGACGGCGGGCAGCGCGGTGCAGCGTTCTGCGCGCATTCCGCAAGTGGACATGCAGGACCTGAAGGCGCAGATCCAGCTAAGCGACGGCCCGGCGCAGGTGGCGGCGAAGGCGGGGCGGTACGACCTCGACGCCGACCGGGTGATGGTCGATGGCCAGCTCGATTTCAGCGCCGCCGACGGCTACCGGATGACGACGCGCAATGTCGGCATCGATTTGAAGACGCGCAAGGCGTCGGGCGCCGGCGGGGTTTCGGGGCAAGTGCCCAGCGGCACGTTTTCCGCCGATCGCCTGAACGCCGACCTTGCCAACCGCACGGTGACGCTGGATGGCCATGCCCGGCTACGCATGGTGCCCGGCCAGATGAGGATGCCGAAATGACCCCTGCCCTCTCCCGTTCGCTGCGTTTCGCAATCGGCGGCTTCGTGGCCGCGCTGGCGGGGATCGTCGCGCTGGAAGGGCTGGGCGCGCAGGGCTTTGCCGGGCACGACAGCAACGCCCCGGTCAACTATTCGGCCGATCGCATCGAGCTGCAGGACAAGGCCAGCCGCGTGGTGCTTTCGGGCAACGTCGAAATCAGGCAGGGCGACATGACCCTGACCGCGCCGCGCACCACGGTGTCGTACACCAACGAGGGTTCGCTGAAGATCCAGCGGCTGGACGCGGTGGGCGGCGTGTTCGTGAAGCGCGGCAGCGAATCGGCGCGCGGTGATGTGGCCGTCTATGATTTCAACAAGCGGATCATCACCGTGGTAGGCAACGTGCTGCTGGATCGCGGTGGTGGCGATGTGCAGCACAGCGGCCGCATGGTGATCGACCTGGCCAGCCGCAACGTCGTCACCGATTCCGGGCCGGGCGGGCGCGTTTCGGGCACGTTCTCGGTGAACGGCAAGCAGTAACTCCCGCACGGGCATTCGCGCGCCGGTTTGGCGGTTGCATAGCGGCCGGCAATGCGCAGGATGGCGCGGCACGAACGGGAGAGAAGCATGGAACTGGCCGGCAAGGTGGCACTGGTTACCGGCGCAAGCCGGGGGCTGGGGCGGTCGATCGCGCTGAAACTGGCATCGCAGGGGGCGCTGGTAGCGGTGAACTATGCCGGCAACGCCGAAGCGGCGGCCGCCACGGTTGCCATGATCGAGGCGGCCGGCGGGCAGGCCTTCGCGGTGCAGGCCAAGCTTAAGGGCCAGGCCGAGGCGGAAGCGCTGCGCGATGCGCTGGACGCCGGGCTGGCGGCACGCGGATTGCCGGGGCGGATCGACATCCTGATCAACAACATCGGCGGCGGCGATTACGGCACGATCCTGGATGCCGACGAGGCGTTCTATGACACCGTGTTCGACAACAACTGCCGCGCCGCGTTCTTCCTGACCCGGGTGCTGCATGACCGCATCGCCGACTTCGGCC
>JAGWVC010000142.1 GCA_018971065.1 Sphingomonadales bacterium | reverse complement strand
TCCGGCGCAGACGCTCGAACCGATCTCGCTGGGCTTCGTCGAATATGGCAAGCACTTCTCTGCCATGGACAGCGCGCGCGCCAACGTCGTCTTCCAGAACGCTGCCAGCACAATGGCCGATTTCATGGCTCGCTATGACGTGATCCTGAGCCCCACTATGGCTGCCCCACCGCTCGAACTCGGCCGGATCAACCTGACGCCGGATTGCAGCTTCGACGCCTGGGGCCAGCGCACCGCCCAGTTCGCCGCTTTCACCCAGGTGGCCAACATGACCGGCCAACCCGGCATGTCGGTGCCGCTGGCAATGTCGAAGGCCGGGCTGCCGATCGGCGTGCAATTCCTGGGCCGTTATGGCCTGGAGGACCTGCTGTTCCGCCTGGCCGGCCAGCTCGCACGCGCCGCGCCGTGGGCCAGCCGGCGGCCGGCGGTCTGATCGGTCAGTCGAGCTCGGGCGCCCAGGCGACGCCGTTGATGTGGCCACCGCCGTCGACGAACAGGGTGTTGCCGGTTAGGTAGCGCGCGTCGTCGCTGGCCAGGAACACCGCCACCGGGGCGATGTCGGTCTCGGGATCGCCCATCCGTCCCATCGGGTTCGCGCGCTCGATGCGCTCGATCATGCCCGGCTGCTGCGCCATCACCCGCCGGGTCGAAGCGGCCAGCGCCGCCGGGCAGATCAGGTTGCAGCAGATGCCCCAGCCCGCCCATTCGCGCGCGGCGGTGCGGGTGTAGGCGCGCAAGGCTTCCTTGGCGACGTTGTAGTCGGCGCTGCCCATGTGCGCGTTGACGCCGTTGAGCGAGGCCAGGTTGACCACGCGCCCCCAGCCTTGCGCCCGCATGTGCGGCAGCGCCGCTTCCATCGTCCATTTCGCGGCGAACAGCGCCACCCGCAGCGAGGCGTCGAACATCGCGTCGTCCTTGCGCTCGATCCGGGCGATGCCCTGGCTGCGCCAGGCATTGTTGACGACAATATCCACCGGCCCGGCCTGCGCCATCATCGCCGCCACCGACGCGCGCTCGGCCACGTCCACCGCGACAAACCGCGCCTTGCCGCCCGCCGCCACGATCTCGTCCGCGCAGGCGCCACCGCTCTCGACGTCGTACTCGGCAACGATTACGCTGGCGCCCTCGGCGGCAAAGCGGCGGGCAATGCCGCGTCCGATCCCCGCGCCGGCCCCGGTTATCACCGCCGTGCGCCCAGCCAGCCTCCCCGCCATTTTCACCTCGCCATATTTCCGCATATTGCGGTTATAATGTTGCTATTTTCCAATGTTTGCGTATTAATGATGCAATTGAAAAACGCAATGCCGGTATGGAGAGCAAAATGCGCGGTTTGACAGGCAAAGTCGGCATCATCGCGGGCGGGGCGCGCGGCATCGGCGCCGCCACCGCGCGGCGACTGGCGAGCGAAGGCGCGCACGTGGTGATCGGCGACATGCTGGTGGACCTTGCCCAGGAAGTCGCCGCCGACATCGTCGCGCGGGGCGGCAAGGCGATCGCCGTCGCGCTCGACGGCACCAATGCCGAATCGCAGGCCGCCATCGTCCAGGCCGCGCGCGACGCGTTCGGCGGGCTGGACTTCTACCATTCCAACCTCGCCGGCGGCACCGAGGGTGACATCGATGCGCTCAACTGCCCGATCGAGGTGCTCGAAAAAAGCTTCGCGATCAACACCAAGAGCCACTTCCTCGCCACCCAGGCGGCGCTGCCGGTGATGCTGGAACGCGGCGGCGGGGCCATGATCTATACCTCGTCGGGCGCGGCCGCAGGCGGCGCCGCCTGGCAGGTCGCCTACCCGATGACCAAGAACGCGATCCACGCGCTGGTCCGCCACGTCGCCCAGAAATGGGGCAAACAGGGCATCCGCGCCAATGGCGTGTGCCCGGGCGTGGTACTCACCGAAGCGGTCGCCCAGCACCTCACCGAGGACTATCAGGCGACGGCCCTGAAGTCGGTGCCGCACACCCGGCTCGGCAAGCCCGACGACATTGCCGCCGCCGTCGCCTTCCTGGCCTCCGACGACGGCGAATGGGTCAATGGGCAGGTCTGGCACGTCAACGGCGGCACCATCAAGCGCGACTGACCCGCCCGGCAGGATTCAGGTCGCCGTCGAACCACCGTCCACCACCAGCGGGTGACCGGTGACGAAGCTTGCCTGCTCGGAACACAGCCACAGCACGGCAGCGGCGATTTCCTCGGCCCGGCCCATCCGCCCCATCGGCGTCAACGAATCGAGAAGCTTGCGCATGTCGGGGTTGGCCACCAGCGGCGCGGTCATCGGCGTCTCGATCACCCCCGGGCACACCGCGTTGACGCGAATGCCGGCCTTGGCCCAGCGCAGCGCGCCATGGCGGGTCAAACCGACCACGCCATGCTTGGTGGCGGTGTAGGCGGGCTGCGCGCCGTTGCCGACCAGCCCGTTGATCGAGGCGGTGTTGACGATCGCGCCGCCGCCCTGCGCCAACATCACCTCGGCTTCCTCGCGCATGCAATACATCACGCCCGAGAGGTTGATGGCGACGCTGCGGTCCCACACCTCGTCCTGATACTCGTCGGCGCCCATGACATTGATGCCAGCGTTATTGTGCGCGAAATCGAGCCGGCCGAATTCGGCCACCGCGCGCGCCACCAGCGCCTTGACCTCGCCCGCGTCGGCCACGTTGCAGCGCTGGTACGCGGCGCGCCCCCCCGCGGCGGCGATCCGGGCCACTGTCTCCTCGCCGCCGTCGTCGTTGACGTCCGAGACCAGCACCGCCGCGCCCGAAGCGGCGAACGCGAGCGCGGTGGCACGGCCGATGCCGCCGCTGGCGCCGGTGACCAGCGCCACCTTGCCGTCAAATCCGTAGTTCATCCCGCCTCTCCTTGTATTGCGTAATTTAATCCATATTGTATAACGCAAACATCGGTCAATCTGACTTTTCATAAACGGAAATCGAATGTCCAGCAGCCTTTTCTCTCCCGTTCGCCTGGGCGACCTCGAACTCGCCAACCGCGTGGTGATGGCGCCGATGACGCGCGATCGCGCCGGACCGGGCGACGTGCCGACAGCATTGATGGCACAGTATTATGCCCAGCGCGCCGGCGCCGGGCTGATCATCACCGAGGGAGCACAGCCGAGCGCCACCGGCAAGGGGTACTGGCGCACGCCAGGACTGCACAGCGCCGAGCAGGTCGAAGGCTGGCGCGCCGTGGCCGATGCCGTGCACGGCGCCGGCGGCAAGGTCGTCGTCCAGCTCATGCATTGTGGCCGCGTCGTCGTGCCTGCCAATCGCGGCTTCGCTGCCGACGTGATCGCCCCTTCGGCGGTCCCCTGCCCCGACAAGGTGCCCGGCCCCGACGGCGTGCCCGTGGCCACCGCGATGCCGCGCGCGATCGAAACCGCCGAATTCGCCGGTATCCTCGCCGAATATGCCCGGGCCGCGCGCAACGCGATCGCCGCCGGCAGCGATGGCGTCGAACTGCACTGCGCCAGCGGCTACCTGATCAACCAGTTCCTCAACCCCGCCAGCAACCACCGCAGCGACGAGTACGGGGGCGCTGTCGAAAACCGCATCCGCTTTCCGCTCGCCGTGCTGCAAACGCTGGCCGATGCCATCGGGCCCGGCCGCGTCGGCTTCCGCATCGCGCCCGGCAACGGCTACAACGGCATGGACACCAGCGATCCCGCCGCCACGTTCGCGCCATTCATCAAGGCCGCCGACGCGCTCGGACTCGCCTACCTCCACGTCATCGACATGGGCCTCCCCGATCTCGACACGCTGGCGCTGGTGCGCGCGAACTGGTCGGGCGCGGTCATCACCAACAACATGCTCACTGCCGAAAGCGCCCAAGGCCTGCTCGATGCGGGCCGCGCCGAGGCGGTCAGCTTCGGCCGCCCGTTCATCGCCAACCCCGATCTCGTCGCCCGCATGAAGGCCGGCGCGCCGCTGGCCAAACCCGACTACAACCTGCTCTACACCGGCGAGGAACGCGGCTACACCGACTATCCGGCTCTCTGAAACGCCAACAGGCCCCGGTGCTGCCACCGGGGCCTCCTCACTGTAGGCGGGGGAAAGTTCAGCCCACCGCGCGCAAGGGCTGCCCGCCTTCCGGCCTGGCATAATAGCGGCTGTACCAGTCGCGGAACCTGGCGATCGGACCATCCCCTTCGCAGATGATCGCGTTGGTCTCGTACTTCATGCGGTCCCAGATCACCTTGTCCTGGTCGAGCTGCTTGCAGACGTCGCGGATCAACGCCTTCGCCACGCCCGCCGACGCCCCTTCGGCCTGCGCGCGCGGCTGGGTGAAGCCGTACCGCACCCGCAGCACGTCTTCGGACACCGGCACCAGGCTGGCCACCAGCAACGTTTCGGCAATGCCGCGGAAACGCACCCAGCTCTGGCCCGGCCCCATGGTATCATAGCTGATCAGGCCATCGACCATGCCCTTGGGGGTGCCCATCCGGGCATGGACATCGGCCCCGCGCCCCCAGTCACCCCAGCGCAATTCGGCATCGGGCAGACCGGCAGTGCCGTGGATGTACTGGAAGTGGGCCACGTCCACGCCGTTTTCGGCCATGTTCTGGATCGAACCATAGATCGTCCATTCGTGCATCTCGTATGGCGTCCAGTCGGCGTCGCCGTATTCCTCGTGCACGAACACATCCCACATCGGCGCCACGCCCGCATCGGGGTGATACCACGTCCAGATCCACCCGTTCGCCTCGGTGACATGCCAGGTCCGGGTGCACTTGCGCTTGACCTGCGGCGGGATCGACTTCGAGTAGGGAATGTCCTTCACCACGCCCGCCTCGCCATCATAGCGCCAGGCGTGGAACGGGCATTCGAGCAGATTGCCATGGACCTTGCCGCCATGCCCCATGTGCGCGCCCATGTGCTTGCACCAGGCGTCCATCACGCGAACCTTGCCGTCCTCACCCCGCCAGATCGCCAGATCCTTGTCGAAATAGCGCAGCGGCTTGACCTCGCCCGCCTGCACGAAACCGGCCTGCTCGATCGCGTACCAGCCGAACGGAAAGCCGATGCCCAGGTTGCGGTCGGCGATCGAGGCGCGATCGTCGAGCGGCGCCACGCGCCAATCGACCAGATCCTGCCCGCGCAGCTTCTCCAGCAACTGCCACACGGCCACCGGCGGCGTGCGGGCATCGGTTGCGGCCTTCGTATCGGTCATGTTCAAGGCTCCTTGTTCAGGCCGCGCGCGGTGTGGCGCCGGGGCGGTTGTCGATGGAAACGTGCACGCCGTTCACACGGCTGCGGATATCGCCCGCCTTCTCGCGCGGGTTGTAGAACTGGCGGTGCCAGATGCGTCCCTTGTGGAACGGGCCGTCGTCAGGCACTTGCAGGATGGTCAGCGCCGGCTGCTTGTGCTGCCACAGCTCGAAATCCTGCGCGAAGGCATCCAGCGCCACATCCTGATAGGTGCGCGCCAGCGCCACCCCGGCCTCGTCGGCGCGCTGCTCGCCAACCCGCACCAGCAGGCCATACCAGCAGCGCACCTCGCCATCTTCCACCGGCGTGTTGCAGATCATGATGATCGACGGATGCGTGCCCTCCATCCGCGAAAGCAGGATGCCCGGCCCGGTGTACCAGGTGTCGTTGACCAGCACGTCGTCACCATCGGAAACCAGCGTGCGGTGGCCGGCGCCGAAGCGCTGCATCATCACATGGTCGCGGTATTCGTTCTCGAAATACCGGACATCGCGGCTGCCATGGACCGGGACGAAGTGCGCCACGTCGGCCATGTTGTCGAGTATCTCCTGCGGGTGCACCGGCAGCGTGCCCAGCGGGTCGATGCGCCAGCGCACCCAGCCTTCGTCCTCCCGCTCCCATTCGGCAAAGGCGGGCAGGTCGAACTCCGGCGCGCCGCCTTCCTCGTCGTGCCACATCCACACGCAGCCGGCCTTCTCCACCACCGGGAAGGTCTTGATGCACGCTGCCTTGGGAATGCCGTGAGTCGAATAGGGAATGTCGTCACACTGGCCATCAGGGGCGAAGCGCCAGCCATGACCGGGGCAGCGGATCGATTCGCCCTGGATCTGCTCGCCGTCGCGGACGATGTACGAGGTGGTGTTGCGCGCAAGGTGAACCCGCATGTGCGGGCAGTAGGCATCGACCAGATAGACCCGGCCACTCGCACCGCGATAGGCCACGAAATCGCGCCCGAAGAAACGCAGCGGCACCGGCTTGTCGGCAATTTCGGTGGCGGCGGCGATCATGAACCAGCCACGCGGAAACGTCAGCGGGCCCAGCCCGTATTCTTCAGTCTTGGCCATGATGCCCTCCGCCAGGATGCGGACGCGGCCGCATCGTTGCTCGGCACCTTGTGGCGGACGCGGCCCGGGCCGCCTTTGACAATCGTCAATGATTTCGATTTTTGCGTAAACTTATCAGACTATGACAACGCATTTATCCATTCAAATGCACTCATTTACCTTAAATGCAGATCATAACTGCGCCGCGCCGTCGCCCCACGCGAATCCCCCCCAACGCAAACCGCGCCATCAGCAGGGGCTGATGGCGCGGCATATTGCGACAGGGTTCGTCAGGTCAGAACTTGACGCCCACCTTCACCCCATAGGTGCGCGGCAG
>JAGWVC010000048.1 GCA_018971065.1 Sphingomonadales bacterium | reverse complement strand
GCGGTGCATTTTTCCAGCGTGCCCGAACGGTTCATGGTCGGGGTGTGGGTGGCGATGGAGGACATCGACGAGACCACCGGCCCGGTCGAATACGTGGCGGGATCGCACCGCTGGCCGATCATGAACAACACGGTGCTGGGGCGGCGTGGCTGGAAGCAGGAACTGGCTTCGGCGCAGGACCCCTATGGCCCGGCCTGGGCGGCGCTGGTCCGCGCGCACGGGGCGCAGGCCACCCGGTTCCTGCCGCGCAAGGGCCAGGCGCTGATCTGGTGCGCGAACCTGCTGCACGGCGGCACCGCGCAGACGAATCCGCGCCGGACGCGCTGGTCGCAGGTGACGCATTACTACTTCGACGACTGCATCTATTACACGCCGGCGTTTTCGGACGAGCCGCTGGGGCGGCTGCGGTTGCGCAAGCTGGTGGACATCGCCGACGGCACCCGCAAGCCGAACCTGTATCTGGGCGAGGAGATCGTCACCATTCCCGACCCTGTGCATTTCCATGTCATTCCGAAGAAGTCGATCCACAAGCGGGTGGGGCGGGCGGTGCGGCGCTGGCTGCGGAGGACGCCATGAATCCGGGCGTGAAGCTGGTGCGGCGCTGGCTGGGGGGGCGCAAGCTGCGCGGCCATCTCAACGCGGTTTCGGGCCGTCAGGTTTCGGGTTGGGCGTTCGGGCCGCGCCCGGCGGTGGTGGAGGTGTTGTTCGGCGACCGGGTGGTGGCGCAGGCGGCGCCGGGAATCGAGCGGGGCGACGTGGCGCGGGCCTATCCGGGGCAGGCGAATGCGCGGACCAGCGGGTTTCAGTTGACGCTGCCGCAGCAGGCGGGGCTGACCGAGGTGACGGTGCGCGCGTGCGAGCGGGGCGGGCGGGTGCTGGAGCTGGGCCGGTTCACGCTGGCATCGCCCGAGGTGGTGGCGCGGGTGGCGGCGGCGCCGGACAGCGGCATTGCCGGACCGTTCCCGCGCGGGGTGATCGATGCGGTGGCGGTGTTGTGGCCCGAGGACTGCGTGGGGCTTGAGACCGTCGAAGGGCAGGCGCGGTTTGCGGCGCGGGTGGCGGTGCTGGCGCGGACCGTGGGGTTGCAGTCGCTGCCGGCGATTGCCGACTATTGCCGTTACCTGACGGCGTGCTGGGCGCATTGCCGGTTCGTGGACCGGCATTTCCCGACCGCGAATGCCGGGGGCGGGCGGGCAAATGCCGATTTCCACTGCAAGCCCAATTCGGTGCGCGAACTGTTCTCGATCATCCACCAGCTTTACGTGCTGCGGTCATGGGGCGTGGACGGCGCGTTCGGCGAGTTCGGGTGCTTCAAGGGGTTCAGCACGTCGATGCTGAGCTTTGCGGCGCGGCAGCTTGGTATCGCCATGCACGTGTTCGATTCGTTCGAGGGGCTGCCGCCGTCCGATTCGACCGGCTATGCCGCCGGAGACTATGCCGGAAGCCTGGACGAGGTGAGCGATCACGTGCGGCGGTTCGGCGCGCCCGAGGTGGTGACGTTCCACAAGGGGTTCTTTGCCGAGACTTTCCGCAGCTACACGCCGCCGCCGCTGATGTGTCTGTGGATGGACGTGGACCTGGAGGTTTCGGCGCGCGACCTGATGGTGGTGGCCGACCGGCTGGACCCGCGTGCGACGCTGTTCAGCCACGAGAGCGAACCGGGCCTGTTCGCGGCCGACGGCAGCATCGTTGCGGTGCCGCATCCGGACAACCCGATTCCGCCGATGGTGGCGCGGCACGAGGAACTGGGGCGGCCGCTGGCGGGGCGGTTCCTGATCGGCAATACCGGCGCGTTCTGGCCGCGCGACGGAGGCATTGCGGCGGTGGACAGCGGGGTGCTGAACGGGCTGGTGCGGGCGCTGGTTTGAGGGGGCGGGAAAATCGCAAATGACATTCGTGTCGCTGAAATCTCGCTCGATCCTGTGAGGTCGGCGGGTGCCGCCAAGAAAAGGACGGCCGTTGGCCTGCGGCCGCCTTCGGCTCGACAAGCTCAGGGCGGACGGGTCAAATTGGGATTGAATTTCTAGGTGTTGCGCCAGCGGGCGAAGATCGCGGTGGGGAGGCGGCGGCCGGTGGTGTCTTCCCGGACCGCGAGTTCGCCGTGTTCGACGGTTCCGGGCAGGCTGGCGAAGACTTCATCGAGCAGGCCGGCCAGCGCCAGCGACGACATGCGCACCGCGTAGACGGTGAGGAACAGGAAGCGGCTGTCCGCATCGAGCAGGCGGCGGCAATCGGCGATCAGCGGGGCGAGGTGGTCTTCGAGGCGCCACACTTCACCTTCGGGGCCGCGGCCGAACTTGGGGGGATCGAGAATGATTCCGTCGTAGCGCTTGCCGCGCCGGACCTCGCGCGCGGCGAACTTGGCGGCGTCATCGACGATCCAGCGGACGGGGCGCTGGTCCATGCCCGACAGCGCGGCGTTGGCGCGGGCCTGGATGACCGATTTCTTCGAGGCATCGACGTGAGTGACGGGGCCGTGGGCGCTGAGCGCGAGGGTGCCGACGCCGGTGTAGCCGAACAGGTTGAGGGTGGAGAGGTTTGCGTTCGGGCGCGGGCCCCCTCCGTCAGCGCTGCGCGCTGCCACCTCGCCCAGGGGGGGAGGATTTAGCATTTCGCGCATCCAGTCCCAGACCGGGGCCATGTCGGGGAAGAAGCCGAGGTGGCGGAACGGGGTGCAGGTGGCGGTGAATTTGACCTCGTTCCACGCCAGCGGCCAGCCGTCGCGGGGGACGGGTTGCAGGAAGTGCCAGCGGCCGCCGCCGTCTTCATCGGCGCCGGGGACGAATTCGGCGTGGGCGTCCCAGTCGGCCAGCCGGGGTGTCCATAGCGCCTGCGCTTCGGGGCGGATGAAGCGGAACGGGCCGTAGCGTTCGAGCTTGCGGCCGTGGCCGCTGTCCACCAGGCCGTAATCGGCCCAGCCCGTGCCGGTGAGGACCAGCGGGGTGGGCGCGATGTCAGCCACGCGGGGTGGCGTGGGCGGCGATATAGCCGGTGACCGCGTCGTAGTCGCCGGGAAGGTCGGCGCAGCGTTCCTCGCGGTCGAACAGGTCGCCGACGCGGGTGGGCAGCGGCGGGCGCTGGCCGGTGGCGCGCTCCACCGCGTCGCGGAACTTTGCCGGGTGCGCGGTGGCGAGGGTGACGACCGGCACCGACGCGTCGATGCCGGCGTTAAGCGCGGCGTGAAGGCCGATGGCGGTGTGCGGATCGAGCAGTTCGCCGGCGTTCTCCCAGCCCCAGCGGATCGCCTGGGCCATGTCGGCCGAATCGGCGCGGGCGCTGGTGAACAGCGCGGCGGCGCCCTCTCGCTGGGCGTTGGTGAGCTGCATCGCCTTCGACGATTCGAAGCCGGCCATCTGTTCGGCCAGCGCCTTGCCGTCGCGGCCATTGAGATCGAACAGCAGGCGTTCGAAGTTCGACGAGACCTGGATGTCCATCGACGGGGCGGCGGTGGGGGTGACGGTGCCTTGCGAATAGTCACCGGCGGACAGGGCGCGGTGGAGGATGTCGTTGACGTTGGTGGCGACGATCAGACGTTCGATGGGCAGGCCCATCTTGTGCGCGACATAGCCGGCGAACACGTCGCCGAAGTTGCCGGTGGGGACCGAGAACGCGACCTTGCGGTGCGGGGCGCCCAACTGGAGCGCGGCGGCGAAATAGTAGACGACCTGGGCCATCAGCCGCGCCCAGTTGATCGAGTTGACCGCGCCGAGGTTGAAGCGGGTGTTTTGCGCGGGATCGTTGAACATGCGCTTCACCATCGCCTGGGCATCGTCGAAAGAGCCTTCGATGGCGATATTGTAGACGTTGGGCGCCAGCACCGTGGTCATCTGGCGGCGCTGCACGTCGGAGACGCGGCCCCTGGGGTGAAGCATGAAGATGTCGACGCGGGCGCGGCCGGCGACGGCATCGATGGCGGCCGAGCCGGTGTCGCCCGAGGTGGCGCCGACGATGGTGAGGCTTTCGCCGGTGCGGCCGAGGAATTCCTCGAACAGCAGGCCGAGCAGTTGCAGCGCGACATCCTTGAACGCCAGCGTGGGGCCGTGGAACAGTTCGAGCAGCCACTGTTGCTCGTCAAGCTGCTTCAGCGGGGTGACCGCCTTGTGCGCGAAGCGGCCATAGGCGGCGGTGGTGAGTTCGAGAAGGCGTTCGGGGGTGAGGCAATCGCCGACGAACGGCTGCATGACGCGCTGGGCAAGCTGGGCGTAGGGCAGGCCGGCCATCGCGGCGATTTCGGCTTCGCTGAAGCGCGGCCATTCGCGGGGCACGTAGAGGCCACCGTCACCGGCGAGGCCGGCGAGCGTGGCGCCCTGGAAGTCGAGCGAGGGGGCGGAGCCGCGGGTGCTGATGTAGTCCATTGGGGCTGCGCGTTAGCGGCGTGGGGGGGATTGGGCAAGACTTGCGGGTGGGTGGGGTTTGGGTTGTGCTGGCCGCAAGAAAAAGCAGCCCTTCGACAAGCTCAGGGCGGACGGGTGGGTGAGGGGCGGCGTAGCGTGAAGAGTCGGGTATTTATCCGCCGGTCATC
The DNA here is from genome assembly GCA_018971065.1 of Sphingomonadales bacterium. The sequence continues at coordinate 25,140 of JAGWVC010000048.1, read as the reverse complement.
GACATGTGGCGGGCGAGGGCGGGGGCGGCGCCGGGGCGGTCGATTTCGAAGTGGTGGCGCAGCGGCTTGATGCGCATCGCCTGGTCGAGCGCGGTGGCGAGGGCCGCTTCGGGATCGGCGGAGCGCAGGGCGCCGCGCAGGTCTACCTGTTCGTGGCCGCCGAGGCAGGGGTGAAGCTGGCCGGTGGCGGTGACGCGCAGGCGGTTGCAGCCTTCGCAAAAATTGCCGGTGAGCGGCGTGATCAGGCCGAGGCGACCGCCTGTTTCGGTGATATCGAAGTAGCGCGCCGGGCCGCCGGTGCGGTGGCCGCTGGGGGTGAGGGTAAAGCGGCGTTCGAGACTGGCGCGGACTTGCGACAGCGGCAGGTAATGGTCGAAGCGGTCCTGCTCCACCTCGCCCAGCGGCATGACTTCGATGAGGGTGATGTCGTGGCCCTGGCCGTGCGCCCAGGCGACGAGATCGGGGATTTCGGCCTCGTTGATGCCCTTCAATGCGACGGTGTTGAGCTTGACCTTGAGGCCGGCTTCCTTGGCGGCGGCAATGCCTTCGAGCACCTGCGGCAGCATGTCGCGGCGGGTGAGTTTGGCGAAGGCGTCGCGGTCGAGCGTGTCGAGCGAGATGTTGACGCGGCGGACGCCGGCGGCGCGCAGCGGATCGGCGAATTCGGCGAGGCGGGTGGCGTTGGTGGTGAGGGTGAGCTCCTCAAGCCCGTCCCCCAGCTTGCGGCCCAGCGCCTGGACCAGCTCGATCATGTCGCGGCGGACGAGGGGTTCGCCGCCGGTGAGGCGCAGCTTGGTGACGCCGCGCGCGATGAAGCCGAGCGCGAGCTGGTGGAGTTCCTCGAGCGTGAGCACTTCCGACTTGGGCAGGAAGGTCATCCGTTCGGGCATGCAGTAGGCGCAGCGCAGGTCGCACCGGTCAATCACCGAAAGGCGCAGGTAGGTGATGCGGCGCTGGAACTGGTCGACCAGCGGGGAAAGGGCGGGCGGGTTGCTCACCCTTGTGGAATTACCACGGTTCCGGCGCCGTGGCTATCGAGAGGAAGCAGTTGGCCGGTGATGCCGGGGGCGGCTTCAAGCCAGCGGCAGGCGGCATCGATTGCGGCGGGATCGGCCGAGGCGACGGCGTTGACGCGGCGCGGGGCGTGTTCGCGGGCGAGCGCCTGGACGGCGGCGAGGCGCCAGGCGCGGTGGGTGTGATCGGCCGGGGCGAAGACGAGGGTGAGCGGGGTGGCGCCGTGCGCGAGCAGGGCGAGCGCGCGGGGGAGGGCTTCGGCGTGGAAGGCGGCAGCGGCGGCTAGCGGCGATTCGGGCAGTGCGCCGACCGGCAGCACCGCCATCAGCGGCGCCATCTAGCGTCTGGCCCGGGTGAGGGTGATGCCGATCGATTCGCCGGCTTCGGCGATGGCGAGCTTGACGATCTTGACGGTGACCTCGCGGACGCGGGCATCCTGCAGGAACAGGGTATCGCAGATGTGGTCCGCGACGGCCTCGATCAGCTTGAAGTGGACCTGCGGCGGCAGCGCCTGGGTGGCGGCGAACTTCAGGTCCATGTAGTTCTTGCTGGCCGACAGCGGGGTATCGGCGTCGAAGCGATCGGGCGCCGAGAGCCGCGCGGCGATGGAGATGCGCAGCGGCTGCGGCTTGCCGGTCTCTTCCGAATAGATGCCGGTGAGGACATCGACTTCGAGGTCGGCGACTTCGAGGAGCAGCGTATCGGGGGGCAGCAGGCGAGGCATGGCGCGTGCGATGGCACGGGGCCGGGGCTTAGTCCAGTCGGCTTACCACTTCACGGTGTCGCCCGAGGTGATGCCCAGCGCTTTGGCGCGGCCGCCGTTGAGTTCGAGCACGCCCTTGACCGGGCCGTTCGAGTTGAGCGGGGTTTCGTCGTAGGGGATGGCGTTGGCGGCGATGTTGAGCACGCGGCCGTTGGTGCCGACGAAGATGATGTCGAGCGGGATGACGGTGTTCTTCATCCAGAACGAGGCGGGGCGCGGGTTCATCGGGAAGATCATGCCCTCGTCGGCGCCCATCGCGGTGCGGAACATCAGGCCGCGCTCCTGCTCCGGTCCGGTGCGGGCGACTTCGACGCGGAAGGCGTGGGGCTTGCCATCGTGAGTGACGGTGAGATCGACCACGGGCAGGCCCGAGACCGGGTGCGTGGCGGGGGCGCTGGCGGCGGGCTTGCTGCTGTCGGCGGCGTGCGAGGAGCAGGCGGGGAGCGCCAGCGCGAGGACGGTGAGCGGCAGCAAGGCCTGATTGAAACGGCGAATCATGGCTGACCCTTTTCGAATTCCTCATCCGCCTCGGCCTCGGCAACCCAGGCTTCGGCGGCGGCTATGCTGGGGGAATTGACCAATTCGCGCGCGCTGTCCAGCGGGTGACCGGCGCGGAGCATGGCGGCGAGGTGTTTTTCGCGGGTGGCGCGGGCGGCCAGAGGGTCGGCGGGCGGGGCGGTGCGGGCGAAGGGGCCGAAGCCGCGTTTGCGGGCGAGTGCCAGCGCGGCGCGGCGGGCGGCGGCGACGCCGGGCAGCGCGGTGCGGGCGGTTTCGGTGGCGATGCCGGCCTGGCCCAGCGCTTGCGCGATGCGGCGCTGGCCGTAGCCGCGCCGGGCGAGGCTTTGCGCGCGGGTGCGGGCGAAGGATTCATCGTCGATGTAGCCGGCGGCGGCGAAGCGGGCGACGATCGCGGCACTGGCGGCGGCGGCTTCGGTTTCGCCTTCCCAGCCGCGTTCGCGCAGCTTGCGGGCGAGGTAGGCGGACAGATTGCCGGCGCTGGTGGCGAAGCGGGCGACATAGGCGAGGGCCAATTCGTCGAGCCGGGCGGCGTTCAGCGGGCGCGGCGTGCGGCGGCGGCCGGTCCCGTCATCCTCGTTGTCGATTGTCACGCCGGAGCCTCGCTTGCCGGGGTTTCTGCCCTGATCGGCCTCAATCATGCCACACTTTGCCGTCACGGGGCAAAATGAAGAATTCGGCCGGTGGCGTCATGGCACTTTGTGGGGAGCCCGCCGTCGCCTGGGCAAGCTGGCCGGGACTTCAAGGGTTTGCAAGCAGCGCTTCCATCGGTAACGGGCCGGCGGGATCGTCAAGACAACGGGAATTTCATCGCCATGACAGACGCCGCCGTGCTTTCAAGGCCGGAATCGGCAGGTTCGCAGGGTACGGGCACGTTGGTGCCGACGCCCAACGAATGTGCGCTGCCGCGCCGGTTGGCCGATTTCGGCACGTTCGGCGAGGCGCTGGACTATGCCGCGCGGGGCACGCGCGGGCTGAATTTCCACGATCCGCGCGGCAACCTGGTGCGCGCCTATCCGTTCGCCGAACTGCGCGAGGATGCGCTGGCGATGGCGCGCCGGCTGGTGGCGCGCGGGTTCGGGCCGGGCGACCGGCTGGCGCTGATTGCCGAGACCGGGCCGGAATTCGCGGCGATGTTCTGCGGGGCGATCTATGCCGGGGTGTGGCCGGTGCCACTGCCGCTGCCGACCAGCTTCGGCGGCAAGGAAGGCTATATCGACCAGTTGGTGGTGCAGCTTGGTTCCAGCGACCCGGTGATGCTGCTGTACCCTGCCGAGATCGCGGCGATGGGCGAGGCGGCGGCCGCGCGGCAGGGCTGCGCCGGGCAGTCGTACAGCGACTTTGCGGCGGCGCCCGACGTGCCGTGCGCGCTGCCGGTGCTTTCGCCCGACGACATCAGCTATTTGCAGTATTCCAGCGGATCGACGCGGTTTCCGCATGGCGTGGCGGTGACTCATGCCTCGCTGATGAACAATCTGGCCGGGCATGGCGAGGGGATGCTGCTGGGCGATTTCCAGACCGACCGCTGCATTTCCTGGCTGCCGTGGTATCACGACATGGGGCTGGTGGGCTGCTTCCTGTCGATCATCGCGAACCAGATCTCGACCGATTACCTGAAGACCGAGGATTTCGCGCGGCGGCCGCTGGCGTGGCTGGACCTGATCAGCCGCAACCCGGGCACCAGCGTGTCGTATTCGCCGACGTTCGGCTATGACATCTGCGCGCGGCGGATTTCGAGCCAAACCAATGTGGCCGAGCGCTTCGACCTGAGCCGCTGGCGGCTGGCGGGCAATGGCGCCGACATGATCCGGCCCGACGTGATGCAGGGCTTCGTCAACGCGTTCGCGGCGGCGGGGTTCAGGGCCAATGCCTTCCTGCCGAGCTATGGCCTGGCCGAGGCGACGCTGGCGGTGACGCTGATGCCGCCGGGTGAGGGCATCCGGGTGGAGCTGGTGGAGGAAGAGCGGCTTTCGGGAAGCCCGCGCGACCTGTCGCGGCCCGCGCGCTATCGCGCCATCGTCAACTGCGGCAAGCCGGTGAAGGACATGGCGCTGGCGATCCGCCGCGAGGACGGCAGCGCGCTGGGCGATCACCAGATCGGCAAGGTGTGGTGCAAGGGGCCATCGGTGATGCATTCGTACTTCCGCGATCCGGAAGCAACGGCGGCGTGCCTGGTGGACGGCTGGCTGGACACCGGCGACATGGGGTACATGGTGGACGGCTATCTGTTCATCGTCGGCCGCGCCAAGGACATGATCATCATCAACGGCAAGAACCACTGGCCGCAGGACATCGAATGGGCGGTGGAGCAGTTGCCGGGGTTCCACCAGGGCGACATCGCTGCGTTCGCGATCGAGACCGAGACCGGCGAGGAGACGGCGGCGGTGCTGGTGCATTGCCGGATTTCCGACCCCGAGGAGCGGGTGAAGCTGCGCGAGACGATCCGCGACAAGGTGCGGTCGATCACCGGCATGAACTGCGTGATCGAACTGGTGCCGCCGCGCACGCTGCCGCGCACGAGTTCGGGGAAGCTTTCGCGGGCGAAGGCGAAGAAGCTGTACCTGACCGGGGAAATTCTGCCGTTCGAGCTGGCGGCTTGATTTTGCGGCATCGGCTATCCGCAACCGGATTGCCGATGCCGGCCGCTATTCCGCATTGCACGGCCTGGGGGCGTTTATCCAATCGACGCCGTCCGCGAACGGCAAGACCTGTGATGATTTGAGCACGCTGGCCGGACTTACTTCCGCGATGTTGGACTGGTCGTTGTTGAAATTGGGAATGGCGCGGTTGACCGCCTGGACTTCTTGCGGGGTGAGTTCCGGCTTGATGCTGCGCCGGCTCATCACGGTGCGGACGATACTGCCGTTCATGCCCGAGGCGCGCCAGTAGTCGACGCCCCCCAGTCGTTCGTTCATCGGCTCTGCATAAAGCGACCATTTCCGAAATCCCCCCGGCTTGGGCAGGTGCACGGTGGTGGCCCAGCAGCGAAAGCCGGGGAATTCGAGCGCCCAGTTGGCGCTCTGGTCCTGCTCCAGCGGACGCCGGCGTGAATCGGGCGCGTAGAAACCGGCGCCGAATATGGCGAGCCGGTGGCCTTCCGTGTCGTTGCCGGTCCACCCCGGATTGCCGCGACCGACCATGCTGAGCGTGATTGCCATGCGGCGTTCGTCGTAGGCCCAGTTGACCTTGTCGGCCAACGCCCAGTCGAACTGCTTCTGCCAGTAGCGCTTGAGCGCGCGATCGGCATCCTGTCCGGGCAGGCTGGACAATTGTGTGCGGATGAGAAACGCCTCGTCGCCCCGGATGATGTTGCTGGCCGTGATCTGGGCGTCTTGCTCAAGGCCCGCCGTGGCATCGATATCGACCAGCCCGACAAGGGTGGGGAAGCCGGTGTCGCGCGGTTCGATGCGTTCGAGCTTTGGTTCCGGCGCGGCGAGCGGGAGCGCCCAGCGGAACGGCACGGGGAGGTTGTCGAGAAAGCGATCGCCCATCCGGGTGGCGTCGAGCCATGCGATCTGCTTGCCGATGGTGGCCCGGACGATGACGTGATTGAAGTCGATCGGCCCGGGGAGACGACGCTCGAGTTCGTCGCCGCCGGTTGACTGGACCAGCGCGGCCTGGGCGTCGATGCCAAGTTCGCGCAGCAGGGCAACGAGCAGGACGGTCTTGGCCTTGCAATCGCCGAAGCGCCGTTTCCAGGTTTCATCGGCTCCGGCGGGAATGTAGTTGGCGCCGTCGAGCCCGACATAAACGTAGCGAATGCGATCCTCTACCAGTTGTAGCGCGGCCTGCGCCCGCTCTGCCGGATCGCGCGTGCGGGCGGCGATCATCGCGACCTCTTGCCGCAGCGGCGAATCGGCGGCGAGTATGGTGGCCTTGTCGTACAGCGGGCGCATCAGCCGGGCGACATCTGCCCAGGTGCCGAAATCGGAATATTCGACCACCCGGCGGATGTTGTAGCGTGGCGGCGCGCCGTCAGTAGGGATGGCGCCCGGCGGATCGCGCATCAGCAATTCGACCGTGCTTGCGCCCTGCGTGACGGCAGGCCGAAGGGCGGGGAGGTCGCTGCTGCCGACGACGGCCAGCTTGCGGTCGCTCGGCCAGACCAGACGCAGGCGGTATGCCCCGGGCGACCCGACGCCCGGCATCTGCATGATGCCGCCGACGCGGCCGCCGAAGACGGGTTGGCGTTCGGAAACGGTGGCGGCTACCGCGATTTCGTCGCCGACCTGGAGTCCCGGAATCTGCAGGGTGGCGACGAGCCGGCCGGTCAGGATGGCCTGTTCGAGCTGGTCTTCCTTCTGGACGACGGTGAACCGCGTGCCGGCAAGCACATCAGTGACCTTGCCGTCGCGGATCAGGCTGACCGAATGAATGACCGCGCGACCGTTTTCCGGTTGCCAGGTGATCGTGACGTTACCGACGCCTAGCGCCTCGGCCTTGAGGATATGCATGCGATAGGCGGTGTAGTGGTCCTGCGTGCCATCGGCGGTGATCCGCACCTGATTATCCATGTAGAGGACGCGCAACGGGGCTTCGGCGGTGGCTGGCGCCGAGCCCGGTTCCGGCGGCGGGGCAACCCAGTCAGCCGGCTTGGCATAGGCGATCGTCTTGTCGGCGATTTGTGCGGTCGTTGTGGTGGGGCAAAGCCATATGGCGACAGCGAAAAGAGAGATTTGGGCTTTCACGCAGGCTCCGCATCCGGGGGCATCTCGGGAAGGCAGTTGAAGCGATCGTGGCGAACCGGTCAAGCAGGAAGAAGGGTTCCGCGCAGAGGCGCAGAGAACCGCAGAGCCGGCGGCGCTTGCGGCGACGCTGCCGCTACCAACGCGCGTTGCGCCTGCCGCATCCAGGCATGGCCTGCGGCGCATCCTGACGGCTCTGCGAACCTCTGCGCCTTTGCGTGAAAATGTGTTTTCTTGCAGGTACAGCAACGCGGCCGCTGGCGAGTGCGACATAACGCCTGGGGTAGATTCTTTAGTCGGCCGCCTTCGACAAGCGAAGGCTCAGGGCGACATCAGGCCGGCGTTGGTGCTTCCGGCCCGGTTGATCGGGGGCGCGGGGCTGCTGCTTCGCTGGCGAACGGTCCGGAATAGAACAGCAATGTGAAAGCCGGACTCAGGCCTGCGGTGGAGCGGGAGCGCGGTAGGCCTCGCAAGTTCCGCGTTCCGGGTTGATCCGAGGATCAAAGTCCATCCGAGTAGGGGGCGTTGCTCGCGCGGCACGCAGTTCCACTGGAATGCGCCATAGCCGCCAACGCCGACCTGAAACACCGGGGGCCGCCTTCGCGATGGCGGGCCGGATGGGTGGGGCTATTATCCTATATGGTTCGCATTGTCAAGGGTGTGGGGTTCGTTCCTGCGGAGTGATGCCCACCCCCGTCCGCTGTTGCTGCGCAACGCCTGCGGCGAAGCCGCTTTATCCCTTTGGCCGGGCGCTTGCCGGTTTCATGATACGCCTGCGGCGCGCACCGCCGGCTCTGCGAAACTCTGCGGCCTCTGCGTGAAACGGGGTGTGAAGTGGGTGTCGCGTGTGGGGGCGCCCCGTCCGTCTGCGCTGCGCGCAGCCACCTCTCCCAAGGGGGGAGCATCTGAGGTTTATCAGCTTTCGGCGAAGGTGAAGGGGGCCTGGCTGCGGCGGGTGTCGTCGGCCAGGATTTCGCGGCCGATGGGGGGGAGGCCGCGTGCGGCGCAGTCGGGGCGGTGGCAGAGGCGGCAACTGATGCCGATGGGGGTGGCTTCGGCGCGGCGGGGATCGAGGCCGGCGGCGTAGACGAGCTTGGGGGCGTGTTCGGCGGCGCAGGCGAGGGCGATGGCGCGTTCGACGCGGGGGCGGGTGTAGCCGCCGCCGCCCGAGAGCACCGAGCGGGCGATCGAGAAGAAGCGCTGGCCGTCGGGAAGTTCGAGCCATTGCGTGACGACTTGCAGGGGTTTGGTGAAGACGCTATGGACCGACCACAAGGGGCAGCCGCCGCCGTGGCTGGCAAACGGGAAGCCGGCGCCGTCGAGCCGCTTGGAGACGTTGCCGGCGGCATCGACGCGGATGAAGAAGAACGGCACGCGTTCGGCGCCGGGCTTGTTCAGCGTGGTGAGGCGGTGGGCGGTCTGTTCGAAGCTGGTGCCGAACTGGCCGGTGAGCGCCTCGATGTCGTATTGGCGTTCCTCGACGGCGCGGGCGAAGCGGTCATAGGGCATGAGGATGGCGGCGGCGGTGTAATCCGCGAGGGCGCGGCGGACGAGGTTCTGCGCGGTGGGGTCCTTCAGGCCGGATTCGCGGACCAGCGCGCTGAAGTCCGGGCGGCATTCGTTGTAGGCGATCTGCAACGCGACCTGGAACTGGCGGGTGGGGCCGGACAGGGTGTCGTCGAGCAGCAGTTGCTGGTTGTGGCGATCGAACCGGCGCACGCTGCCCATCATCACGTGGGGCGGCAGGGAGCGGGTGCGGATGCCGTGGAATTGCGCAAGGTAGGTTTTGCCGTCACCGGCGGCGGCGACCTTTTCGGCGATGCTTTCGGCCTTGGCGTCGAGCGTGGCGAAGAAGTTGCGGTGGGCGGCGACGAAGGCGCGGGCCTGCGCGACGGGATCGGGGGCGCTGCCGTGTTCCCCCTGATCGGCGAGGGCGGCCTGTTCGCGGGTGTAGGCACCGTGGAGGCGGAGCAGGGCTTCGCTGACGCCGGGGAAGGAGGCGGCGAGATCGGCGACTTCGAGCGCGGGGAGGTCGATGTCGGCGAAGAGGGGATCGCGCAGGATGTCGGTGAGGCGGCGGGCATGGTCGGCGGCGTCCTCTCCCGCAAGGTCGGTGACGTCGATGCGGTAGGTGCGGGCGAGGCGGAGCAGCAGTTCGGCGGTGACGGGGCGCTGGTTGCGTTCGATGAGCGCGACGTAGCTGGGGGAAATCTGGAGGTCTTCGGACATGGCCTGTTGGGTGAGGCCGAGTTCGCGGCGGAGGCGCTTGAGCCGGGGGCCGAGGTAGAGGGGTTTGCTTTCAGCCATGACAGGCTCCTTTGTAAGTTCATTACATCATTACAAGGAATGATTGTAAAGTCTTACAACGGCACTTCGCGGGCGATTTCGCGACTCGCTGCACTGCAATATCCGCAAGGCAACACGTTTCCCCGGAGCATTTCCATGACTTATTCGCAGACCATCACCGACGCGCGCAAGGCGATCACCGGCAACACCCACTGGGACGGCATCGAGGCCGAGAACGTGGCGCGGATGCGGCTGCAGAACCGGTTCCGCACCGGGCTGGACATCGCCAAGTACACCGCCGGGATCATGCGCCGCGACATGGCCGCCTATGACGCCGATCCGTCGCAGTACACCCAGTCGCTGGGCTGCTGGCACGGGTTCATCGGCCAGCAGAAGCTGATTTCCATCAAGAAGCATTTCGGCACCACCAAGGGCCGCTACCTGTACCTTTCGGGCTGGATGGTTGCGGCGCTGCGTTCGGAATTCGGGCCGCTGCCCGACCAGTCGATGCACGAGAAGACCAGCGTGCCGGCGCTGATCGAGGAACTGTACACGTTCCTGAAGCAGGCCGACGCGCGCGAGCTGGGCGGGCTGTTCCGCGAGTTGGACAAGGCCAAGGACGCGCAGGACGCGGTGGGCGTTCACCGGCTGCTGGCGAAGATCGACGCGTTCGAGACGCATGTCGTGCCGATCGTGGCCGACATCGACGCCGGGTTCGGCAATGCCGAGGCGACCTATCTGCTGGCCAAGAAGTTCATCGAGGCGGGCGCCTGCTGCATCCAGATCGAGAACCAGGTTTCCGACGAGAAGCAGTGCGGCCACCAGGACGGCAAGGTGACGGTGCCGCATGAGGACTTCCTGGCGAAGATCCGCGCGGTTCGGTACGCGTTCATGGAGCTGGGCGTTGACGACGGCGTGATCGTGGCGCGCACCGACTCGCTGGGCGCGGGGCTGACCAAGCAGATCGCCTTCGTTCGCGAGAAGGGCGACATTGCCGACCAGTACAATTCGTTCCTGGATGTCGAGGATGTCGATGCCAACAATGTCGGCCACGGCGACGTGCTGATTGCCCGCGACGGCAAGCTGGTGCGTCCGAAGCGCCTGCCGAGCAACCTGTTCCAGTTCCGCAGTGGCACCGGCGAGGACCGTTGCGTGCTGGACTGCATCACCAGCCTGCAGAATGGCGCCGACCTGCTGTGGATCGAGACCGAGAAGCCGCACATCGGCCAGATCGGCGGGATGGTGAACCGCATCCGCGAGGTGATCCCGAACGCCAAGCTGGTGTACAACAATTCGCCGTCGTTCAACTGGACGCTGAACTTCCGCCAACAGGTGTTCGATGCCTGGGTCGAGGCCGGCAAGGACGTTTCCGAGTATGACCGCGCCCGGCTGATGAGCGCCGACTATGACCTGAGCGATCTGGGTCTGGAAGCCGACGAGCGCATCCGCACCTTCCAGCGCGATGCCGCGGCGCAGGCGGGCATCTTCCACCACCTGATCACGCTGCCGACCTATCACACCGCCGCGCTGTCCACCGACAACCTGGCGAAGGAATACTTCGGCGACGCCGGGATGCTGGGTTACGTGAAGGGCGTGCAGCGGCAGGAAATCCGTCAGGGCATCGCCTGCGTGAAGCACCAGAACATGTCGGGCAGCGACATCGGCGACGACCACAAGGAATACTTCTCGGGCGAGGCCGCGCTGAAGGCGGGTGGCGTTCACAACACGATGAATCAGTTTGCTGCGTAACCGCAGCGGGGAACCAGCTTGTTGCCTGACGGCTTGCGCCTGAATTCCCGCGCAATGGAAAGGATTGAGTCATGGCTGAACCGAAACTTGCCCGTGCAGTGCTTTCGACCGACGACTTCAAGCTGATCCGCGAGGCGGTGCTGTTCTATCTGCAGAACAACACCGACAAGGACGGCACCGCGCGTTACGCCAACCTCTATCACCGGCTGGGCAGCGCCACGCGCTGATCCGCCGGCACGATCTCCTGGGGAGGAGAGCAAGGCCCGTCGCGCCCCTGTGCGTGGCGGGCCTTTTTTTGGGTTTACGGGCGGGGCTTTGTGGCCCCTGCGGGAATACGTAGAAAGGTTAAAGCAGCACTTAAGTGCAATCGATGTACCGACCCGCTTCGCAGGGCCGCCCGGGGAGGGGCGAGCTGATAACGACGGGAACGCGGCAGGCATGAGCATCAGGAAGCAGATCGGCAAGGGTGGGGCTTTGCTGGCAGGGGCGTTCGTGCTCCAGGCCGGGGTGACGCTGGCGATGGAGGCGCGGCTTTCGGCCGGGGTGGACGAGCAGCGGATGATGGCGACCGCGATCCACAATCACATGCAGGCCGATATGATGCACGACGCGATCCGCAGCGCGGTGTTTCGCGCGTTGCATGGCGCCGAGCGCGGCGATGCGACCGAGCGCGATGCCGCCGTTTCCGAGATCGAGGAATTCACCGCCGGGATGAAGAAGGCGGTCGATGCCAACCGGGCGCTGGACCTGGATGCCGACATTCATGCCGGGCTGGGCCGGATCGCCGCCGACCTTGGCGCTTATACCGAACGGGCGCGCGCAGTTGGCGTGGCGGTGCGGCAGGACCCGGCGCGGGCCGAGGCGCTGGTGGGCGATTTCGACAAGGCGTTCCGGGCGCTGGAAGCTTCGCAGGACGTGGTGGCGACGAAGATCGAGGCGCGGATGAGCGAGGTCGATAGCCGGCTGGGGTGGCTGACGAAACTTTCGTATGTGATGCTGGCGGCGGTGTCGCTGGGCTTCGGCGTGCTGCTGATGGGGCTGCTGCGCAAGCTGTCGCGCCATGTGGTGGAGCCGATCGGCACCGTGGCCGAGCATCTGGACCGGATGAATCGCGGGGATTACGCGGTGACGCTGACCGCGCCGCAGGGCGAGGACGAGGTGAGCGCGATCCAGCGCGCGGCGATCGCGGTGCGCAACGCGGCGATCGAGCGGCAGGAACTGCAGCGGTTGCAGGCCGAGGTGGTTTCGGCGGTGGGCGATGGCCTGGAAGCGGTGGCCGGGGGTGACCTGACTCACCGCATCGACCGGGCGTTTGCCGACGAGTACGAGCCGCTGCGGCAATCGTTCAACCGCACGACGCAGGCGCTGTCGGAACTGCTGGCGGGGGTGCTGGATTCCGCCGCGCGTGTGGCGGTGGGGGCTTCGGAGATCCGGTCGGCTTCCGATGATCTGGCGCGGCGCAACCAGCAGCAGGCGGCGAGCGTGGAGGAATCGGCGGCGGCGCTGACCGAGGTTTCGGGCATGGTGGGCCAGACCGCGAGCGGTGCCGGCGAAGTGCGCGAGACCGCGACGCAGGCCCACGCCGAGGCGAGCGCCGGGGGTGACGTGGTGGCGCGCGCGGTGGAGGCGATGGCCGGAATCGAGCGATCGGCGAGCGAGATCGGCCAGATCATCGGGGTGATCGACGGCATAGCGTTCCAGACCAACCTGCTGGCGCTGAATGCCGGGGTGGAAGCGGCGCGCGCGGGCGATGCCGGCAAGGGCTTTGCGGTGGTGGCCAACGAGGTGCGGGCGCTGGCGCAGCGCAGTGCCGATGCGGCGCAGGACATCAAGCGGCTGATCACGGCATCGGCCGGGCAGGTGGCGTCGGGCGTGGCGCTGGTGGGCGAGACCGGGGCGCTGCTGGAGGCGATCGTGACCCGGGTGGCGACCGTCAGCGACGGGATCGGCGAGATCGCCGGGGGCAGCGCGCACCAGGCGGAAAGCCTGCGGCAGGTGAGCGTGGCGGTGGCGGGCATGGACCGGCTGACCCAGCAGAACGCGGCGATGGTGGAGGAAGCGACCGCCGCGGCGCGCAGCCTGGCCGAGGAGGCGAAGGCGCTGGAGGGCAACGTCGCGCGCTTCCGGATCGGCGCGGGCAGCGCGATGCGGTACGAGATGCGGGCGGCGGCGTGAGGCTGGTGTTCAGTATTTTCCCGCCAGCTTGGCGTGGTTCCAACTGATCGTGCGTTCGGGGGTAAAGCGGAGGCAGACGCGTTTTTTCATCGATTCGTCGATCTGCTGCTGCATTTCGGCTGACTTGGCGGTCTGGGTCTGGACCTTCTTGGTGAACGAGGCGCGGGCGGCGTCGAAATCGGGGCCGGGGTGGATGATCTCGGTCTGGGCGTAGATGATGACCGACTGGAGTTCCTGATAGACCTTGCCCGATTCGACCAGCAGCGTGGCGCGGGGATCGCGTTCGAGGTTGCGGACCTTCTGGCTCTTGGCGAACGTCAGCATCAGCACGCGGCCCTGGTCGTCGAGGCCGTAGTTCATCGGCGCGGGGTGCGGGAAGCCGTTGGCGCCGTTCGAGATGAGGATGATGCGCTGCTGGGTGAGCAGGTATTCGCGCACTTCGTCGGGCGTCATCGCGATGAGTTCGCGGCGTGATGGCATTGGTGTTCCTCCCCTGAATATTCTTATGCGTGGCCTGAGGTTTCACTGAGCAGCGCCGGGTCGATGCCTTCGGCGCGCCAGGCGGCGTGCCAGCGTTGGTTGACCGGGGTGTCGTAGATGATTTCGGGGCGGCCGGTGGCGGCGTGCCAGCCGTGGCGGGCCATTTCGCCATCGAGTTGGCCCGGCCCCCAGCCGGCGTAGCCGAGCGCGACGACCCATTGCGCCGGGCCGGTGCCGGCGGCGATGGCGCGCAGCACGTCGATCGAGGTGGTGAGCGCGCCGAGCGGGCCGGCCTTGAGCGTGGCGGGGCTGTCCCAATCGGCGCTGTGGAGGACGAAGCCGCGCTGGGTTTCGACCGGGCCGCCGAGCAGCACCGGGGCATCGGGGGCGACGCCGGGGGCGATTTCGAGATCATCGAGCAACTGGTGCAGGCGGATGTCGCCGGCCAGCGTGCCGACGCCGATGCCGAGCGCGCCGCCGGAATCATGTGCGACCAGCGCGATGGCCGAGTGGGCGAAGCGCGGATCGGGCATCCCGGGAAGCGCCAGCAGCAGGCGGCCGGAGAGGTATTCGCCTTTGGTCATGAACGGGAATGTAGGGTGCGGGGGGGTATTAGGGAAGTGGGAGGTTGGGGGTGTGGGTTCAAGAAGAACGGTGCTTCGACAAGCTCAGCACGGACGGGTTGATGTGAGCGGGACGGTCAGGGCGCGAGGTTGGCGGCGGTGTAGCATTCGACGAGGTAGGCGAGCGGTTGGCCGTCGGGCAGGCGCAGCACGGCGCGGTGGCTGGAGATGGTGCCGGCGGGGCAGGGGCGGGCGCGGCCGGGGCGGGTGGCGAGCGCGGTGCGGGTGAAGTGCAGCGGGGCGACGACCGTGCCGAACGGGGTGCGGGTGGTGGCCAGCGTGGTGTTCATTTCGGGGGTGAGGCGGGCGGGGACGTACCAGTTGAACGCTTCGGACAGGACGGTGCCGTTGCAGGCGAGGTGGACGTGTCGAAAGGCGGTTTCGCGGGTTTGCAGCAGGCGGTGGCCGCTGCGCGGGAGGGGGACGGCGTCTGCCAGCGTGGTGGCTTCGATGCGCGGCGGGGCGGTGCCGGCGAGGCCGCGCATCCCGCACCATTCGGTGAGTGCGCGGGTGGCGCTGGGCTGGGCGGCGAGTGTGGCTTCGAAATCGGCCAGGGTGGCCGGGGCAGGGGCGGCCGCGAGGAGGAGGGCGAGCGGAGTCAGATGCCGCCCGGTTCGCTGGGCTTGCCGAGCGCGGCGAGGCCGGCGACCAGCGCGCGGGTGCAGGCGGCGAGATCGTCGGGATCGACCGAGCGGATCACGAAGTTGGCGCCGCCCCGGCCGTCCTTCCAGAACGGGTACGAGCCGATCTGGCAGGTGGCATGGTCCTTCTCGGTCTGGCGGAGCAGGTCGGCGACCTCGCTTTCGCCGACCCAGCAGCCGACGGTTTCGGACAGCAGCAGCGCGCCGCCTTCGAGCGTGCCGGACAGCGCATCGAGCATTCCGGCGGTGATCGACGGCACGCCGGCCATGATGAACACGTTGTCGAAGCGGATGCCGGGGGCGCCGGTGTAGCGGTTGGGGATCAGGCTGGCGCCATCGGGGACGCGGGCCATGCGCAGGCGGGCATCGGTGAGGCCGCCGCGCGTTTCGTAGTATTCGGTGAGGATGGCGCGGGCTTGCGCGTGAACGACGACGCCGACGCCGAGCGCTTCGGCGATGGCATCGACGGTGATGTCGTCATGCGTGGGGCCGATGCCGCCGGTGGTGAACAGATAGTCGTTGCGGGCGCGCAGCGTGTTCACCGCCTCGACGATCGCGGCGGTATCGTCGGCGACGACGCGGACTTCCTTGAGGCGGATGCCCTGGATGCCGAGCCAGGTGGCGACCTGGGCGATGTTCTTGTCATGCGTGCGGCCGGACAGGATTTCGTCGCCGATGACGATGAGCGCGGCGGTCCAGATGCGGGCGGGTTCGGTATCGGCCATGACGGCTCGTTAAGTGGCTTGTGCGGGTTCGGCAAGGGCACGATCGTAGCGTAGCCATTGATCGTCGAACGGGGCGGTGGCGAGCGCGGCCTTGTCGGCGAAGTGGTTCATTTCGAGCCGCCACGGTCCTTCCGCCGCGTTGCGCGGCAGCAGGTGGGCGCCGCGCTGGAGGTAGCCCGACGAGAAGCCGGCGAACAGGTCGGCGGGTTCCGGCTCCTGCCCGGCGGGGAGCACCGGGGTGACGACGGCGGCGCGCCAGGTGTCCATCTGGCGCAGCAGGCGGACGAGGTAATCGGCGACGATCTCGACCCGCAGGGTCCAGCCGGCGTTGAGATAGCCGAACAGCGCGGCGAAGTTCGGCAGGCCCGAGAACAGGCAGTCGCGATACCACCAGTGATCGGCGAAGTTGACCGGGGTGCCGTCGAGGCTGACCTTGATGCCGCCGAGCGGGGCCAGCGTGAGGCCGGTGGCGGTGACGATGGCGTCGGCTTCGATGAAGCGGCCGTTGGCGAGGCGCAGGCCGGTGGGTTCGGCGCTGGCGATGCGGCCGGTGGCGACGTTGGCCTTGCCGTCGCGGATCGTGGTGAGCATGTCGCCATCGGGGACCAGGCACAGACGCTGTTCCCACGGTTTGTAGGGCGGGACGAAGTCGGTTTCGTTCCAGGCGTCGCCGAGCGCGGCTTTGGTTTGGGCGGTGAGCCAGGCGGCGACCTTGGCGGGGTTGCCGCGGCTGCGGGCGACCAGCATCGCCTGCATCCGGGTGTTGCGGGCGCGGATCAGCCGGTGCGCCCACGATGCGGGCAGCAGGCGACGGGCAATGCGGGCCATGCGATCCTGGCTGGGCAGGATCAGGTACCAGGTCGGCGTGCGCTGGAGCATGGTGACCTGCGCGCCGGCTTTCGCAAGCGCGGGGATGAGCGAGACGGCGGTGGCGCCGGAGCCGATGACGACGACGCGCTTGCCGGACAGATTGGTGGATTCGGGCCAGAACTGGGGGTGGATGACCTGTCCGGCGAAGCTGTCGAGACCGGGGATGGCGGGATCGTGCGGTTGGTCGTGATCGTAGTAGCCGGCGCCGGAATAGAGGAAGCGGGCGCGGATGGGGGCGCCGCCCGCGACGGCGAGTTCCCAGTGTTGCCCGGCGGGGTTCCAGTTGGCGTTGGTGACGTGCGTATCGGTGCGGATGTGCGGGGCGATGCCGAAATCGCGGGCGACCGCTTCGAGGTAGCTGCGGATGGCCGCGCCGGCGCCGATGGCGCTGTTGCTGCGCCACGGGGCGAAGCTGAAGCCCAGCGTGTACATGTCCGAATCGGAGCGGATGCCGGGGTAGCGGAACAGGTCCCAGGTGCCGCCGAGGCGGGGGCGGCGTTCGAGCAGGGCGAAGCGCTTGTGCGGCAGATCGCGCGCGAGTTTGGCGGCGAAGCCGATGCCGGAGATGCCGGCGCCGATGATGGCGACGTCGAGAATGGCGCCATCGCTGCTTTGAGGAGTTCCCGTCATGGGGATGACATGCCACGGCGGCGGGCGTGTTGCCAGTGGCGCGGTGGGGTGCCAGATACGGCGCCATGACGATCATCGCCGCGCGCCGCTATAGTGCTGGAAACCGGTCCGAACACGCGATCCGCATCGACGGGCACGCGCGCGAGGCATTGCCGGCGGGGGTGTTCGACTGGATCGGGCTGGCGGAGCCGGATGCCGACGAGATGGCGCTGGTGGCCAGCCAGTATGGGCTGCATCCGCTGGCGGTGGAGGATGCGCTGAACCCGCAGCAGATGCCGAAGGTGGACATCTATGGGCCGCAACTGTTCGTCGCGGCGCGCACCGCTGCGGTGGAGGAGGGGGACAACATCGGTTATGGCCAGACCGCGCTGTTCCTGGGGCGCGATTTCCTGATTTCGGTGCGGCACGGTTCGGTGCGCGACCATGCGCCGCTGCGCAAGCGGCTGGAGGCGGACACGCTGCGGCTGCGCGAGGGCGTGGACTATGTGGCGCACGCGATCCTGGATTACATCGTCGATGGCTACCAGCCGATCCTGGACCGGCTGGAGGATCTGGTGCAGCGCATCGAGGAGGACGCGATCGAGGTGTTTCCGCAGCCGTCGACGATCCGGCGGATATTCCGGCTGCGGCGGCGGCTGCGACGGTTCCAGCGGATCATCGGGCCGATGGAAGAAGTGTGCGAGCGGCTGGCGACGGTGGACCTGCCTGTGGTGGACCCGGCGGCACGGGTGTGGTTTCGCGACGTGCTGGACCATGTGCGGCGGACGATGGTGCGGCTGGGCGGGCTGAAGGAGACGCTGGCGAGCGTGGTGGAAACCGCATCGCTGCTGGAGCAGCACCGGCAGGGCGACATGACCCGGCAACTGGCAGCCTGGGCGGCGATTCTGGCGGTGCCGACGGCGATTGCCGGGGTTTACGGGATGAACTTCGAGTTCATGCCCGAGCTGCACTGGCGGCATGGGTATTACATGGCGGTGGGGTTGATGGTGGCGATCTGTGGCGGCTTGTGGCTGCGGTTCCGGCGGATGGGCTGGCTGTAGTTGCGTGCAACCGCACGATCCGCACTTTGCAGGCGCAAAAAGAAAGGGCCGGTCTTGCGACCGGCCCTGAATAGTTTGGGAGAGGATGCCTGAAAGGCCCGTCCCTTATGTCCAGCTACTGACATTGCTGCAAGTGCGAAAACTGCCAACTTGCGTGCAAATTTTGCAACTATGTACGAATTCGTTCAATTCCCGCCACTTGCGTGCGATGCAATCACGCCGAAAAGATCGTGCGCGTCGGCATCCTCGATGGTGACGGGGACGATGGCGCCGGGAATCAGCGAATCAGGCACGTTGCGCAGGTAGACCGCGCCGTCGATCTCGGGCGCGTCGGCCTGGCTGCGGCCGGTGGCGCCGACGTCGCCGTCCTCATCGGGCTCGCCCACCTCGTCGATGATGACGGGCACGGTGCGGCCGATCTTGGCGGCGAGCTTCGCGGCGCTGATGGCTTCGGTCTTGGCCATGATGCGGGCGAAGCGTTCTTCCTTTACCGCTTCGGGGACGGCATCGGGCAAGGCGTTGGCGGGGGCGCCTTCTACGGGCTCGAAACGGAAGGCGCCGACGCGATCGAGCTGGGCTTCGTCAAGCCAGTCGAGCAGGTACTGGAAATCGGCCTCGGTCTCGCCCGGGAAGCCGACGACGAAGCTGGAGCGAATGGCGAGATCGGGGCAGATCGCGCGCCACGCCTTCAGGCGTTCGAGCACCTTGGCTTCGTTGGCGGGGCGTTTCATGGCGCGCAGCACGTTGGGCGCGGCGTGCTGGAACGGGATGTCGAGGTAGGGGGTGATCAGGCCTTCGGCCATCAGGGGGATGACGGCTTCGACGTGGGGATAGGGGTAGACGTAGTGGAGGCGGACCCAGGGGGGCGTGCCTTCCGGGGTGCGCAGACCGCCGAGCTCGCGGGCGAGGTCGGTCATGTGGGTGCGGGTGGGGTGGCCCTTCCATGGGTATTCGGCGTGGGCGAGATCGAGGCCGTAGGCGGAAGTGTCCTGGCTGATCACCAGCAGTTCGCGGGTGCCGGCGGCGACGAGTTTTTCGGCTTCGCGCAGGACGGCGTCGATGCGGCGGCTGGCCAGCGGTCCGCGCAGCTGCGGGATGATGCAGAATGCGCAGGCGTGGTTGCAGCCTTCGGAAATCTTCAGGTAGCTGTAGTGGCGCGGGGTGAGCTTGATGCCGCCGTCGTCGGCTCCGGGAACGAGATCGACAAACGGGCCGCGCGTGGGCGGGGCGGCGGCGTGGACGGCTTCGACCACGGCTTCGTACTGGTGGGCGCCGGTGACGGCGAGCACGGCGGGGAATTTCGCGCGGATGACTTCGGCTTCGTTGCCCATGCAGCCGGTGACGATGACGCGGCCGTTTTCGGCGATGGCCTCACCGATGGCGGAAAGGCTTTCCTCCTTGGCGGAATCGAGGAAGCCGCAGGTGTTGACCAGCACGACATCGGCGCCGGCATAGTCGGCGCTCATCGCGTAGCCGTCGGCGCGGAGCTTGGTGAGGATGCGTTCGGAATCGACCAGCGCCTTGGGACAGCCGAGGCTGACCATGCCGACGCGGGGAGCCGCTTCGATACGAGTGGGGGTAATTGAGGATGCCATGCGGGTGCGCCCCTACACCTTTGGGCGGTTTCGCGCTACTCCCGCGCGATGGGCGCCGATTGGGGAGACGTGCGATGGGTCCGGTGAACTGGCTGGCGGTGATTCTGGCGGCGAACCTGGCGGTGGCGATCGGCATCGTCTGGCATGGGGTGTTGTTCAACACCGGCAAGCCGCTGCTGGCGGGCGTGGATGCGGCGGGCAAGCGGCCGGCGCAGAACTATGGCATGTCGCTGGCGGTGTGGCTGCTGGCGGCGGCGATGCTGGGCCACAGCCTGGCGCGGATCGGGCCGGAGAAGCTGGCGGCCAAGCCCTGGCTGTACTGGATGCAATCGGGCGGGCTGGCGATCGCCTTCGTGGTACCGGCGGTGTGGCTGGCCTATCGGCGGACGGGCGCGGAGAGCCGGTTCGTGTGGGTGGACTGCGCCTATTGGCTGGTGGGCTATCTGGCGATGGGGACGGTGTTCTGGGCGCTGCGGTGATGGGCGGGGCCGAGGGCGGGGGTTGAAAAACGGCGCGGATCGCGTAGATTGCGGTGTGGAGGCTTTGTTGGCGGAAACGCTTGCATTGCCTTCTTTGCGTTTCAGGCCAGGGCTTTGGGCCGAAGATCGTCGATCAGCTTCATGCCGTGGATCGGGTAGCCCGCATCGGTCCGGTGCCTGAATTCCAGCCTGCGCACCAGTTCCACCAAAGGCTGCAACTCGCCGCGCGCGGGCGCTGTCATGCGGCGCAGGCGCAAGCCCCAGCTGATGACGTAGGCCACGATATCGGCGGTCTGGATCAGCGTGGTCAGGTCGCTGTGGACGAAAAACGGCTCTGGAATGATGAGCCGTGAGCGGCTGCGTCCGTTGCGGGTGTTCACGAAATAGCCGGCTACCTGTCCGAGCAGGAGATGCGCGGCGCTGCGGTCGAGCTCGTCGAACACCAGATAACCCATCGGATTTTCGGCCATGCCGTTGAGGAAATAGTAGAAGCGTTCGAACAGAAACGCGTAGTCCTTGCGCAATGCTTCGCCTTTTTCGGGCCGAGCTGCCTCGCGCGGGACGATCGTGGCGAACACCCGGGCGCCATGTCTGCGGGCGAGATCGAGGCTGAAGCGGCAGTATTCGATCTTGGCCTGGCCCAGGGCGGTGAGCCGGGCGCGGGTTGGTGCCGTGCCGTCGCCGAGCATTTCGCGTGCCAGTTGCGTGCGCGGGGCGTGGTCGAACGGATCGAGTTGCGCGGCGTGGCGGAAGGTCTTGCGATCAAGCAGTTTCTGGGCCTTCGCTTCCCGGCCATAGGCTTCGAACAGCCGCATTCCGAAGATGTGCTGCTGTGCGTCGGAAAGGTCGCGGATCAGCGGCCATACCTTGCGATCCTGAACGGCGATGCCGGCCAGAACCTCGTAAGGGGATTGCCGCTGGTCCTGGCCGGATTCATCGATGAACAGTGTCCAGCTCATGTTGGCCCGTTCGTTGCGTGCCTGCGCGCGCGATATTCCGCACAAGTCTATGTTAATCAGTAATATAGATTGCTGTTAGAGCCTGCAAGCGCTTTGCCGCAACCGTCAAATGGGCGGCGCGGAGCGGAAAAGAGGCCCGGACGCGGGAAAGCATCCGGGCCTTAGAGGTCAGGTCGCGGCGCCGGAGGCGCGCGGCCTGAGGGTCGCGGCCCTTGATGGGGTGGTTACGGGAAAACCCCAATCCCCTGAACGGGGGAGGGATCAGCGGGCGGGGAGCTGGTCGGTGGGATCGACCGGTTCGTTGGCCTTGCGCAGTTCGAAGTGGAGTTCGTCCTGCGTGGCCTTGCCGGTGCGGCCGACGAGGCCGATGCGTTCGCGCTTCTTCACGGTATCGCCCTTGGCGACGGTGATCTTGCCGAGGAAGCCGTATGCCGATTGCCAGCCGCCGTTGTGCTGGACGACGACGAGGTTGCCGAAGCTTTTGGGTTCCTTGCCGGCGAAGATGACGGTGCCGCCGTCCGCCGCGCGGACGGCCGAGCCGGGGGCGGCGGCGATGTCGATGCCGTCATGGTAATTGGCGCCGGTGCGCGGGGCGAAGCCACGGCGGACCTTGCCGTCGAGCGGCCAGATGAACGCGGCTTTTGCGGGTTTGGCGGGGGTGGCGTCTTCGTCATCGCCGGATTTGGGCGCGGGCTTCGACGGCGCGAGGATGGTGGGGATCAGCAGGTCCTGCCCGGTTTTCAGCACGGCTTTGGGCGACAGGCCGTTGGCGACGGCGATCGAGCTGAACGGGACGCCGTACTGGTAGGCGATGTCGAAGCCGGTTTCGCCGTCCTTGACGATATGGTGCTTCGTGCGCGGCAGCTTCAGCTTCTGGCCGGCGTGGACGGTCCACGGCTTGGGCAGGCTATTGGCTTCGGCGATGAGGACGCGTGGCACTTTGGCGCGGATGGCGATGCCGCCGAGGGTTTCGCCCGGCTTGACGACGTGGACCGTTTCGGTTTCGGGCGAGGGGGTGTCGTCTTCGGCGGGTTTGGCCTTCGGCTTCTTTTTCGCGGGAGCGGGCTTTTCGGCGGCCTTTTTCGCCTTGGCCTTCGCTTCGGGCGCGGCCTTCTTCGCGTGCTTGTGCGGGGCGGCGGCTTCGGGCTTTTCCTTCGCCAGGGTGGGTGTCGCAACCAGCAGCGCCAGCGCGAGGGCCGCCAGGGAGCCGTTGAGCCCGGCCGCCTTCATGCGCCGTACCGGGCGGCGAGCGCGCCGAGCGAGGCTTCGTGCGTGTAGTCGATCTGCAGCGGGGTGACGCTGATCATGCCATCGGCGATGGCTTCGAGATCGGTCGCGTGGCCGGGGGTGTGCTCGATGCCGTGGAGGCCGAACCAGAAGTAGCGATAGCCGCGCGGGTCGGTACCCTCGACCACCGAGCCGCGCGCATAGTCGTGAAAGCCCTGTCGAACCACGCGTATGCCCCTTACCGCGTTGGCCGTTACCGGCGGAAAGTTGATGTTTACCAGAGTACGCGGCGCGAAGGGAGCGTCAAGCAGGGGGCGAAGCACGCGTTCTCCCCAGTGTTCTGCGGCGTCGAACGGCACGGCGTCGGCCATGCCCTCCTTCGCGTAGACCTGGCTGAGCGCGATCGAGCGGATTCCGGCGAGCGCGCCTTCGAGCGCGGCGGAGACGGTGCCCGAATACGTCACGTCGTCGCCGAGGTTGGCGCCGCGATTGACGCCCGAGAGAATGAGGTCGGGCGGGGCGGGGAGCAGCTTCTTGAGCGCCATGGTGACGGCATCGGTGGGGGTGCCGGTGACCGAGAAGCGGCGCGAATCGTGCTCACGCAGGCGCACCGGGCGGGTGAGGGTGAGCGAGTGGCCGGCACCCGACTGTTCCTCGGACGGAGCGCAGATCCAGATGTCGTCCGACAGGGTGCGGGCGATGGCTTCCAGCACGGCGAGGCCGGGGGCGTGGATGCCGTCGTCGTTGGTGAGGAGGATGCGCATCAGGCTTTGGCCGCCGGTTCGAGGACTTCGACGCCGCCCATCCACGGGCGCAGCGCCGGGGGGACGGTGACCGAGCCATCGGCGTTCTGCCAGTTTTCCAGCACCGCCACCAAGGTGCGGCCGACGGCGAGGCCCGAGCCGTTGAGGGTGTGGACGAAGCGGGTGCCCTTCTGGTCGCCGGCGGGGCGGAAGCGCGCCTGCATCCGGCGGGCCTGGAAATCGCCGCAGTTGGAGCAGGAGCTGATCTCGCGGTATTTCGCCTGGCCGGGCAGCCAGACTTCGAGATCGTAGGTCTTGCGTGCCGAGAAGCCCATGTCGCCCGAGCAGAGCAGCATCTTGCGGTAGGGCAGGTCGAGCGATTGCAGGATGGCTTCGGCGGCGCCGGTCATCCGTTCGTGTTCGGCCTCGGACGCTTCGGGGGTGGTGATGCTGACCATCTCGACCTTGTCGAACTGGTGCTGGCGAATCAGGCCGCGCGTGTCCTTGCCCGCCGCGCCGGCTTCGGAGCGGAAGCAGGGGGTGAGCGCGGTGAAGCGCAGGGGCAGTTCGGCTTCGGAGAGGATCGCCTCGCGGACGAGGTTGGTGAGGCTGACTTCGGCGGTGGGGATGAGCCAGCGGCCGTCGGTGGTGCGGAACAGGTCTTCGGCGAACTTGGGAAGCTGGGCGGTGCCGAACAGGGCTTCGTCGCGGACCATGACCGGGGGCGCGACTTCTTCGTAGCCGAACGTGCCGGTGTGGGTATCGAGCATGAAGGCGGCGAGGGCGCGGTTGAGGCGTGCCAATGGCCCGCGCAGGTAGGCGAAGCGGGCGCCGGAGACTTTCTGGGCGCTCTCGAAATCGAGGCCGAGGGGGGCGCCGAGATCGACGTGATCGCGGCAGCCGGTGGCGTCGCGCGGGGTGCCCCAGCGGGATTGCTCGACGTTTTCGTCCTCACCCCCGCCCTGGGGGACTTCCTCGGCGGGGAGGTTGGGGATGGCGGCGAGTTGGGCTTCGAGTGTCTTGACCGCTTCGTCCTGCGCGGTTTCGAGCGCGGGGAGCTGCTCCTTCAGGGTGGCGACTTCGGCCATCAGCGCGGCGGCGGTGGCTTCGTCCTTCGCGGCCTTGGCGGCACCGATCGCTTTCGATGCCTCGTTCCGGCGGGCGAGCATTTGCTGGGCGCGATTCTGCATATCGCGCGAGGCGGCGTCGGCGGCGAGCAGGGTGGCGGACAGCGGTTCGAGTCCACGGCGGGCGAGGCCGGCGTCGAAGGCTTCGGGGTGTTCGCGGATCAGCTTGATATCGTGCATGGTCTGGCGGCGTATTGGCCGCCGCTGCGCCGGTCAAGCGCGGGAATGCACCAATTCGATCTGCGGAGCGGGTTTCGTTCCGGGTGGTCAGGTGGGCTGGCGGCCGTGGGTTTCGCCGGTGACGGCGGCGGCGGTGGCGCAGAGGCGTTCGGCGTGGAGGGCGATGTCGGTGGCGGAGAGGCTGCTGGGCAGGCCCGACAGCACGAGCTGGTAGGCGACGCGGCCTTCGGGCGAGAACACCGGCGCGGAGATGTAGCTGACGCCGGCCTGCGCGGCTTCGGCGGGGTCGAACGCCTGGATTTCGGGTGCGGTGAGTTGGCCGATCATGCCGGCGACCGAATCCCAGTAGGCGGCGTCGCGCACCTGGTCGAGCGGGAGCCAGGTGGCATCGTGCGGCTGGGTGGCGCGCGGCCCCTTGGCGGCGATGGCATAGCCGCGCGCACGGATCAGCGGGAAGGAATCGGTGAGGCGCTGGAGCATGGCAGGGGCGAGGCTGGGTTCAGCCCGGGCGATATAGGCGGCGATGGCGGGCTGGCCGCTCCACGCGACGTGGCACATGCCGACCGGCGGGACCAGCGGGCGGCGTTCGCCGACGCGGGTGAGGCCGAGGTGCGAGCGGCCGGTGCCCTCGCG
>JAGWVC010000047.1 GCA_018971065.1 Sphingomonadales bacterium | reverse complement strand
GCCTGCGCCACCTGCGACGGCTTCTTCTATCGCGGCAAGAAGGTGGTGGTGATCGGCGGCGGCAACACCGCCGTGGAAGAGGCGCTGTACCTGACCAACCATTCCGACGATGTGACGGTGATCCATCGCCGCGATTCGTTCCGCGCCGAGAAGATCCTTCAGGAGCGCCTGTTCGCGCATCCGCACATCAAGGTGCTGTGGAACAAGGCGGTGGACAGCTTCGTCGGCGATCCGCTCTCCGGTGGGCTGACCGGGGTGGCGCTGACCGATACGGTGACCGGCGAGAACAGCGTGGAGCCCACGCAGGGCGCGTTCGTGGCGATCGGTCATGCGCCGTCGACCGAACTGTTCAAGGGCAAGCTGGACCTGGACGACGGCGGCTATCTGACCGTGTTCCCCGGCACGCCGAAGACCGCGATCCCCGGCGTGTTCGCGTGCGGCGACGTGATGGACCACACCTATCGCCAGGCGGTGACGGCGGCGGGCACCGGCTGCATGGCGGCGCTGGATGCCGAGCGTTTCGTGCAGGCGCGCGAGTTCGAGGCGAGCAAGGCGAAAGCCGAGGCCTGATCGGCTTCGGCGGCTGCGGAGTGGCGGCGTAGACCGGCATTAACCCGGCATGGCGCAGGGTTCCGCCTTGCCGGGGTTTCCGCCCGGCGGAGGCACGCAGATGGACGATGCAACGATCCTGGCGACGGCACGGCTGGAAGCCGAGCGGATGCGCGCGCTGGCGCGCGGTTCCGAGCGCCGTGGCGAAGTGCGCATGTCGATGGTGCATTTCGGCGAGATCGGCGACATGCTGGCCGAGGTGATCGCGGTGAGCGAGCGGGTCTCGCGCCGTGACGAGCCGGCGATGGGCGACACGCAGTACTGGGTGCCGCTGGACCATTTCCAGCGCATCAAGGCGCGCTGCGACGCGTTGGAGCGGCTGGTGCGGCAATATGCGCCCGGACGGCTCGATCTGGCGCGCATCGCCGGCGCCGAGGCGGCTTCCGCAGGCGCGGTGGCGCGCGCCGCCTGATCGTTGCGGACAGGGCGATTTCGGCGTTGACCAGCCCCGGCTGCCGCACTAAGGGGGCCGCCTGCAACGCGCCCAGCGGGCCGCGATCGCATGGCGGAGTAGCTCAGCCGGTTAGAGCAGCGGAATCATAATCCGCGTGTCGGGGGTTCGAGTCCCTCCTCCGCTACCATCATTACTTTAAGTTTCCGGATTTCAGGGCTTTGCCCAAGGTTCAGGCTGCTGAGCCAATCCAGCCGCATCCTGGCTTCCAGCCCGCGCGCTCTGGGCGCGAGGGTGATTTCCCCTAGTAGATCGCAGAAGTTCGCGGGAGCGCTCCATACGCGCGCTGAGGGCATTTTCGAGGCCATCAAGCGCCTTCCTGTACCGGCCCACGGTGGCGGGGATGGCGGCAGCGATGCCCCGGATCGCAGCTTCGTCGATAGCTTGAGCGCTCGCCAGCCGCTCCTCCGCCTCGACCTTGCGCTCTTCGGCGCTTTCCAACGCGCGGCGAGTGGTGTCGGTGAGGATGAGGCAAATTGCCTTCGAGCTAATTTCGTCGATCGGTACGCTCATCTAATTCCAGATTCTCGGCAAGTGCCGAGCCGACCAACCTTGCAGACAGGCACCCAATGACAGAGGGCGTCCAGATGTCATCCATCAGGACCTTTGCACAGATTACCGTCCCGCACAGTCTAACGCAGGCGTTAGGCTGTGCGGACTGCGTCCGAATACGTACCGTTTGCAAATGCAGTTGGCGACATGGATGGCCCGTCGATTTGCAATCGTGCTTATGGGGCCACCCATCAGGACATTTGTCATAGATCGCCGATTGGCGGAGGTACCGACCTAGCCCTGTCGCCTGACGACAACCTGGCAAATTGAACTACTGCCATTTCCCGTCAAAGGCCGCAGGCCCGATCCCCGTCCGGGCAACTCGGCCACATCTATCGTCAGACTGCTGGCGGGGAGGCCATTGCTGCATAGTTTCGTGTCGATCAGGGGAATTTCCGGCGGGGCAAGGGCGAGATCGGATCGAAGCCTCAGCAGGCCCAGCTTACCGCGAACCGCGTTGCCGATTCGCAAGCCAGCATATTCTGGCGAAGTGAGGTCCAACTGGCCAATGTCCAATGAACAGCTTTCGGCCAGAACACCGAAAGTGAAGCCCTTGAACGCCAGCCGCCCGATCGACCAATCCCCCGAATTACACCACAAGCCAAAGGTCTGTGGGAGAAAAACGCCCTTCTTTTGGAAAAAATTAGGGTCCAACGGGGGCAGACTTGCCGAAATGATGCCGACCCTGTTCCTGCCAACCCCCTTCGCGCCCCTGTCGATCCAGACGTTCATTCCGCAGCAGACGCTGCTTTGGGGCATTTTCAGGATCGTTCCTGTCCAGTCGCCAAAATCGTTGTTATCGACGTGATAGGCATCATCCGTGGCATATTTCTCGATATTCAGCAGAAAGCTCATGTTCTTGCCTGACCCCCCCGCGAAAATGCTGTCAACCGACGACCGCACGCCGGTGACTTGTGCCCATGGCGAGCCAGGCCGCACACTTGCGGTCACAAATCCATAGTGATTGTGGCGGTTGTCCCTGCTGCTACCAGAAGCATCACGTCCAACGGATAAATACCGGGCGGGCTTGTCGTTATACAGCGAAGTCAGCGGACCGAAGTGCGACTGGGTGCAGCCGGAGATCGCCTGCGCAGAACCGGCGCCGTTCGGATTCGCACGATCGCCTTGCAGCCCCCACATGCTGAATGCCCACGTTTCCTCGCAGACCAGATTGTTACAGCACATGAAATGCTGGCCGATCGCGAGATTTCCCAGCGTAAAGCTGCCAATCATCAAATTATCGACTTGGTCGGCGTATAGTCCTTGGAGGAAGGTTCGCCCTGGCACGCCCGTGCCTATCATCCTGCAATGGCCCTGAATGCGCACGTCGTCGGCGACGACATGGATGCCGATCGCAAAACTGCGGCCAAACCGAGTAGATGACCACGGGACGGTTTCGTGAACACGGATATCCGCGTAATTGAAATGCAGCCGTGCCCCGGGGCTGTCTATTAGAGCGGCCTGTGCAAGGTGCAGGGGGCCATCGACAATCACGCTCGTGCCATTCTTCGCCGACCAGTTCGCGGCAGTCTGCAATAAGGCGGACGCGTCATCATGTCGGCGGTCAAAACTTTTGGCCATGAACTTGTTCAGGTGAACGCCCCCCGGCGGAAAATCGTTCCCGCCCGTTGCGGCGTAGTCGTTGCCGAAGGGATCTTCCCACTGGACCGCCGGATCGCGATCGCGCTGCAAGCCAGATACGGTCACGAGGCCAAAACCGGCCAAGCCCGCGCC
Organism: Sphingomonadales bacterium; assembly: GCA_018971065.1. Next base: position 26,326 of record JAGWVC010000047.1, on the reverse strand, counting down.
CACCACCCTTCGCCGAGGGAAAGTTGCACCTAAAATCCGAGGAGCCATTTCACGATCATGATTAGCAAATGGCTCATTTGAGGCAAGGCCTCAAATCATGCAAGAATACGGGTTCACAACGCCTAAAACTTGAAAGTAAGAATCACCCGCTTGACCCAAGGCGCCACCCAAGCGCACGAAGACCGACGTCGAGGTCGCTTGGCGCACGCTTTACGGCGACGACGCATGAGCCGGTTGACCCTATAAAAACGAGAACCCCGTTCGTGAGGTCGTACACGATCTGTATGATGTCCGCAGGGGCTTGGTGTACGGCAGGTCAAATTTCAAGTGTTGAACAAAACGCTCCTCCGCTACCATTTTTACCATAGATAGCAGTTGATTGGCCTTCGCTTGAGGGCTTGGGGTCATTCGCACGGCTTATCGGACGGTTTTGGACTGTGCGTGGGGCGTTGGGCGCCGTCATTAATGGCCGTTTTGCACGACTGTCTGCCGTTGGCTGGAAATCTGGGTTTTGACAGTGGCTACCGCGTGGAGGCCCTACGCTGAGCGGCAGTTCAGTCAAAACGCCTGCCGCTTCAAATACCTCAAGCCGATTGAAGCTGAGCCGGAGCATGTTGCCGAAGTGTTGCAAGCTGCCTGATCGCCACGTTCGCAATCCGTCGTGTCGCACGACCAGTCACAGCCGCAGGCCCCGGTGAAGAATCGAAACCGAACAGCTAACGCTGGCGGGTCTCCCACTCCTTCGCGACATGGAACGGTGCGTTGGATCGGGGCAACAAGCCTTTGCCCAGGATGTGGTCCGCACCCTTTTCGCCAATCATGATCGTGGGCGCGTTGAGATTGCCTGTCGTGATCGAGGGCATCACCGAACTGTCGACCACCCGCAGGCTTTCCACGCCGATGACCTTCAGTTCCGGGTCAACCACCGCCATCGGGTCGGTGATCGATCCCATCTTGCAGGTGCAGGAGGGGTGTAGCGCGCTTTCCACCGCGCCGGCGATGAAGGCGTCGATCTGCTCGTCGCTGGTGCAGTCGGCCCCCGGCTGGATTTCGCGCCCGCGCCACGGCGCGAACGCGGGTTGCTGGAAAATCTCGCGGGTCAGCCGAACGCAGGCGCGCATCTCGGCCCAGTCATCCGGATGGCTCATGTAATTGAACAGGATGTGGGGATGTTCGCGCGGGTCGGCGCTGCGCAGGGTGACGGTGCCCCGGCTCTTGGAACGCATCGGCCCGACATGCGCCTGGAAGCCGTGTTCGGTGGCAAGCGAGGAGCCGTCGTAATTGATGGCCATCGGGAAGAAGTGATACTGGATGTCGGGATGGCGGATGCCGGCCCGGCTGCGGATGAAGCCGCAGGTTTCGAACTGGTTCGACGCGCCGATGCCGTTGCGGAACAGCAGCCAGCGCGCGCCGACCAGTGCCTTGCCCAGCAGGTTGGCCTGGCCGTAGAGCGTGACGGGCTGCGTACAGGCCATCTGGAAATAGAATTCGAGGTGGTCCTGCAGGTTCGCCCCTACGCCCGGACGGTCGGCCAGCACCTCGATCCCCACGCGCTTCAATTCGTCGGCAGGGCCGATTCCGGACAGCTTGAGCAACTGCACCGAGTTGATCGAGCCGCCCGACAGCACCACCTCGCGCGCGGCGCGCACGGTGTGGGTGCGGCCACCCCGTTCGTATTCGATTCCGACCGCGCGCCGGCCTTCGAACACGATGCGGCGCGCCAGCGCGTGCTGGATCACCGTGAGATTGGGCCGCTTGCGGGCGCCGTACAGATAGGCTTTCGCCGACGAACAGCGCGTGCCCTTGCGCACGGTCATATCCATCCGGCCGAAGCCTTCCTGGCGGAAGCCGTTGTAGTCGTCGGTAAGGCTGTACCCGGCCTCGCGCGCGGCCTGGAGCCAGGCGTGGTTCAGCGGGTTGGCGAGGGTTCCATAGCCGGTTGACAGCGGCCCGTCGGCACCACGGTATTCGTCGCCGCCTTCGGTCCGGCTTTCGGCACGTTTGAAATAGGGCAGGACATCGGCATAGCCCCAGCCGTCCGCGCCTTCCTCGTCGCGCCAGCGCTCGAAATCGAGCGGGTTGCCCCGGACATAGACCAGGCCGTTGATCGACGACGATCCGCCCAGCCCCAGCCCGCGCGGACAATGCAGGCGCCGGTTGTTGAGGTGCGGCTCGGGTTCGGAATGATAGCCCCAGTTCCACCGCTTCGTGTTCATCGGATAGGCAAGCGCGGCGGGCATCTGGATGAAGATCGAGCGATCCGATCCGCCCGCCTCCAGAAGCAGCACCTTGTTCGTGCCGTCGGCGCTCAGCCGGTCGGCCATCACGCAGCCGGCCGAGCCGGCCCCGACGATGATGAAGTCGAAAGTGTCAGTAAGGGGCATCGATCGGCTCCATCGCCACGTAGACGCTCTTCAACTGGGTGAAGTGCTCAATCGCCGCCTTGCCGTTCTCGCGACCGATGCCCGATTGCTTGTTGCCGCCGAAGGGCAGCTCGATCGGGGTGATGTTGTAGGTGTTGATCCAGCAGGTTCCGGCATCGAGCGCGGCGATGACGCGGTGTGCGCGGGCCAGGTCGCGCGTGAAAATGCCGGCGGCCAGGCCGAAGTCGGTGGCATTGGCGCGGGTGACCACCTCGGTCTCGTCGTCGAAGTCCAGCACCGTCATCACCGGGCCGAAGATTTCCTCGCGCACGATGGCCATGTCGTCGCGGCAATCGACGAAGATCGTCGGCTCCACGAACGATCCGCGCGCCAGATTGCCGGCTTTCGCCTGCCTGCCGCCGGTGAGCAGGGTTGCCCCCTGCCGGATGCCCAGCTCGATATAGTCGAGCACCTTTTCCATGTGCGGCCTGGAAATCAGCGCCCCCATCTGGGTGGCGGGATCGAGCGGATCGCCCACCGTGATCGCTTCGGTCCGGGCCTTGAGCCTTGCCAGGAACGCCTCGCGCACCGCGCGATGGACGAAGACGCGGGTGCCGTTGGTGCAGACCTCGCCGGCGGAATAGAAATTGGCGAGCAGCGCGCCGGAAACCGCTTCGTCAAGATCGGCATCCTCGAACACGATCAGCGCCGATTTGCCGCCCAGTTCGAGCGTGACCAGCTTGAGCGTGGCGGCGGCATCGGCCATCACCCGCTTGCCGGTGCCGACCTCGCCGGTGAGCGAGACCTTGGCGATGCCGGGATGGCGGCTGAGCAGGCGGCCGGTTTCGGCCATGCCCTGCACCACCTGGAACAGGCCGTCGGGCAGGCCGGCTTGCCGATAGATCTTTTCCAGCTCGATCGCGGTGAGCGGGGTCAGCTCGGCGGGCTTGAACAGCATCGCATTGCCGCAGGCGAGCGCGGGGGCGCTTTTCCAGCAGGCGATCTGGAGGGGATAGTTCCATGCGCCGATCCCGGCGACCACGCCCAGCGGCTCGCGCCGGGTGTAGCCGAAGGCGGCCGAGCCGAGATCGTGATGCTCGCCGGCGATGGTGCGGGCCAGCCCGGCGAAGTATTCGATGCAGTCGGCGCCCGAGAGCACATCGACCGCGATGGTCTCCTGGATCGGCTTGCCGGTGTCGCGCGCTTCGAGCCGGGCGAGCGTGTCGTTGCGCTCCACCAGCAACTGCGCGGCGCGGTTGAGAATGCGGCCGCGCTCCACCCCCGAGGTGCGCGCCCATTGCTTCTGCGCTTCGGCGGCGCGTGCCACCGCCTTGTCCACCTCGGCCTTGCCGTCGATCCGGATCGTCGCGAGAACCTCGCCGGTCGCGGGGTTGACGGTATCGAACGATGTCGCCGGCAGCCGGGCGCCGGGCTCGGGCAGGCGGGCCGCGGCGAGATCGCGCTCGATCGCCTCGAAGATCCAGTCCACCGGAATCTCGGCATCGGGCTTCCACGCACTGGCCAGCGCCGCGCGCAGCCAGAACCCGTCGATCAGCGCGCCGATGGTCTCGGCGATGCGGTTGACCGCGCCGGGGATGACCAGGGCGCGCAATTCGTGCTTGAGGTTGGAGATCATCCGTTCCTGATGCACGCGCTGCAGGCGGGCCAGCGCCGGAGTGTAGAGCGCCAGCCCCCAGAACGAGAGCCACGCGCGCGAGGCTTCGGACGTCAGCTCGCTGGGGTTGAGGTGCGCCATGACGAAGGCGCGCAGGCGATCGCCCGGGTCCTCGCCACAGGCGAGCGCCTTCATCGGGCGCGAGGTCACGCGTTCGACCAGTTGCCGGAAGACCGCCTCGATCAGCTTTTCGCGATCGCCGAAATAATGGACCACCAACGCCCGCGAGACTTTCGCGCGGCGGGCGACCTCGGCGATGGTGAAGGCCTCAAGGCCGGTGTCGGCCAGTGCCGCGAGCCCCGCGGCAAGCAACTGGACACGGCGATCTTCCGGTTCGCGCCGACGCATCCTGGCATTCCCTCCGTATTGAACCCGTATTGAACAAGACATCAATAACCGTGTTCGACCGGCGATACCACGACTCAAAGGGGCGCGAACAGCATCAATCGGCGTATCTTATGCTAGATATTACCCGATATTTCGATCGCGCCTCGTTCCGGGTAAAATACCGATTTTCGTGAGATTTCTGCCATGCCGGCGACGAATCATCAGCCGGTGCGGGCAAAATCCGGACGGATTCCGATGTTGCCGGTCGGGTTTCCGCTCTCTTGCGCGCTTGTTCAATATGGCACATCATCCCCTTGAGTTGATCGGCGGCAATCCAGCGGCAGCGAACGCAGTGGACCGCCCTCGGCAGGGAGGTAATCATGGCCAGTCGTTTCCCGCCCCTGAAGCGCGCCTTGCTGACGCGCACCAGCATTGTCATCGGCATTACGGCCGCCAGCCTGGCCGGCAGTCCGGCGCTGGCGCAGACGGCGCCAGCCGGGGCGGAGACGTTCGACATCATCGTCACCGCCCAGAAGCGCGAGCAGAAGGTGCAGGATGTGGGCATCGCGATTTCGGTGCTCGGCAAGGACGAGCTGGCGCATCGCACCATCAACAACGCGACCGACCTCAGCGCCGCCATCCCGAACCTGAAATACAACGCCTATTCGTCGTCGCAGGTCGTGTTCAACATGCGCGGCGTTTCGCAGAACGACTATGGCGACCAGCAGGAGCCGCCGGTCGCGGTCTACCAGGACGATTCCTACGCCAGCTCGATCACCACGGCCAGCTTCCCGGTGTTCGACCTGGCGCGGGTCGAGGCGCTGCGCGGCCCGCAAGGCACGCTGTTCGGCCGCAATGCCACCGGCGGCGCGGTGGAGTTCATCTCCAGCCAGCCCACCGACAGGCTCGAGGGCTTCGTCAAGGCCACGTATGGCCGCTATAACCAGACCGTGCTGGAAGGCGCGCTGTCGGGCCGGCTGAGCGACACGCTGAAGGCGCGCATCTCCGGCATCTACGACCGCGATGACGGCTATATCCACAACATCACGCCGGGCCAGAAGGATCGCGGCGCGAACAACCACTGGGCCTTGCGCGGCATCCTGCAGTTCGAGCCATCCAGCGACGTCACCGCCAAGCTGACGCTGCGCTATTCGCAGGCCGACAAGGAGCGGCAGGCGGGTGTCTACAACTATGGCCCGGCGTGCCCCAATGCCCAGTTCCAGGGCGAGTTCATGTCCACGACCGATTCCTGCGCCTATTGGGGCGTGACCGGCACTGCGGGCAACGGCTACTTCAATCCCGCGATCGCGGCGTCGCAGGGCGGCAGCCCGTGGGCGACGGCCGGGACCGGCGCCGCGTATGTCGATCGCAAGATGTTCGGCGCAACCCTGCGCGTCGACGCGAAGCTTGGCGGGTTCGACCTGATCTCGATCACCGATTACCAGCACCTCAAGAAGTTCTACATCGAAAGCGGCGATGGCCCGCCCGAAATCCCCTACGTCGAAAACGTCACGCCGCCCGCCAGCGCGCCTTGCCCGGCGCCGAACGCCAGCCTTACCTGTTATGCTTCGGGCACGGTGTTCTACCAGGATGCCCGCGTGAACCAGGTCTCGCAGGAACTGCGCCTGTCGCGGTCGACCGATCGCAATTTCCTGACCTTCGGCGGCTTCGGGATGATCATCGACGGCAAGTACAAGGCGAAATATGCCACGCCGTTCGACGGCTATGACCCCAGCGTGGCCTTCACGCAGCGGACCGAATCGTTCGCGGTGTTCATGCAGGACGAGTACAAGCTGAACGACAGACTGAAGCTGATCGGCGGCTTGCGTTACTGGCACGATCACAAGGTGGGCGACTACACCGCGACGCACTCCCTGCCGCTCTATGCGCTTTCCATGCATTTCGGGCCGGGCGGCATTTCCTACACCGACCTGACCGGCACCAACACCCCGGCAAGCTGGACCTATGGCGGATCGGCGACTTCGGGCGTGACCATCACCCCGGCCGCCGCCCGCCCCACCTTCTCCGGCCTGACCGCCCGCGCCGAAATCGACTACAAGCCCGTCGATGGCGTGATGGTCTATGCCAGCTACAACCGTGGCTCGAAATCGGGCGGGTTCACGTTCTCGACCGGCACGCCGTTCCCGACCCAGTTGATCGATACCCTGAACAATCTGGCTTACCGGCCGGAGACCCTCAACGATTACGAGATCGGCCTGAAATCGACGCTGGCGCCGGGGACCACCTTCAACCTCGCGGCGTTCTACTACGACTACAGGAACTATCAGGCGTTCGTGCAGGTCGGCTTCACGCAGGTGGTTCGAAACCTGCCGGCCAAGGTCAAGGGGATCGAGGCGGACTTCACCAGCCGGCCCCTGCATGGCCTGACGTTGCAGCTTTCCGGGGCCTATCAGGACAGCGAGGTCAAGAACGTCCTCCTGCCTGACGGCGTCACCCTGGTGAACCACGATCTGCCGCAGGCGCCGCAATTGTCGGGCAGCGCGATGGCGCGCTACGAATTCGGCCTCGCGGGCGGCATCGCCTCGATCCAGGGGGACGCGCTGTTCCAGAGTTCGATGTGCTTCACCGTGATGTGCGCCCCGGTGGAGCGCGAGAAGGGCTATGCCGTCGCCAACGGGCGGATCGGTTTCACCACGGCCGACAACAGGATCGATCTGTCGGTGTTCGTGAACAACCTCTTCAACAAGGCCTACCGCGTCTATGCCTTCGACGGATCGCTCTACTGGGGCGATACGCTGGGGGTCTATGCCAAGCCGCGGACCTGGGGCGTTTCGCTGCGCTACAACTTCGGCAAGTGAAGCCCTGATCGGCGCCTCGCTGCGGGGAGACGGCACAGATGAACGACACGACTCCTGCCCCCGGCCCGGAATCGGCAGAACTGGCGAACCCGGCCGGACTGCGGCGACAACTGGACTGGAAGGACGCGTTCTGGGCATCCAGCGGCGTGCCGGCCGGGGTGCTGCTGACAATGGGCGGGATCGCCACGGTGATCGGGCAGCCCAGTTGGGTGGTCTGGATCGCCTCGATCCTGATGGGTTTCGCCCAGTCGTTCGTCTATGCGGAAATCGCCGGGCTCTATCCCGACAAGTCGGGCGGCGCGTCGGTCTACGGGGCGGCGGCCTGGCTTCCCTACGGCAAGTTCATCGCGCCGATCTCGGTGTGGTGCAACTGGCTGGCCTGGTCGCCGGTGCTGGCGCTCGGCACCTCGCTGGGGGCGGGCTACGTCATGGTCAACCTGTTCCCCGCCGATGCGGCGATCCGGCAATGGCAGATCCAGTTGCTCGATCTCGGTTTCGTGCGCGACGGGTTGCACTTGCGCATCAACCTCGTCTCGCTGATCGCCACCGGGTTCCTGCTGCTGACTTTCGCCTTGCAGCATCATGGCGCGGCGCGGGCGGCGGGTTTCCAGAAAGTGCTGGGGCTGGTGTGCCTTTCACCGCTGCTGCTGGTGGGGATGGTGCCGTTGCTGACCGGTGATCTGCCCCGCGCCAACCTGTTCCCGCTGCTGCCGATCGTGCGCGATGCGGCGGGGCAGGTCGGCTTCGGCAGTTGGAACGGGGCGGGGCTGACCCTGCTGGCAGGGGCGATGTTCGGCGCGGGCTGGTCCACCTACGGGTTCGAGACGGCGGTCTGCTACACGCGCGAGTTCCGCGATCCCGCGCGTGACACGGCCCGCGCGATCCTTGCCGCCGGGCTGCTGTGCATCGCGATCTTCGCGCTGGTGCCGCTGGCGTTCCAGGCCTCGCTCGGGCTGGGCGGGATGCTCGATCCGACGATCTACGACGGCTCCGGCGTCGGGCGGGCGCTGGCGCGGATCGTCGGCGGCGGCGCGGTGATCGGCAACCTGCTGATCGTCATGCTGGTGCTGGCGCTGCTGTTGATCGTGATGACCTCGATGATGGGGTCTTCGCGCACGCTGTATCAGGCCTCGATGGACGGCTGGCTGCCGCGATACCTGTCGCGGGTCAACGCGCATGGCGCGCCCACGGCGGCGATGTGGACCGATCTCGGCTTCAACCTCGTGCTGTTGCTCGCGTCCGACTACTTCGCCGTGCTGATGATCTCGAACGTCTGCTATTTCGTGTTCAATTTCCTGAACCTGCAGGCAGGTTGGATTCACCGGATCGACCGGCGCGACTGGAAACGCCCTTATCGCTGCCCCACCTGGCTGCTCGCCACCGGTGCCGCGTTCGGCTTCGTCAACATGGCGTGGATGGGCGCGGGGGCCGATGTCTGGGGCAACGGAACGCTCCGCAACGGTTTGCTGGCGGTGCTGCTGATCATCCCGGTCTTCGCGTTCCGGCACTATTGGCAGGACAAGGGCCGGTTTCCGGTTTCGGAAGGAACCGCCGATGATCCGTTCGAGCCGATGCAAGTAACCGCCAGGGCCGGCTTGCTACCCTATTTTGCGCTGGCCGCCGCAGTTGCGGTGGTGTGGCTGGGGGCCAGCCTCGCGCGGTAGGCGGCCGGGCCGCGCCCGGCGGTGTGTCAGCGGCTTAGAGTGCGATGACAAAAAGTGGGAACCGGTTTTTGTCAAATAATCGCACGACAACAGAATCTTGAGCATGATGGCATGGGTCAATCACATGTTATCATGCTCAAGCGCGACTTCGACACTGGCCAGGCCGCGCGTAATGGCAAATGGCTTGTCGATCCTGACCGCTGCGGATGCGACGAGCGGCATGGCAAGGCAACGTTCGGCCAGCTTGCGGCCGAAGATTTCGATCAGCGGAATGTGCAGCCTGGCAAGCTCCTCGGCTTCCCTGACCAGGCTTCGGTAATCGACGGTGTGTTCGATGGCTTCGATCCGCGACGATTTCAGGGTCACCTCGATGGTGATGACCAGCGGCTGGCGACGCCCGATCTCATCGGGGTTGATGCCGATGTCGGCCAGGAGCGGCAGTTCCCGAACGCAGACGGTGGTCCGTTCGATGGATCGCGGCGCAGCCGGGCTTGCCGTTTCGAGCCGCGCGTCTTCCATGCTGGTTTCCTGTCCCGAACTGCGGCGCCCGATGGCGGTCGCGGCCCTGCCTAGGCAAAGCGGACCGGGCCGCGCAATCGCGCAGCGGTGCATGGCTCAGACTTATGGTATCGATTAGCGACTGCCGATCTGTCGTGACAAGGGGCGGCAAACTTCGGGAAATCGGGCGTTTCCGGCACTTGCGGGGTGACGGGCGACCGTTCCGGTGGCGCGGCCGGGGGCAGGGACGGCATGGCTGCCCCGGTTGTCAGCGCGAGGGCGAGTTGGCAACCACGGGCGGGCGCCCGCGTCGGCACGGCGCGACGGATGGATTTTCAAGCGGGGGAGCGGAGGCAATGGCATTGCGGATCGACGGGCGGGCAGTGGCCGCGTCGCTGGACGAGGAGACGGCCCGCGCGGCGGGCGCGTTCAAGACCCGCACCGGACAGGCCCCGGGGCTGGCGGTGATCCTGGTGGGCAACGATCCCGCCAGCGAGGTCTATGTCTCGCGCAAGGTGAAGGCCTGCGCCAAGGTGGGTATCGTCAGCCACGAGTATCGCCTGCCCGAGGCAACGCGCGAGCAGGTGCTGCTGGCGCTGATCGCCGACCTCAATGCCGACCCGGCGGTTCACGGCATCCTGGTGCAGGTGCCGCTGCCGCCGCAGATCGACGCCGGCCGCATCCTGGGCGCGATCGATCCGGCGAAGGACGTGGATGGCTTCCACCCGGTCAACGTCGGCCGCCTGTCCACCGGCACCGAGGGGTTGGTGCCGTGTACGCCGCTGGGCGTGATCATGCTGCTGGACACGCTGTTCGAGCGCCTCAATGGCCTCAACGTGGTGGTGATCGGCAAGTCGAACATCGTCGGCAAGCCGATCGCGATGCTGCTGCTGGAGCGCGAGGCGACCGTCACCGTCACCCATATCGAGACGCGCGGGCTGCCCGAGCTGGCGCGGCAGGCGGACGTGATCGTGGCCGCTGCCGGGGCACCCCGGCTGGTCAAGGGGTTCTGGGTGAAGGAAGGCGCGGTGATCATCGATGTCGGCATCACCCGTATGCCGGGGCCGGCCGGCAAGGACATCCTGGTGGGCGATGTCGCCTATGACGAAGTGCAGCATGCGCGGGCGGTGACGCCGGTGCCGGGGGGCGTGGGGCCGATGACGATCGCCTGCCTGCTTGCCAACACCGTCAAGGCCGCCGCGTCATCGCTGGCCGAGCCGATGGGATAGCGTGGACTGCCTGCGATCGCGGCTGGCGCTGATCGAAAAGCTTTCGCGATAGCGTCGCGAGAAATGCGCCGACGAGGAAAAGCCGCAGGCCAGCGCGACTTCGGCCAGCGGCATCGCCGTGTGGGTAACCAGGTGACGCGCCCGGTCGAGCCGGATGCCCAGATAGTAGCGCGCCGGCGCCATGCCCAGGAAACTGGCGCTGAGCCGCTCCAACTGGCGCATCGACATGCCGGCGCGGTCGGCGATCACCGCCAGGTCGATCGGTTGCTCCAGATGCTCCTCCATCTGCGAGATCGCTTCCAGCAGCCCGGGATGGCGCACGCCGGTCCGCTCGGCCAGCGCCAGGCGCTGCGGTTGCGACGCCTTGCGGGTGAGGTGGTGCAGCATCTGCTCGGCCACCATCACCGACAGCTCGTGGCCGAAGTCGAGCTCGATGAAGTGGATCATCAGGTCGAGCGGAGCGGTGCCGCCCGAGCAGGTGAAGCGGCGTCCGTCGATCTCGAAAAGCCGCGTGGACACGTCCAGCGTGGGGAAATTCTCGCTGAAGCTGGCGACGTCTTCCCAATGGATCGTGCAGCGATGGCCGTCGAGCAGCCCGGCCTTGGCCAGCACGACACTGCCGGTACACACCGCGCCCAGCGCGACGCCGCGCCGGTCCGCCTTGCGCAACGGCGCATAGAGCGCGCTGCCCACGTGTTGCTCGACATTGATGCCGCCGCACACGACGATGGCATCGGGCTCGCCGATCGCGGCGATCGCGGCGTCGGGCATGATCCGCACGCCGTTGCTGGCGCTGACCGGGCCGCCGTCGAGCGTCACCGTCTGCCAGGCGTAATGCGCGGTGCCGCTCATCCGGTTGGCGGCGCGCAGCGGTTCGACGGCGGCGGTGAACGCCATCATCGAGAAGTCGGGCACCAGCAGGAACACGAAACGGCGCACCTCGGTTCCGGCGGGGAGCGGGCCGAGGGGATTATGCCGCGAGGAACTGTGAGGCATCGTGTGTCCGCATGGAACGAGGGGGCGACGACATGGTGCAACAGATTGTCGTTTCCGGACAAGTCCCATTTGCGGGATCGACCATCCTGACGCAGGGCGTTCAGCCTGCATGACCGGGAGGGAATCTTGACCACGGCAATTGATGAAAGCGGGTCGGGCGAAGCAGGCCGGACGGGCCGTGGCGGGGGCCGTCGCGGGCGCATGGCCAACGCGACGGTGGCGCCGCGCGATCCCTGGATCACGCGCCGGGTGCCGGCCTACAGCGTGCTGGGTGACGCCGACCTCGCCATCCTTGAGCACAACGCCGACACGATCCTCGAGGACATCGGCATCGACATCAAGGAAGACCCGGAGGCGATCGCGCTGTTCGTGGCCGCCGGCGCGTCCGCCGATGGCGACCGGGTGCGCTTCCCGCGCGGCATGTGCCGCGAGATCATCCAGAACAACGCGCCGCGCATCTTCACCCAGCACGCGCGCAACGCCGCGAACAGCGTGCAGGTGGGCGGCGACGCCACCGTGCTGGTTCCGGCCTATGGCTCGCCGTTCGTCTACAGCCGCGAAGGCGGGCGCCGCTATGCGACGATCGAGGACTTCCGCAATTTCGTGAAGCTGGCCTATTCGGCCGACAGCCTGCACCATTCGGGCGGCACGATCTGCGAACCGGTGGACCTGCCGGTGAACAAGCGCCACTTCGACATGGTCTACAGCCACATCAAGTACAGCGACAAGCCGTACATGGGCTCGGTGACTCATCCCGATCGCGCCGAGGATTCGGTGGCGATGAGCAAGATCGTGTTCGGCGAGGACTTCGTCGAGAACAACTGCGTGATGGTCAACCTGATCAACGCCAACTCGCCGATGACGTTCGACGCGACGATGCTGGGGGCGCTCAAGGTCTATGCCCGCCACAACCAGGCGACGATGGTCAGCCCGTTCATCGTGGCGGGCGCGATGTCGCCGGTGACGGTGGCGGCGGTGGCGGCGCAGAGCCTGGCCGAAGGCCTGTGCGGCATGGCGCTGGCGCAGTTGGTGCGCCCCGGCGCGCCGGTGATCTATGGCAACTTCGTCTCGTCGATGAGCATGCAGTCGGGCGCGCCCACGTTCGGCACGCCCGAAGCCTCGCTGATCATCAACTGCGGCGCCGCGCTGGCCCGGCGGCTGGGCGTGCCGTTCCGCAGCGCCGGCGGTTTCACCGCCTCGAAGGTCTCGGATGCGCAGGCCGCCTATGAAGCGGCGAACACGCTGCAACAGGGGCTGATGGCAGGCGTCAACTTCATGCTGCACACCGCCGGCTGGCTGGAAGGCGGGCTGTCGATGGGCTACGAGAAGTTCGTGATGGACTGCGACCAGGCGGCGATGATGGCGGTCTATGCCAAGGGCGTGGACATGTCGGAGAACGGCCAGGCGCTCGACGCCATGCGCGAAGTCGGCCCCGGCCAGCACTTCCTTGGCTGTGCGCACACCCAGGCGAATTTCAAGACCGCGTTCTACCGTTCGACCATCGCCGACAACAACAGTTACGAGCAGTGGGTCGAGGACGGCAAGCTCGACGCCGAGCAGCGTGCCGAACGCATCTACAAGGAAACGCTGGCCAATTACCGCGCGCCCGAACTGGATGGCGACATTGATGCGCGCCTGCTGGCCTATATGGAGCAGCGCAAGGGCAGCTTCCCGGATTCGAACATCAGTTGATCGAACCGCAAGGCCGGCGTCGTTGCCGCCGGCCGTGCCCCCTATTCCTTGATCGTCTCCATCGCCACGAACGTGGAGGTGCTGGCCACGTGCGGCAGGCTGGAGATCTTCTCGCCCAGCACCGTGCGATAGCGGCGGATGTCCGAGGTGCGGACTTTCAGCAGGTAGTCGAAATGGCTGGCGATCATGTGGCATTCCTCGATTTCCGGGATGCGCTGCACGCCGGCGTTGAATTCGCGCAATGCCGCGTCGCGGGTGTCCGACAGCTTCACTTCGGTGAAGGCGATGTGGTCCATGCCCAGCCGGGCAGAATCGACCCGCGCGGTGAAACCGGTGATCACCCCGCTATCGACCAGCCGTTTCACGCGCACCTGGCAGGGAGTCTTGGAAAGGCCGACTTTTTCGGCAAGCGCGGTCATGGTGATGCGGCCGTCGGCGCACAGCGCGGCGACGAGCTTGCGGTCGAATTCATCCAATTCGACGGAAATCTTGGGCATATAAGGCATATTCGACCTCGGTTGGGCGAAAATAAAGTCCAATCATCGGGAATAGCCCCCGTCAAAAGTCGGAATGTCGTCCGGACATGCGGTATGTCAAGCCCATGTCGGAACCCGCTCCCACGCCTTTCGCCGCGTTTGCCCCACCGGTCCGCCCGGCCACGCCGCTTCGGCAGGCGATAACCGCCGCATACCGGCGCGATGAGGCGCGCGCGCTGGCGCCGCTGCTGGATGCGGCAAGCCTGCCCGATGGCCAACGCGCGGCGATCCGCGCCACCGCCACCGGGCTGGTGACCGGGTTGCGCAGCCAGCCCAGGGTGGGCGGTGTCGAAGGGCTGGTGCAGGAATATGCGCTGTCCAGCGACGAAGGCGTGGCGCTGATGTGCCTGGCCGAGGCCTTGCTGCGCATCCCCGACAACGCCACGCGCGACGCGCTGATCCGCGACAAGATCGCCGATGGCGACTGGGGCGCGCATCTGGGCGGGGGCCGTTCGCTGTTCGTCAACGCCGCGACCTGGGGGCTGGCGATCACCGGCAAGCTGGTTGGCAGCGTCGACGATCGCGGGTTGACCGCGGCGCTGACCCGGCTGGTGGCGCGCGCCGGCGAGCCGGTCATCCGGCGCGGGGTCGATCTGGCGATGCGGCTGATGGGCGAGCAGTTCGTCACCGGCGAGACGATCGACGAGGCGCTGGTCCGCGCGCGCAAGCTGGAGGCCGAGGGCTTCCGCTACAGCTACGACATGCTGGGTGAGGCGGCGACAACCGGCGCGGATGCGGATCGCTATTACGCGGATTACGAGGCGGCGATTCACGCCATCGGCCGGGCTTCGGCCGGGCGCGGCATCTACGCAGGCCCGGGCATCTCGATCAAGCTGTCGGCGCTGCATCCGCGCTATTCCCGCGCGCAGGCGGGGCGGGTGATGCGCGAACTGCTGCCGCGCGTGAAGGCGCTGGCGGACCTGTGCCGGCATTACGACATCGGCCTCAACATCGATGCCGAGGAGGCGGACCGGCTGGAACTGTCGCTCGACCTGCTGGAAAGCCTGGCGTGCGATCCGGAACTGGCAGGGTGGAACGGGCTGGGCTTCGTGATCCAGGCCTATGGCAAGCGCTGTCCGATGGTGATCGACTGGATCATCGACCTGTCGCGCCGCGCGGGGCGGCGGATGATGGTGCGGCTGGTCAAGGGCGCCTATTGGGATGCCGAGATCAAGCGCGCGCAAGTCGATGGGCTGGCCGGTTTTCCGGTCTATACGCGCAAGGTCCATACCGACGTCGCCTACATCGCCTGCGCGCGCAAGCTGCTGGCGGCGCCCGACGCGGTGTTCCCGCAGTTCGCCACGCACAACGCCCAGACGCTGGCGACGATCCTTCACCTGGCCGGGCCGGAATTCACGGTGGGCCAGTACGAGTTCCAATGCCTGCACGGCATGGGCGAGCCGCTGTACCGGCAGGTGGTGGGCGCGGAAACGCTGGCGCGGCCGTGCCGCATCTATGCCCCGGTGGGCACCCACGAAACGCTGCTGGCCTATCTGGTGCGCCGCCTGCTGGAAAACGGGGCGAACAGCAGCTTCGTCAATCGCATCGGCGACCCGGCCGTGCCGGTGGCGGAACTGGTGACCGACCCGGTCGACGGGGTGCGGGCCATGCTCGTGCCGGGCATGGGCCATGACGGGATCGCGCTGCCGGCGGCGATCTATCCGGACCGGCGCAATTCGGCCGGCATCGACCTGAGCGACGAGGAGGCGTTGGCGGGCCTGTCCGCCGCGTTGGCGCAAAGTGCCGCGACAGGTCGGCGCGCGGGGCCGGAAGGGGCTGCCCGCCCGGTGCGCAACCCTGCCGACCGGCGCGAGACCGTCGGCCATGTCGTGGAGGTGGACGCGGGGTTTGCCGCCCGGGCCGTGGCGCGCGCCGCGCGCTCGGGCTGGCCCGACGAGCCGCTGGGCAGCCGGGCGACGATATTGGCGCACGCGGCGGACCTGCTTCAGGCGCGGATGTCGGCGTTTCTGGACCTGATCGTGCGCGAGGCGGGCAAGTCACTGCCCAACGCGCTTTCGGAAGTGCGCGAGGCGATCGATTTCCTGCGCTATTATGCGGCGCAGGCGCGGGGCACGTTCGGTGCGGCGCAGCGCCCGTTGGGACCGGTGGTGTGCATCAGCCCGTGGAACTTCCCGCTGGCGATCTTCCTGGGCCAGGTTGCCGCCGCGCTGGTGGCGGGCAATCCGGTGCTGGCCAAGCCGGCGGAGGAGACCCCGCTGGTGGCGGCGGCGGCGGTGGAACTGCTGCACGCCGCCGGGGTGCCGATGGACGCGCTGCAACTGGTGCCCGGCGACGGCGCCATCGGTGCGGCGCTGGTGGCGGCGCCGCAGACGGCGGCGGTGATGTTCACCGGCTCGACCGAAGTGGCGCGGCTGATCCAGCGGCAACTGTCCACGCGGCTTTCGCCCGGCGGCCGGCCGATCCCGCTGATCGCCGAAACCGGTGGACAGAACGCGATGATCGTCGATTCGTCCGCGTTGGCAGAACAGGTGGTGGGCGACGTCATCGCCTCGGCGTTCGACAGCGCCGGCCAGCGCTGCTCCGCGCTTCGCATTCTGTGCCTGCAGGAGGACATCGCCGATCGCACGCTGGCGATGCTGAAGGGCGCGATGCGGGAATTGCGCATCGGCCGCACCGATGCGCTGGCCATCGACATCGGCCCGGTCATCACCGCCGAGGCGCGCGACAGTATCGAAGCCCATGTCGAGGCGATGCGCGCGCGTGGCCGCGCGGTACACCGCCTGCCGTTGCCGCCGGAAACCGCGCACGGCACGTTCGTTGCGCCCACGATCATCGAGATCGACGATATTGCCGAAATCGGCCGCGAGGTATTCGGGCCGGTGCTGCACGTGCTTCACTATCGGCGTGAGCGGCTGGATCGGCTGGTCGATGCCATCAATGCCACCGGTTATGGCCTGACCTTCGGCCTGCACACGCGGCTGGACCAGACCACGGCGCAAGTGCTGTCGCGCGTGAAGGCCGGCAACCGCTATGTGAACCGCAATGTGATCGGCGCGGTGGTGGGGGTGCAGCCGTTCGGCGGACGCGGGCTTTCCGGCACCGGGCCAAAGGCGGGCGGGCCGCTCTATCTGGGGCGGCTGGTCGAATGCCCGCCGGTGTTCGCGCCGCGCGCCGGGCACCTCGATACGCCGGTCCATGCCTTTGCCGACTGGTTGCAGGGCATTGGCGAGGGAGCCGCCGCCGCGCTGGCGCGCCGCTATGCCGATGCGTCGGCGCTGGGGGTGGAACTGGAGCTGCCTGGCCCGGTGGGGGAGCGCAACCTCTATGCGCTGCATCCGCGCGGTCTCGTGCTGCTGTGTCCGGAAACGCGGGACGGGCTGTTCGAACAGATGGCGGTGGTGCTGGCGACCGGCAATCGCGGGCGGGTCGAGGGCATGGCCTTGCCATCGGGCCTGCCCGACGCGGTGGCGGCAGCCTTCGCGCCAATGGCGGGCGAGGGCGCGGTGGCGGTGCTGGCCGAGGGCGATGCCGCGCGGGTGGCGGGCGTGACTGGCGACGTTGCCCGATGGGACGGCCCGATCGCTTCGGTCCATGCCCGGCGCGCGCGCGGGCTGGGATACGATCCGGACTGGCTGCTGGAAGAAGTGGCAACCGCGATCAACACCACCGCCGCCGGCGGCAACGCCAGCCTGATGACGATCGCGTGATTCCCGCCATCGGCATGGGTAACGTCGGAGATCATCAGAAACCGGGGGCGGGCATTTTGCGCATTGTCGGCGCCCCGAGCTGCCGCTATGGGCCGGTGTTGACGCCACCGGTGCCCTGGAGACAGGGCCAAGAGGGAATCCGGAACAGGTCCGCAAGGGCCTGAGACCGGAGCTGCCCCCGCAACTGTGCCCGGAGAGCGCCTGTCCAATAGCCACTGGCGAAAGCCGGGAAGGGGGGCAGGGGCGATGACCCGGGCGAGCCAGGAAACCTGCCGGTGTGTGGTCGTTCCGCGGCCGGGCGGGGGTACCGGGCGCAAGCGTCGGCAGTTTCGCGCAGGTTCCCTGCGAAGCTCCCGCCATGGACGGCATTTACCGTCCAGGGACCGGGAGTATCTATCGTGAAGCAAGTCCTCGCATTGCCATTTGCCCTCGTCCTCGCGCAGCCTGCGCTGGCCGACGATGCCGCGCCTGAAAACGCCATCACCGTCGTCGCCACCGGCAGCAAGCTGGCTGTGGACCAGGCCGGCCAGCCGGTCACCGTGCTCACCGCCGACGATCTCGCGTCGATCCAGGGCGCCGACATCACCCGCGCGCTGGCGCGCGTGCCCGGCCTGACGCTCAGCCGCAATGGCGGGCAGGGCGCGTTCACCGGGGTGCGGCTGCGCGGGTCTGAGGCCGAGCAGGTGCTGGTGCTGATCGACGGCGTGCGCGTCGAGGACGTTTCGGCGCCGTCCGGCGGGTTCGATTTCGGCACGTTGACGACCGGCGGCATCGGCCGGATCGACGTGCTGCGCGGCTCGAACTCGGTGGTCTGGGGCAGCGCCGCGATCGGCGGGGTGATCGCGATCGAAAGCCGCGAGCTCAACGGCGTCGATGCCGTGGCCGAAGGCGGCAGCGGCGGGTCCTATCTGGCGGATGCCACGGTGGGGCTTTCGGGCAAGGCCTATGCCCTCACCCTGAACGGCGGCTATGCCGGTTCCGATGGCCTTGCCTCCGCCGCGGCCACCGGCACCGAGCGCGACGGTTTTCGCCAGTGGCGCATCGGCGGCAAGGGGCGGCTGAGCCTGAACGACGTGCTGTCGATCACCGCCGTCGCCCGCTATGCCGACACGAAGACCGACATTGACGGTTTCCCGCCGCCCAACTACACGTTTTCGGACACCGCCGAATTCCAGAAGACCCGGCAGATCTCGGGCCGCGCCGGGCTGCGGTATGAAACGCCGGGCCTGACGCTGGACGCGGGCTATGCGCTGGCGAAGACCGACCGTGACTACTACGATCCCGCTTTCGGCACGGCGCCGTCCTACGGCTATCGCGCGCAATCGCAGCGGGCGGACCTGACCGGCCGGGTGCAGCTTCCTGCCCGCCTCGCGCTCGATTTCGGCGCGGACAGCGAATGGACGCGTTATTCGGGGACGTTCGATGCCGAACAGCGCGCGCGGCTGGCCAGCGTGCATGGCCTGCTGGGCTGGTACGGCGATGCGGCGACGCTGGCGGTGGGCCTGCGCTATGACGACCATTCGCGCTTCGGCAGCGCCTGGACGCTGGGCGCCAACGGCAATGTCAGGCTGACCGACCATCTGCGCCTGCGCGCCTCGTATGGCGAAGCCTTCAAGGCGCCCACGCTGTTCCAGTTGCTGTCGAACTACGGCAACCTCGGCGTCGCCCCCGAGCACGCGCGCAGCTACGATGCCGGGCTGGAATGGAGCGGCAGCAAGGTTCGTGCCGCCGTCACGATGTTCCGCCGCGACAGCCGCGACCTGATCGCGTTCGTCTCGTGCTTCGGCAACTCCGCCGGCATCTGCACCAACCGCCCGTTCGGCACTTATGACAACATCGGCAAGGCGCGCGCCGAAGGGGTCGAGGCGGAACTGCAACTGAAGCCGGTCAACGGGCTCCAGCTCGGGTTTGCCTATACGTATGACAAGGCGCGCAACCTGACCGTGGGCGACGCGAATTTCGGCAAGGACCTGGCGCGGCGCCCGCGTCACTCGCTGACCACCAGCATCGACTGGACAACACCTTTGCACGGCCTCATTCTCGGCGCCGACATGCACATGCAGTCCGAAAGCTTCGATAATGCCGGCAACACCACGCGCATTGGCGGCGGCACGCTGACCACGGTGCGCGCCAGCCTGCCGGTTTCGAAGCGGATCGAGCTGTTCACCCGTGTCGAGAACCTGTTCGATGCACACGTCCAGACCATTGCCGGATACGGCACGCCGGGCCGTGCCGCTTATGGCGGGCTGCGTGTCCGCTACTGAGCCTCGCCGTCGGCCACCGTTCGCGGGCGCGGCGGTGGCCTGCGGCCTCGCTGCCGTCGCGCTGGGGGGGCTGCTGGCCGGCAGCCTCCCTGCCGCGCGCGCCGATGCACGCACAGATCTGCCGCGCGCGCGGCCCACGATCGTCAGCCTGAACCCCTGCGCCGACGCGATCCTGGCCGAAGTCGCCGATCCCGCGCAGGTGCTGGCCATCTCGCACTACAGCGTCGATCCGCGTTCGGCATCGATGCCGGCCGCGCAGGCGGCGCGCTATCGCACCACGCGGGGCACGGTCGAGGAAGTCGTGGCATTGCACCCCGATCTGGTGATCGACGGCAGTTTCGTGGCGCCGGCCACCGCGTCGGCCTACCGGCGGCTGGGGCTGCGGCTGGAAACCGTGGGCAACGTCGATACCGTCGCGGACGCCCGCGCCCAGGTGCGGCGGCTGGCGGCGATGGCGGGGCATCCCGAACGCGGCGAGGCGCTGCTGGGCCGCATCGATGCGGCGCTGGCGGCAGCGGCCCCGGCGCCGGGCCCCGCGCCGATCCGCTCGCCGATCCGCGCGGTGATGTGGGAATCGGGCGGCATGGTGCCGGGGGATAACACGCTGATCGCGGATTTGCTGCGCCGCACCGGGTTCAGCAAAGCGTCCGCCGCGCGGGGGTACCGGCAGGCCGATCTGCTGCCGCTGGAGCGCCTGATCGCCGACCCGCCGCAGGTTATCTTCACCGCCGTGGCGGGCGAGGGGCAGGGCGCCGATGCCGACCGGATGCTGGCGCACCCGGCGCTGGCGACATTGGCCGGGGTGCGGCGCGCGCCGTTCGCGGCCAACCTGCTGTATTGTGCCGGCCCCACCGTGATCCGCGCCGCCGACCGGCTGGCTGCGGTCCGCCGCCAGGGGTTCGGGCAATGACCCGCCCTATCGCCGTGCTGCTGGCATTGCTGGCGCTGGCGGTGCCGCTGTCACTGCTGGCCGGGCAGGTGTGGATCGCGCCGTTCGCGCCGCCGGTGCGACACGCCATTCCCATCCTGATGGAACTGCGCCTGCCGCGCGCGGTGCTGGCGCTGGTGCTGGGAGCGGGGCTGGGGGTTACCGGCGCGGCGATGCAGGGCTACCTGCGCAACCCGCTGGCCGATCCCGGGCTGTTCGGCATCGCGCCGATGGCGGCGCTGGGCGCGGTGCTGTCGTTCTATACCGGTTATGCCGTCCAGCCATTCGCCTTGCCGCTGTTCGCGCTGGCGGGTGGCGGCATCGCCATGCTGCTGCTGGGGCTGATCGCGGGCCGCGCCGCATCGGTGGCGCTGTTCACGCTGGCGGGGATGATGCTGGCCAGCCTTTCGGGTGCGCTGACCAGCCTGGCGATCTCGCTCTCGCCCAATCCGTTCGCGCTCAGCGAGATCGTCACCTGGCTGATGGGCGCGCTGGAGAACCGGGGCTGGCACGAAGTGTGGATCGCGCTGCCGCCCACTGTGCTCGGCCTTGCGCTGCTGCATCGCGCCGGCCCGGCGCTGGACGCGCTGACGCTGGGCGACGCCGCCGCGCGCTCGCTGGGCATCGATCCGGCGCGGTTGCAGGTGCTGATGGTCGCGGGCACCGGGCTGGTGGTCGGCGCGGGCGTGGCGGTGGCCGGGATCATCGGCTTCGTCGGGCTGATGGTGCCGCACCTGATCCGCCCGTTCACCGACCAGCGTCCGTCGTCGCTGCTGCTGCCCAGCGCACTGGCGGGGGCGCTGCTGCTGCTGGTGGCGGATTGCCTGTGCCGCATCGTGCCGCTGGCGGGGGGCGAATTGCGGCTGGGCATCGCGCTCAGCCTTGCCGGCGCGCCGTTCTTCCTGCGGCTGCTGTTGCGGATGCGGGGGCGGCTGGCATGACTCTCGCGGTGGAACGCCTGACCCTGCCCGGGCGGCTGGACAACGTCACGCTGGCGCTGCGCCCGGGCGAAGTCACCGCCATTGTCGGCACTAACGGCGCGGGCAAGTCCACGCTGCTGGCGGCGCTGGCCGGGCTTGAGGGCGGCGCGGCGCACCTTGACGGCGCGCCGCTTGCGGCAATGCCGGCGCGACAACGCGCGCAGGCGTTGGGCTACCTGCCGCAGGCGGGGGAAGTGGCGTGGGACCTGACCGTCGAGACGCTGGTGCGCCTTGGCCGCCTGCCGCACCGGAGCGGCGCGGCGGACGACTCCGCAGCGGTCGAAGCCGCGCTCGACGAACTCGACCTTCATGCGCTGCGCCATCGTCCGCTCCATCGCCTGTCCGGCGGCGAACGCGCGCGGGCGCTGCTGGCGCGGGTGCTGGCGGGCGCGCCGGGCTGGATACTGGCCGATGAACCGCTGGCCAGCCTGGACCTCGCGCAGCAGCAGGCGCTGCTCGCCCGTTTCGGTGCGCTGGCCGGGCAGGGGCGCGGCGTGGTGCTGGTTCTGCACGATCTGGCGCAGGCGATGAACCATGCGCACCGCGTGGTGGTGCTGGCGGATGGCGCGGTGGTGGCGGATGGCCCGCCCGAGGCCGCGCTCGATCCTGCGCGCATCGCCGCCGTCTGGGGCATCCGCGCGCGTTGGCTGGGCGATCCGGGCGCGCGCGCTTTGGCCTGCTGACGCGCCTATTGCTGCGAAAGCGCCCGCGTTTCGAATGGGGTCTGGCCATAGCGTTGGCGGAACACCCGGCTCATGTGCGAGGAATCGCAGAACCCGCATTCCAGCGCGATCATGGTGATCGACTTGCGCGTCTTGGCCAGCAGGTGCTGCGCGGCCGAAAGCCGCACGTCCATGAACGCGGCCTGAGGCGACATCGCCAGCGCCGTGCGGAAGCGCCGTTCGAGCTGGCGCTTGCTCATCCCCATCCGCCCGGCGATCTCGGCCACCGAAAGCGGCGTATCGATGTTCTGCTGGGTGATCAGCAACGCGCGCCGCACGATCGGATCGGGCGTGCTGACCTGAAGCGGAATGCCGGGCTGCGGCTTCTCCGCGTGCAGGGCATCGTCGATGATCATGATGTGCAGGCTCTTGCTCGCCTGCGCGCGGCCAACGTGCTTCTCGACCAGATAGGCGGCCAGATGCGCCGAACTGGCGCCGCCCGAGCAGGTCAGCCGGTCGCGATCGACGATGAAGATCTGGTCGGAAACCGCGTCGAGCCCTTCGAACTGGTCAAGGAAGTCCTTGTGGTGAAACCAGCTCACGCAGCATTTGTAGCCATCCAGCACCCCGGCCTGATGCAGGATGAAGGCGCCGGTGCAGACCCCCACCAATGGCACGCCCAGCGCGGCCGCCTTGCGCAGGTAGGCGATGTATTCGCCGTCGAACGTCTCGATCTCGTCCACCAGCCCGCCGACGACGACGATGTAGTCGAACCGGGTCGGGTCGCCCAGCCGCTCGTCCGGTTGGATGGCCACCCCCGAGCTGGACGCCACCGGTTCCATCCTGTGCGACAGCACCTTCCAGTCGCACAGGATGCGCCGGCTGCGGTCGCCCTCATCGGCGGCAAGGCGCAGCACATCGACGAAATTGGCGAACGCGCACAAGGTGAACTGCCGCGTCAGGATGAACCCCACCGACAGTCGCCGGGCCGCCGCGCGATCGGGTGACGACGCGTTCGACAGGGCCTTCGCCTCGCGCCAGGCAACGCTCACCGCTTCCTCCCCGCGTGGATTAATCGGCGCATGTCGTACCGGTGGCGTGGGGATGGCGCAATCGTCCTTTTTCGCCCGGCGATTGCGTCGCAAAGATACTGCCGACAAGAGATTCGATCAGGCGCCTGCCCGACCGAGCACCACGGAGAGGAAAGATCATGGCCGCACTTCCCCGGAAAGCCAGCGTCCTCATCGTCGGCGTGGGCGGCATCGTCGGCGCATCGGTGGCGCATCACCTGGTCGAGCGCGGCTGGGACAACATCATCGGCATCGACAAGTCGGGCATCCCCACCGACATCGGTTCCACCGCGCACGCCTCGGACTTCTGCTACGTCACCAGCCATGATTACCTGACCACCTGGACCACCAACTACTCGATCGATTTCTACGAGAAGATGGGCCACTACGCGCGCATCGGCGGGCTGGAAGTGGCGCGCATCGGCGATGACGAGCGCATGGACGAGATCAGGCGGAAGGTCGCCTCGGGCAAGGCGTTCGGCTCGCGCGCCAGCCTGATCGATCCGGCCGGCATCAAGGCCAAGTTCCCGCTGATCGAGGAAAGCCTGGTGCAGGGCGGGCTGTGGGACCCCGATGCCGGGCTGGTGATCCCGCGCTCGCAGACCGTGGCGGGCAAGCTGGTCGATGCGGTAGTCGATGCCGGCAAGATGACCACGTTCGCCAACACCTCGGCGCTGTCGCTGGTGGTAGAGGGCGGGCGCATCACCGGGGTGGAAACCACGCGCGGCACGATCATGGCCGATTACGTGGTGGTCTGCACCGGGCTGTGGGGGCGCCTGATCGCGGAGATGGCGGGCGAGGACCTGCCGGTCTATCCGGTCGATCACCCGCTGACCTTCTTCGGGCCGTACAGGGAGTTCGAGAACTCGGGCAAGGAAATCGGCTGGCCGCTGCTGCGCGACCAGGGCAATTCGGCGTACATGCGCGACACCGGCGATCCGCGCACCGCGGAAGGCGGGCAGATCGAATGGGGCTACTACGAGGAGAAGGAGCCGCGGCTGGTCCACCCGCGCGAGATCCTCGAAAAGGAATTCGCCCGCCTCTCGCCGTCGCAGCGCGACCTTGAGATGGAGCAGGTGATCGAGCCGCTCGAACGGGCGATGGAATTGACCCCGATCCTCGCGGAGCTGGGCTATAACGAGAGCCACTCGTTCAACGGCCTGTTGCAGACCACCACCGACGGCGGCCCGTCGATCGGCGAGAGCCAGAAGATTCGCGGGCTGTGGTACGCGGTGGGCATCTGGGTGAAGGACGGCCCGGGCATGGGCAAGCTGGTGGCCGACTGGCTGACCGATGGCCGCACCGCGATCGACCATGCCAGCATCGACTATGCGCGCTTCGCGCCGCACCAGCTCGAAGAGGACTTCATTCGCGCGCGCTGCACCGAAACCGCCGCCAAGATCTACAATCCGCCGGTTCACCCGCGCGAACCGTTCGCCGGCGGGCGCGGCATCCGTCGCTCGCCGTTTCATGAACGCGAGAAGGAACTGGGCGGCTATTTCATGGAACTGGGCGGCTGGGAGCGCGCGCATGGCTATGCGGCGAACGAACACCTGCTGGAGAAATACGGCGACCGCATCCCGGTGCGCGAGAACGCGTGGGACAACCGCCATTTCTGGCGCGTCTCCAACGCCGAGCATCTGGAGCTGACCGAGAACTGCGGCGTGATCAACCTGTCGCATTTCCACATGACCGACATTGCCGGGCCGGACCACGTCGCGCTGCTGGAATGGTTGTGCGCCGCGAAGATCGGCGGCGATGCCAATATCGGCAAGGGCATCTACACCCACTTCCTCGATGACGAAGGCAATGTCCGCGCCGACTTCACGGTGATCCGCACGGCGGACCGCTGCCGGCTGATCAACGGCGCCGACGCCGGCCCGCGCGATCTGCACTACATGCGCCGCATCGCGCAGGATCGCGGGCTGGACGTCACCATCACCGATGTCACCGAACAGTTCATCACCATCGGCATCTGGGGGCCGAACGCGCGCGCCACGCTGCAACAGGTGGTGGAAGACCCCGATGGCCTGCTGCCCGAGAACTTCCCGTTCGCGGCGATCCGGCCCATCCGCATCGCCGGGCGCGATGTCACCGCGTTCCGCATCTCGTATGTCGGCGAGCAGGGCTGGGAACTGCACATGGCCTACGAGGACGGGCTGGCCGTCTGGGATGCGCTGCGCGCGACCGGGGTGATCGCGGTGGGCGTGGAAACTTATGCCAACTCGCGGCGGCTGGAAAAGAGCCTGCGGCTCCAGAATGCGGACCTGCTGACTCACTACAACCTGCTCGAAGCCGACCTGGCGCGGCCGAAATGCAAGGAAGCCGATTTCCGGGGCAAGGCGCGGCATCTGGAACATCGCGCCCGCGCCCACCAGCCGGCCAAGCTGTGTACGCTGGTGATGACCGACAATGTCGATGCCGCCGGCGTGGCCCGCTATCCGGTGGGGGTGCTGCCGGTGCTGGACCCCGATACCGGCGCGACGCTGGTCGATGAACTCGGCCGTCGTTCCTACACCACCTCGATCGTCTATGGCCCCACGCTGGGCAGGAACATCGCGCTGGCCTACCTGCCGTGGGAATATTGCCAGGAGGGGCGCCGGCTTGCCGTCGAGTATTTCGGCGAAACCTACCCGGTGGAAGTGGCAGCGGTGGGCTACAAGCCGCTGTACGATCCGGAAAACAGCAAGCCGAAAAGCTGATTGCCGGGGCCGCCGGTCACCGCCGGCGGCCCCGCATGCTTATGTCTAAGCTAAGTTTGGGCCATGCCCGCCGGGCGCGCTTGTGTCGGCGTGCGCGGTTCAGGCACACGCCGCCGTGCACCCACTCCGATTGAGGGAAACCCCATGACCGCTGTCACCCCCACCGGCTTCTTCACCGCCGACCTTTCGCAGACCGACCCCGAGATTTCGGGCTGGATCGGCAAGGAGCTGGGCCGCCAGCGCGACAAGATCG
>JAGWVC010000046.1 GCA_018971065.1 Sphingomonadales bacterium | reverse complement strand
CGGCCTATGTGGCCGCCAAGCACGGCGTCATCGGCCTCACCAAGACCGGCAGCATCGATTATGCCCCGCAAGGCATCCGCGTCAACGCGGTGATGCCCGGTGCGATCGACACGCCGATGCTGCGCCACGCGCTGGTGCAGAACGGCTTCACCGAGGCGGAATTCGCGCCGGCGCTCAGCCTGCTGGGCCGCTTCGGCAAGCCGGAGGAAGTGGGCGAGGCCAGCGCCTGGCTATGCTCGGACGCCTCCAGCTACGTCACCGGCCATAGCCTCGCGGTCGAAGCGGGATACCTGACGCGCTAACCGGCAGGGCTCGGTGATGCCTGTAGCTGGTTCGGTTTCGCCTGATCCGAAAAACGTAATGTCAGCCGCCCGATCGTTTCAGCTAGGCTCAGGACTCATTGATTGAACCAGAAGATGACGGTTGCGGCGATGCAGATAGCGGACATGAAGGTATGGGCGCATCGGTCGTAGCGTGTGTGGATGCGGCGCCAGTCCTTGAGTTTACCGAACATGTTCTCGATGCGGTAGCGCTGGCGGTAGAGCACGGTGTCGTGAGGGATCGGGACTTTGCGGTTGGCTTTTGACGGGATACAAGCGGCAATGCCCCGTGCGTCCAGGGCGGCGCGGAACCAGTCGGCATCGTAGCCTCGGGCGATCTTGGGCCTCAGCTGTTCGGCGGGAAGCACGGTTTTTTGAAGCTCAAACCCTCGGCGTGGGCGAAGCGCCAGAGCACGCATATGACGGTGCTGGCGATGAGCCATGGCGAACTTTCACGGTATGATACGCTGCTGCGCGTGTCCGAGAGCCAGCGCCGAGATCTGCGCGCGTAGCGCCGGCATCAGTTGCCGGCCCAGTTTCCGCCTGCCGCACGCAAGAGGCCCACAGCTGCCTCTACCGCAAGACGGCACTCCTTGCTTTCCAGCAAGCAGAAGATGGCATGTCTCGGCTCCACCACCTGGGCGACGAAGCCGAGGCACAGCGGCGCGCTGCGGCAATGTCCGGACAGGCTGCAACTTTATCATACACTCGCTACGTCAAAGGCGCCGCAAGCTACCTGGATGTCGTCACTGCCCAAACAGCGGAGCTTTCCGCGCGCCGGCGTCTCGCCGAAGTCGAAGCCGTGCGGCTAGTGACCCGAATCTGAAGTTCGCCACATTTGTCGGTTAGGGCGGAGCGAACTTCAGATTTAAATGGGTCACTAGGTGTTTGGTCCCCGGCATTTGACGTAATCGCAATTAAATATCTGAATTACAAGTAAACGATACTGCGGAAATTCAGAATTGCCGCGCGAGCGATAACGACACCGACAGCGGCCGCTGCGGCGCATATTGCGGTGTGCCGATGCGAAACGGATTGCCATATGCGAAGGCATCCGCCGCCGCGTTGGGCAAGTTGTTCACGCGCAGGCGCGCCGCATTCTGCCGCCAGGCCAGCGCCAGTTCCAGCGAGCTTTCCCACAGGCGCCCCATAGGCCGGTCCAGTGCGCGATCGAAACTCAGGCGAGCGGGACCGATATAGCGGACCGCGACCTGCATTTCGGCGTGAACCGCGCCAAGACGGAAATCATGCACCAGCCCGCTACGCGCGGTCCAATCGGGAACGACCGGCAGGCGCCGATCGTCGAGCGCTATCCCGAGGCGATTCGACACCAGCCGCGCATGGGTGACCGACGCACCCGCCAGCACGCGCCAGTTTGGCGCCAGCGGCCAGTCCAGCGTTGCCTCGCCGCCAAAAATCCGGGCATTGCCGGCATCACGCGTCTGGATCAGCCCGTTGGGCAACAGCGTGTCGGACTGCACATGATCCCACCAGCTCGTATTGGCACCCAGTTCGATCTGGCCGCCACGTGGAAGCTGGTGGCGCCATCCCGCCTCCAGTGTCCGCACAGTATCGCCGGCAAAGTTTTCAACCCGGCCACTGGCGTTGAAACTACCCCCCCCTTGCCGCGATGCCGAGCCATAGCGCAGGAACACGACATCGCTGCCGGCGGGCCGCCAGGCGAGCGCCGCCGACGGAAGGAAAGTCCAGCGCGACTGGCTCTGCAGCGATGTTCCGGCGGCACTTTCGCGTGAAGCCGACAGCTTACCATTCTGCAGTCGCCCGCCCAGATCGACGCTCCAGCGCCGACCGACCGGGGTTTCAAGATCGGCAAACAGGCCGGTATCGCGTATCCGTGTATTCGAACGGTCGATCAGCACGGTCGGCGAGGTTACGCCCGTCAGTTCACGTGCCTCGGATTCGCGCGATTCGACATGTGAAAAGCCCGCCACCCAGGCGCTGCCGCCCCAATTACCGCTGAAGCGCGCCTCGCTTTCCCACACCTGAAAGGCGCGCCGGTCCTCGAACAACGCGGGATCGGACAAACCGAATGATCCCCCGCCCCGGGTGGCGTCGAGCGTATCGTCGACTTCATGCCAGGTCAGGCTGCCGAGCAGAACGACGTGGACGTTCCCCAGCGGCCCGGCCGCGCGCGCGGTAAGGCCCCGGAAGTCATTATCGTGCGGCTCGGGCAATTGCGCCGGGCGCTCGCGACTGCCGGGCGCATAAACATACTGGGTGTCGCGCGTCTCGATGAACTGGACGATGCCGCCCAGTTCCATGCGCCAGCCGCCACCGGCATCCACGGCCAGCGTCCCGCGCGCGCCATAAGTCCGTTCACGATTGCTGTCGTTGCGCGCGCCGGTATCGATCCAGCCAGGCTGGTCCAGCACATAGCCAGCCATGCGCAAGCCCAGCCGGTCCCGCACCACCGGCAGATTGGCGACCGCCGATGCCGAGATGCCGGCGCCGCCATCGGCCAGCATCGTCACGCCCGCCTGCACCGCGGCTTCGGCACGATCGAGCTTCGCGGAATTGGGGACGATGCGATAGATGCCGCCCAGCGCGCCGGTGCCGTACAGCGATCCCTGCGGCCCCTTGAGCAGTTCGACGCGCTCGACATCGACCAGGCGCAGGTCGGGATCGGGCGCGGAATAGGTCATGCGGCTGTCACCCAGCAGCACGGCCACGGTGGAAGGACTGGAGCCATTGAACGGACTATCGGCAATCCCGCGCAGGAACATGCGGTTCTGGCCGGGGCCGAGCGCGGTCGTCGACAGACCTTCGGATGACGCTGCAATGTCAGCCGTGGCCATGCCGGGTTCCAGTTGGCGGAGTCCTTCCAGCCGGACCACGGCAATCGCGCGCGCCATGCCTGCCAGCGGCATCGCGCGCTTGCCGGCAGTGACGATGATCGGGTCGGTCGCGGTGAAGGTCGGGAGCACCGGCACGCGGCGGATGGGCGGCGGGGCCGCGCGTTCGATCCGCCACGCCGTCGGCCCCACCCGGCGCGCGCCATAGCCGGTGCCGGCCAGCATTTCCGCCAACACCGCATCGATGCTGGCGCCGCCGTGGACCGCGCGCGAGCGCAGTGGCGGCAGCGGTTCACCGGCACCGATCGACACGTTCGCCTCACGCGCCAGTTGCGCGATCGCCTGCGGCAGTGGCTGAGCGGCGATCTCCAGCCGCGCAGCGTCGAACCGGGCGCGGTCGGCGCCGGCCTCAGCGCGGGCGTTCGGCCAGGCGATAGCCAGCGCCATCGCGCACCAGCGCCAACCCCATGAGCTGGGCGAGATCGCGAACTTGCTGCTCTCCATCGGCTGCGGCCAGGGTTCCCGAAAAACGTCGGTCGCGCAGCACCTTGGCCACCACGACTCGCACCCGGGCATAGCGGGCGAGATCGGCCGTGACCAGCGCCAGCGGCGCGTTGTCATACGTCAACCGCCCGTCACGCCAGTTGCCCATCGCCGCGGGATCGCCGTCCGCCAGTTCGGCCATGCCGCCGGCATATTGCAGGCGGCGCCCCCGTGACAGCGACAGATCGCGGTCCAGCGCGGCGCCGCTGACGCGGACGTTGCCGTCGGCCACGGCGATCCGCACCGTATCGCCCTCGGCCTGGACATCGAAGCGCGTGCCGATGTCGCGAATTTCCACCGGACCGGCGGCAATCGCCAGTGAACGATCCGGCCGATGGCGGATGTCGAACCAGCCACCGCCGTCGATCCGCAACCGCATCTCGCCGGGCGACACTGTCAGCCGGCTGTGCGGTGCCAGGGCGATCCGCGAGCCATCGGCCAGGGCAATGTCGCGCATCGCGTCGCCGGTGGCATAGATCCTGTCCTTGCGCTGCCCGACCAGGTCACGGCCGACCCATGACGTAGCGGCCACCGCGATCAGCGAGGCGGCGATCGCCGCACCGAACCAGCGGTGACGCCCGTGGCGGGGCGCCGCCTGCGGAGCAGCTCCCGCATCCGGCTGCATTGCACCGTGGCGCCGGGCCAGATCGTCGGCCAGCGCCACCGCATCATACATCTGCCGGTGGCGCGGATCGGCCTCCAGCCAGGCGGTGAAGCCATCCCAGTCCATGTCGTCGCCGGCACCGGCAAGGTGCCAGGCGACGGCTTCCGCCTCGATCCGGTCCTCCTCGTTCATGATGCTGGCTCCCGTGGCTCTGCGGGTCCTGTGTCGGCCCGTATTTTCCCTGACGCCGCAGGCGGCAACAATCCGCAGTCGGAAAGATGCCGTCGCAACTGTCGCAGCGCCAGCGCAAGGTGTTTTTCGATGCCGCTGCGGCTTATCCCCATGATCCGGGCCGCCTCGGCCTGCGCCAGCCCGTCGATCCGGCACAGGCGCAATGCCCGCCGGGCGCCGGGCGGCAGTGCCTCGATCGCCGCCTGGACCAGCGCGCCTTCCTGCGCCGTGGCAAGGACCTGTTCGGGCGTCGGCGCGGGATCGGGCGCGTGCTCCGCGATGGCGGGTGACGGCGCATCACGGTCCACCCAGTCGCGGTCTCGCCGCATCGCGCGTTGCCGGGTACGGGCATGATCGAGCGCCAGGTTGTTCGCCATGCGAAACAGGTAGGCCCGCCCATTCGCCACCGGGCCGGCCTGCGCCTGAAGCTTGATCCACAGCTCCTGCATCAGGTCTTCCGCGTCGTCCGCGCTGCCGCAGCGGGCGGTCAGGAACCGCTGCAATTCGCGGCGGTGCTGCTCGAACAGCCCGGCAAGCCCTGCCGCCGACAGCGGGACGTTCGAAAAGGCGGAGGCCGGCGACATGGCCGGTGCCATAGCCCGCATGACGCGTTGTCGCCAAGCATCGACAAAATTTTGCGGCCCGACTGCGGAACCGCCGGGTCGGTGCCGTCTGGCATGGGAAGCGTGTTCCGTCACCGATCCCGCAGTCCCCCCCATTGGGGTCGTGGCGGACACGCTTCACGGATCGTTTCACCTGCCATCGAGTAGACCATGCCCGCCAGCCTGCGCGAAGTGCCGCCTGCCACCCCGACCCGCCACCGCAACGCCGCCGTCCACTGGGCCTTGCGCCTGACGGTGCCGGCCGCGATCGGGATCATGACCACGTTCGTGACGCTGCCGGCGGCGCAGGCCGTGCCCTCGTTTGCCGAACAGACCGGCCAGCCGTGCCAAGCCTGCCATGTCGGTGGCTTCGGCCCGCAACTGACGCCGTTCGGCCGCGAGTTCAAGCTGGGCGGGTATACGATGCGCGCCAAGCCGTTCAACGTGCCGCTGGCGGCGATGGCGATCGGCTCATTCACCCATACGCGGGCGGACCAGACGACGCCGCCCGATCATTTCAAGGCCAACGACAATTTCGCGCTGGACCAGGCCAGCCTGTTCCTGGCCGGCGGCGTCGGCGATCATTTCGGCGGCTTCGCGCAAGTCACCTACGACGGCGTCGGCCGGCACATGGCGTGGGACAACCTCGACCTGCGCGCCGTCACCCACGCCACCGTGCTGGGGCAGGATGCCGTGCTGGGCCTGACGCTGAACAACAACCCGACGACGCAGGACGTTTGGAATTCTGTCCCGGCGTGGGGCTTTCCCTATACCGACACCGCCGTTTCGCCGACGCCGGGCGCCGCGCCGCTGATCGACGGGGCGCTGGCGCAGAACGTGGTGGGGATCAGCGGCTATGCCTGGATCGGGCAGAAGCTCTATCTCGAAGCCGGCGGCTATTCCAGCCTCAAGCCCGGGCTGGCCAACGCCTTCGGGGTCGATCCCTTCGACCCCGGCAGCGTCCACGGCCTGGCCCCTTATGGCCGCATCGCCTGGCAGCAGCCGCTGGCCGGCGGCACCTTCGAGGCTGGCGCGTTCGCGCTGAAGGCCGCGATCAATCCAGGCCGCGACCGCACCACCGGCTATACCGATCACTACAGCGACATCGGTATCGACGCCTCGTGGCTGAAGCCGGTGGGGGCGGGCAATACCATCACCGCCGATGTCCGCTTCGTCCATGAGGCATCGAACCGGCAGGCAAGCTGCGCACTGGCACTGATCGGCGACGGCAGCACGCCGGACTGCGCGAAGACCAGCCTCGACGAATGGCGCGGCGACGTCAGCTACAACTGGCATGGCAAGCTGGGCGCAACGCTGGGCGCGTTCAGCACCACCGGCACCAGCAATGCCGATCTTTATGCGCCGGGCATCCGGCCGAACAGCAACGGCGTGATGGGGCAGGTGGACTACACGCCGTGGGGCACGGGCAATTCGCCACTTGGTCCGCTGATGAGCGTGCGGCTGGGCCTGCAATACACCGTCTACGGCAAGTTCGACGGCGCCCGGCACAACTATGACGGCGCCGGCGCGAATGCGGCGGACAACAACACGCTGCGCCTGTTCACCTGGGTGGCATTCTGATGCGGGGCCGGTTTCACGCGCTGTGGGCCGCGCTGGCCTTGCTGGCGTCGTCCACCACCCCTGCCGCCGCAGACCCGCTCGATCTCGGGCAGTATCGCGGCAAGGTCGTCTATCTCGATTTCTGGGCCTCGTGGTGCGGCCCGTGCAAGCAGGCATTCGGGTTCCTGAACGCCTTGCGCGGGCGCCATCCGGAGCGTGATTTCGTCATCGTCACCGTCAATCTCGATCGCGACCATGCCGCCGCGCAGGCGTTTCTGCGCGCGGTGAACACCAGCCTGCCGGTGGTCTATGATCCGGCCGGCACGCTGGCCACGCGCTTCAAGGTTTCCGCCATGCCCACCTCGGTGGTCATCGGCCGCGATGGCAAGGTGCGCTTCGAGCACCGCGGCTACTTCGATGCCCAGCAGCGCCAGTACGAGGCGCACGTCACCGCCGCGCTGGCCGAAAAATCCTGAATTCCCGAACCTGACCCCTTACGGAGAACATGTTTCCCATGCGGATGATCAAGACAATCGCCGTGCTCGGCGGGCTGTCGCTGCTGGCCGGTTGTGCCGGCACCGGCATCGGCGTCAAGCCCTGGCAGCGCGAGAAGCTGGCGCAAGGCTCGATGCAGCTCAACCCCGATCCGACCGTGACCGGGTTCCGCGAGCACACCTATTTCAGCAAGGAAGGCGCCTCGGGCGGCCGCAGCTTCGACGGGGGAGGCTGCGGATGCAACTGAACCCTGAAAAGGCACCGCGTGCCACCGGTATCGCTGCTTGCCTGGGCGCGCTGACCGCAACGCTGCTTTCCGCCACCGGCGCGCAGGCGCAGCAGGCCACCGTGCCCAGCGCGATGGCCGAAACCGCGCCCGGGCCGGACAGCACCGTCGTCGATACCGCCATTTTGTTCTACCAGGAGCAGGGTGGCCGCGTCCGCGCCATCGAGCCGACCGCGTCGATCGCGATCAACCTGCATGGCGGCGATGTCATTTCCGGCTCGCTGACGTTCGACTCGCTGACCGGCGCCACCCCCAACGGCGCCGCGCCGTGGACCGGCGTCCAGACATTCGCGGCAACCGTGCCGGCACCATCGACGCAGGTGACCACCACCAGCGCCTCGGGCGGCCGC
This sequence comes from Sphingomonadales bacterium, assembly GCA_018971065.1. The sequence continues at coordinate 21,959 of JAGWVC010000046.1, read as the reverse complement.
ACCAAGGTGACGATCCCCGGCACCGGGCTTGCCACCAGCACCTACACCACGCCGGCCGGCACGGTGCCGCTGGACAGCGGTTTCCACGACCGCCGCATCGCCGGTTCGCTGGGCTATGCGTTCCTGGTCGATGCCGACACCCGCGTGAAAGTGGGCGCGGCGCTGTCGTTCGAGCATGACTACCGCTCGTACTCGGGCAATCTGGGCGTGTCGCGCGATCTCAACCAGAAGAACACCACGGTGTCGCTGTCGGCGAACTACGAATACGACCAGTCGCGCCCGACCTATGGCACGCCCTCCGCGTTCCAGGACTACACAACGCAGATCCTTGGCGGCAACGACCACAAGTCGGTGATCAGCCTGGTCGGCGGCGTGACCCAGACCGTGACCGGCTGGTGGCTGACTCAGCTCAACTACTCGATCGGGTTCAACAAGGGCTACCAGTCGGACCCGTACAAGGTGCTTTCGGTGGTCGATCCCGTCACCGGCGCGCCGCTGTCGTACCTGTACGAGAACCGCCCGCGCAGTCGCACCCGCCAGAGCGTGTACTGGGGCAACCGTATCGCGCTGGGCCCGACGGTGGCCGACGCCTCGCTGCGCTACTACCACGACAACTGGGGCATCGGCGGGATCACCGCCGAGTTCTCGGACCAGATTCCGCTGGGCTATGACATCACTGTCGAGCCGGGCGTGCGCTACTACCATCAGGGCGCGGCGAACTTCTATGCCCGCTACCTGCTGGGGGGCGCCGCTCTGCCGCAATATGCCAGCGCCGACTATCGCCTCGGCAAGTTCAGCGCGCTCACCTACAGCCTGAAGGCCACGGCGCGGCTGTTCCGCAATGACGAGTTGTTCCCCGACATGGATGTCTATCTTGTCGGCGAGCGCTATCGCCAGACCGGAACGCACACCGATCCCACCGCGCCCGGCGCGCTCTCGACGCTTGACTTCTTCTCGGGGGTCAAGTCGTTCTCGATCATGTCCGGGATCAAGGTGAAGTACTGAAGTGCGATGACAAAAAGTGGGAACCGGTTTTTGTCGAAAAATCGCACGACAGCAAAGGCCTGAAGGATGCTGGCGCGTTCGTTCCGAGCGATGGGTTCGCCCTGCGAAGTGCAGGTGGACAGCGCCGATGCCGGTCTTGCCGACCGCATCGGCGCCATCGCCCGGGACGAGGCGCTGCGCATCGAGGCGAAGTTCAGCCGCTATCGCGCGGACAGCGACGTCGGCCGCATCAACGCCGCGGCCGGTGCATGGCTGACGCTCGACGCCGAAACCGCTGGCCTGATCGATTATGCCGCCGCCTGCCATGCGATGAGCGACGGACGGTTCGACATCACCTCGGGCATCCTGCGGCGGGCGTGGACGTTCGACGGATCGGACCGCGTGCCCGATCCACAGGCAGTGGCGGCGCTGTTGCCGCTGGTCGGCTGGGACAAGGTGGAGTGGCAATCCCCGCGCCTGCGCCTGCGCCTGCGCCTGCGCGCCGGCATGGAGATCGACCTCGGCGGGCTGGGCAAGGAATATGCGGTCGATCGCGCGGTGGCGCTGATCGCCGCCGAAACCGGTGTACCGGTTCTGGTCAACTTCGGCGGCGATCTGCGCGTCACCGGCCCGCGTGCCGATGGCGGGCGCTGGCGGGTGCTGATCGAGGCGGTCGAGCACGATCAGGGCGGCGCGGCCTGGCTGGAGATCGGCTCGGGCGCGATCACCACCAGCGGCGATGCCAACCGCTATGTGCTGCGCGACGGCCGCCGCTATGGCCATATCCTCGACCCGCGCAGCGGCATGCCGGTCATCGATGCGCCCCGCGCGGTCACCGTTGCCGCCGCCACCTGCATGGAGGCGGGGGTGCTGTCCACGCTGGCAATGCTGCAAGGCGCCGGGGCCGAAGCGTTCCTGGCCGCAGAGACAGCCAGTGCCTGGGTCACGCGCTGAGCGGACCTGCCCTTTTCCTGTTCCGGGAGTTTCCTGCATGACGCGCTTCGTGCTGTTCTGGCTGGCGCTGCTGGCTGCCCTGTCCACGGCACCGGCCCGTGCCGATTCCAGCCTGCCACAGGTCCGCGTCCACCTGCTGGTGGCCTCGACCACGCCGGCGCCGGGCCGGTCGATCGACCTCGGCATCGCCATCGATCCCGGCCCGGGCTGGCACATCTACTGGCAGAACCCCGGCGAGACCGGCTATGCTCCGCGCTTTGCCTGGACCTTGCCTGCGGGCTTTCGCGTGGGCGCGATCCGCCATCCCGCGCCGCAGCGAATCGTCGCCGCTGGCAGCACGGTCAATGTCCACACCGGGCCGGCGGTACTGCTCACCAGCCTGACGGTACCGGCCTCGGCCCATCTCGGCGATCGGGTGCACATCGCTGCGGTGGCCGACCTGCTGGTCTGCTCGGACAGCATGTGCGTGCCGCAATCGGTGCCGTTCGCCCGCGAACTCGCGGTCGGAGCGGGCACACAGGACGCGGCCGATGCGCCCGCGATGGCGCAGGCACGGCAACGCCTGCCTCGGCCGTGGCCGGGGTCCGTGCCATATGCAGCCGATGGCGGAAAGCTGGTGCTGAATGCGGCGCTGCCAGCCGCTGCCCCGGGCGAACAGGTGACGTTGTTCACCACCGATGCCACACTCGGAATGCCGGGCGCTTTCGAGCGCGCAACGTCGTTCGCACGCGGGTCGCTGCGAACCGGTGGACCGCTCGATCTCGTCGTCACTTATGCCCGCCCGGGCGCATCGCCGTCCCGCGCTTTTGCCATCCACGCCGTTCCGCCCGCCGCAGGAACCGGCTCCGCCTCGCTGTGGCTGGCCGCCACCGCCATCGCCGGCGCCTTGCTGGGCGGCCTGCTGCTCAACCTGATGCCCTGCGTGTTCCCGATCCTCAGCCTGAAGGCGATGGCGCTGGCCCGCGCCGGGGGCGACCCGCGCGAGGCCCGCGCCGAGGCGCTGGGCTATCTGGCCGGCGCGGTTGCGGTGATGCTGGGGCTGGGCGCCATCGTGCTGCTGCTGCGCGCCGGCGGCCATGCGGCCGGATGGGCATTCCAGATCCAGGACCCGCGCGTAGTGGCGGTGCTGCTGCTGCTGGTCGTCGCGATCGCCACCAACCTGGCCGGCCTGTTCGAGCTGCCAGCGCTACCATTGGCCTCGGCCCGCCGCGCGGGGTTTGCCGGCGGCTTCGGCACCGGCGCACTGGCGGCGTTCGTGGCCACGCCGTGCACTGGGCCGTTCATGGCCGGGGCGCTGGGCGTGGCGCTGGTGCTGCCGCCGGTGCTGGCGCTGCCGGTGTTCGCCAGCCTGGGGCTCGGTCTGGCGCTACCGTTCGTTGCTATCGGCTTCCATGAACCCGCCCGCCGGCTGCTGCCCCGCCCGGGCCACTGGATGGTGACGCTGCGGCGGCTGCTGAGCCTGCCGATGTTCGTCACTGCGCTGGGCCTGGCTTGGCTGCTGGGGCGGCTGACCGGGGTGAGCGGGATGACCGTCGGGGTGGCGCTGGCGGTGCTGGGCGGCGTGGCGCTGTGGTGGGCGGGCCTGCGTCAGCACGCCGGCAAGGCCGCTACGCCGGCCCTGCTGCTGATGGCAGCAGCAACGGCGGCAACGCTGCTGGTGCCAGCCGGCGCCACCGGCCAGCCAGCCAGCCGCGATGCCATCGTCCAGCCCTACAGCCCCGACCGCCTCGCCGCCTTGCGGGCCGCGCACAAACCGGTGCTGGTCTATGCCACGGCGGACTGGTGCCTGACCTGCAAGGTCAACGAAAGCACCAGCCTGTCTTCCACCACCGTGCGTACGGCATTTGCCGCCGCCGGCGCGGTCATGTTGGAGGCTGACTGGACCCACCCCGATCCGCAAGTGACCCGACTGCTGGCCGAACACGGCCGCGCCGGCGTGCCGCTTTACGTGTGGTACGCGCGCGATGGCGATGCCCGGGTGCTGCCACAGGTGCTGACGCCCGGCCTGATTGCCGCGCTGCCGGGCGAACGCTGAACTGCGGATATTGGCCCGTCGCGGCGTCGTGTCGGTGGAGCGGCACCCTGTCCACTCCAGTCCGCCTTCGCGGCAACCTCGACGCACATTGTCGTGAAGGCGGACTTTACCAGCTGGCCGCGCTTAACTTTCGGGTGTTCCCGCCGTTCTTCCTCCGTGCGTCATCAACCCTGACCCAGGAGAACACGATGGGAATGAGAGTAGGCGGCGCCGGCAACAGCGCCGCGATGGCGGCATGGCAGGCGCAGCAGCGCCAGATTGCGGCCACCGCAACGTCCAGCGTAAGCGACAGCAAGCGCGCCGTAGCGACCCAGTCCAGCGCCGAACAGCAGGTGGCCACGGCCATGACCGCGTTGGCGACGGGCTCGACCTACAGCCGAATGGCCTGACGCCGGTTACAGTCTGCCGCGCCGGAGCCCCACATCCGGCGCGACAGCCTGCGACACGATTACGGGTCATTCCGGAGGTGGCGGGCCAACAGGCATTAACCATAACCGCCGAAGGATGATCCCGTGGCGACCGGCCCCGCACGGCCGGCCCAGCCCGAGGAACACCGCACATGCAACACGTCGGCCCGATCGCGGGCGTGGTGGCCCATGAATCATGGGTTGCCACCGCCGGTTACGACAACCGCCTGATCCTGTGGGATGCGCAAGCCGGCATCGCGCTGGCCCGCGCCAACCACGACCACCTCGTCAACGCCTGTGCGTTCAGCCATGATGGCCGCCGCCTGGTCTCGGCCGGCAGCGACGGCACCGCGCGCGTCTGGACCCTGCCGGGCCTGAAGCTCGAAGCGGTGCTGGCGGAGCACGGCGACGATGTCGATATGGCCTGCTTTTCGCCCGATGATGCGCTGATCGCGACGTGCGCGCTCGATCGGCTGGTGCGGGTGTTCGATGCGCGCGGCCGCTGCCTGCACGCCCTGGCCGGGCACACCGGCAACGTGCTGTCGCTGGCGTGGATCGATTCCCGCCGTTTCCTGACCACCAGCGTCGATGGCACCGTGCGCGAATGGGATGCGCGAGACGGCACCGCCTTGCGCGTCACCGCACTCGGGATGCGCTGCGACAGCGCTGTGGTCGGCACCGACGGCACGATTCTGGCCGGCGACGACCGTGGCCGCATTGCCGTGATCGCCGCCGATGCCGCGCCCGAATTCATCGCCGCCCACGCCGCCGGGGTGAAGAAACTGGTGCTGGCCAGCGACGGTTCGCGCCTTGTCAGCCTCGGCTATGACCGCGCCATCGCCGTGTGGCGGATCGACGCGCATGGGCTGCCCGTCGAAATCGGCCGGAGCGAATTGCCGCCGCAGATCTGGGCACGCGCCGCCTCGGTTTGCGTCGACGGGCGGATCGCGGTCGGCACGTTCGGCGGCACATATGCGCTGTTCGATCCCGACAGCGGCGACTGGGACCTTGCCGGGGTCGAGGCTGGCGATGCGATCAACGCGGTGGCCGAACACGACGGTGCGCTATGGACGATCGGTGATGCCGGCGTGCTGCGCCGTGATGGCGAAAGCATCGGCGGGCCAGGCAGCCTGTGCAATTTCCTCGTCGCGCTCGAGGGGCGCCTGCTGGCGGGCGGACACCTCGGCCAGCTCGTCGATGCCGTTTCCGGGCAGCGCCTGTACCAACATCATTCACCGCTCAACTGCGCCACAGCCTTCGCGCGTGGTGGCGTGCCCCACCTTGCGGTCGGCACCTATACCGGCGAAATCCTCGTGTTCGCGCAGGCCGGCGGCCCGCTCCGCCACGTCCACACCCTGGCCGCGCACGCCAACGCCGTGAAAGGGCTGGCCTTCGGCGATGGCACGCTGTTCTCGGTTTCCGCCAACACCGATATCGCCTGGCACGCCGTTGGCGACTGGCATGAGCAGCGCCGCATCCCGCGCGCGCACGATCGCATCGCCAACGCCTGCTGCGCGTTGCCCGGCGGTTGCTTCGCCAGCGTCGGCCGAGATCGCATGCTGCGGCTCTGGCTGACCGATGCAGAAACCGCATGGCCGACGCCGCACCCCAACTCGGTCAAATGCATGGCGACCAGCCCGTGCGGCCGCTGGATCGCCAGCGGCAGCTATGGCGGCACCGTGGTGGTGTTCGACCGCGCCTTGAACGCATTCCTGCCCATGCGGCGTTTGAGCAAGGCCGGCATTTCGGCGCTGTGCTGGAGCACGCGGGCGCAGGGCTTTGTCGCCACCAGTTATGCCGGCGAACGGCTCGATGTCCCGCCGGCGCCCGCAGCGATCGTTCTGGAAAGGGCGGCGGCATGACCCGGCTGCTGCTGGTCTGCGGCAGTCAGCGCCGCGCGTCTCTCAACGGCCGACTGCTCGACGCGGTGTCCGGCCACGTGCCCGGCGGGGTCATCCTCGACCGGCTGCGCGGTGACGATGTGGACCTGCCGCTGTTCGACCAGGATCGCGAGCATGAACCCGCGTTGCTGGACCGCCTGCGCCCCCTCCATGCCCGCTTCGTGGCCGCCGACGCGCTGATCGTTGCCAGCCCCGAATACAACGGGCTGATGACCCCGTTCCTCAAGAACCTGATCGACTGGGTCTCGCGGCTGCCGCGCATCGATCCGGCCGCGCCCGATGCTTTCGTCGATCGCCCGGTGCTGCTGCTCAGCGCCACACCGGGCTGGAGCGGCGGCGGCCTCGGCATCGCCGCCTTGCGCGCGCTGTTCGGGCACGTCGGCGCCATCGCGTTCGGCGAGACGATCTGCCTGCCCTATGCCGCCGACGCATGGGACGAGAGCGGCGCCATCAACCCGCTGCTTCCCACCGATCACTGGGGCGCCTGCGTCCGCCGCTTCTGTGCGTTCGCCGCCCGCCCCACCATGTCCAAGGACCAGGCCGCATGACCGCCCAACCGCTCCGCTGGCACGCGCCGCGCTTCGAGGCCTGGCAATGCGCCAGCGGCACGATGACCGACCGCGAGCGGCTGGGCCTGCCCGACCGGCTGGTGGTCAGCGATCTGCAGGCCGCCGTCGCCGCCGCCACGGCGGCCTTGCGCACCGCCCCGGTCTCGGCGCTGCTCGATCATGTCAGCGATGCCACCGCCACGCTCGCTGCCCGCATCGCCGCCGGCAACCTGCTGGCGCTGGCCGGCGATCCGCGTATCGACCCGCTGGCCCCGGCGATGATCGCCATTCCCGGCGGCATCGCCATGATCGGGCTCGATCCCGACGCGATCGACGCCACAACCGCCGAACTGGCGCATCTCGGCATCGATCGCAGCTGGATCGCCAAGGAAGCGCCGCGCCATGCTGTCGCGCTGACCGATTATCGCATTGCCCGGTTCCCGGTAACCAACGCCGAATATCGGCAATTCCTGCTGGAAACCGACCACCCTGAAATTCCCAGCGGCTGGGCCTTCCGCCGCTATCCGGCCGAACGCGCCAATCACCCGGTCCACACCGTCAGCGCCACCGCCGCCGACGCTTATGCCGGCTGGCTCTCCGCCCGCACCGGACGGCGCTTCCGACTGCCGTCCGAAGCCGAATGGGAATTCGCCGCCGCTGCCCGTGATGGCCGCGAATACCCGTGGGGGCCGCACTTCTCGCCGGAACGCGCCAATACCGCCGAATGCGGCCTGTTCGATACGTCGCCAGTCGGCGCGTTCCTGACCGGAATCTCGCCGTTCGGCGCGCTCGACATGGGCGGCAACGTCGAGGAATACGTAACCGACGCTTACGCCCCCTACCCCGGCGGCGAGATGGTGAGCGACCATCTCGTGCAGATCCACGGCAGCTACCGGATCGCGCGCGGCGGCTGCTTTTCGCGCTTTGCCGACCTGGCCCGCACCCGCCGCCGCCACGGCCACAATCCGCGCTCGGCCGCCTATGCGATGGGATTCCGGCTGGCGGAGAGCCCGGCATGAGCCGCCTGCTCGTGGTGGAACTGCCCGGCGGCAGCGATGCCGACGTGCTGGCGCACGCGCTGGAGGCCGGGCACGAAGCCTGCCTGCTCACCGCCGATGCCGCGCATTATCGCGCCCAACCCGACATTGCCGCGCTGCTGGAACGAATCACCGTGCTGGATGCCGGTTCCTTCGATTGCGCTGAATTGCTGCCGCGACTGGCGGCGCTTCGGTTCGATGCCGTGCTTTGCCTGCAGGACCTGCGCATTGTCGAAGCGGCGCAGATCGCGCAGACGCTCGGCCTGCGTTTTCTCGATCCGGCGGTGGCCGCCTTGTGCCGGGACAAGCAGGCGGTGCGGGCACGACTGGCAGCGGCCGGGATGGCGCAGCCGCCGTGCCTGACCGTGACGTCGCCGCAGACACTGCTGGCAGCCGTGGCGCAAATCGGCCTGCCGGTCGTGGTCAAGCCGACCGACGGCTTCGGCTCGCAGAACGTGTTCGCGATCCGCGACGAGCACGACCTTGCCGCGCTTCACCAGATGCCCGAACTGGTCGCGGCCGGCCCAGGCCATTACGGCCTCGGCGTGGCCGCGCGCGGGGCCATGCTGGTCGAGCGGCTGCTGGAAGGCGTGCTGGTCGGCTGCGACACGCTTTCCTGCGACGGCCGGCACCAGCTTCTCGGCGTCAACGAGAAGCTGTTCTTCCCGCCGCCCTCGTTTGCGATCCGTGGCGGCTGCTTCACCACCAACGTCGGCCAGTTCGCCGCCATCGAGGCACATGTCGTTGCCCTGCTCGACGCGATCGGCTTCGACCAGGGCGCCGCGCATATCGAACTGATGCTGACCACCGATGGACCGCGCCTGGTCGAGATCAACCCCCGCCTCGTCGGCGCCCGCCTGCCGCGCCTGCTAGACCTGGCGCGCGGACGGTCGATCCATGCCGACCTGATCGGATTGCACGCCGATGGCGCCATGCCGCCGCCGGAAGCGCAGCCCCGCCACGCTGTCACCCGCTGGATTGCGGCCGCTGCATGGGGCGTGCTCGACAAGATCATCCTGCCACCTGCCATACCCGAAGGCGTCTTGGTGATGATGCACGCCTACCCTGGCCAGGACGTCTGTCCGCCGTTCGATAATGCCGACCGCGTCGCCTGCGTCATGGCCTGCGACGGCGATCGCGCGTTAGCAGAAGCCCGCGCCAAAGCTGTCGCCGATGCTGCTTGTGTGCAGCTCCACCGCGCGGCGTGACGTACGCTCTAGTCGTAGCGGCGAGGTGCATTGGCAAGTGTATGCAACAGGGCACGCAACTCCGGCTCCGGCTGTCAACGGGACTGACAGAGAACGCCCTACCCAAAACACAGTTTGGGCTTGGACTTGCACATTCCCTGTTGACCAGCGGTGCATCGCATTAATTTTCCTACTCGCTGTCGCCAATTCCCTGATCCAGCTTTTAGGGAATTGGCCGGACAAGCATCAGATAAATCATCATTAAATCGACGTCGATTCCACCAGGATCGGCGTTTGGCCCACTTTTCCCCTGTAAATTTCGGGATATCTGCGATTTCGCGGGAGAGCGGTTCGCAGCGGACTTGTTCCACCGCCAGAAACTTCCTTCAGCCAGAATCGAACGCCCGCACACCGGTCAGTGCGCGGCGCCGGCGCGTTGCGGCACGCGCCACAGGCACAGCGCGAAGACCGCGACCAGCACCGCCGTGGCCGCATCGCGACCCAGGTTCAGCCCTCCCTGCGCCAGCGGCTTGTCGAGGAAATCGCCCAGCGTCGCGCCCAGCGGCCGGGTGAGGATGAACGCCGCCCAGAACAGCACGACGCGCGAGACTTGCGTGCGCCGGTACAGCAGCGCCAGCACCGCCAGCGTGCCGCCGAACAGCGCGGCGCCGCCAAGGTAACCCAGCGGGGTCTCGTCGGCGGTCCAGTCGCCCAGCGCGGTGCCCAGCGTCTGCGAGAAGGTGATCGTCAGCCAGTAGAACAGCTCGGCCCGGGGGCCGCGCACGCTGTCAACCGAAACCGTGCCCAGCACCAGCCGCCAGGCCAGCAGACTTCCGGCCACGCAGGACAGCAGCACCGCCGAACCACCGGCATAGCCGATCCCCAAGTCACGATCGAAGAAGTCGGCCAGCGCGGTGCCGGCGGTGGTGGAGGCGAGGATGGTCGCCCAGTAGAGCAGCGGGTGGAACCGCATGGCACGGACTTGCACGATGACCAGCAGCAGCAGCGGCGTGGCGAACAGCGCGATGCCGGCCAGGTAGCCCATCGCGTACTGCTGGGTGAACAGGTCCGCCCCGGTCTCGCCCAGGGTGGTGGCAATGATCTTGATGACCCAGAAGCCGAACGTCACCGCCGGCACCTTGGCCAGGGCTTCACGCCGGAACACCTGCGCGCTGGCCCGGGTTTCGGAAGAGGGCGGATTCATGGCGGCTCCTTTCACACGTTACCTTCCTGCAACGCGTCATGGCGCAGCAGGCTTCCAAGAGAACGGCGCCCCATCCGTGGATGAGGCGCCGTGCCATCTGCAACCGTTGCCGGTTGCCATCATCAGAACTTGACGCGGGCGTCCACCTGGAACGAGCGCGGCGGCAGGAAGTTGAACTGGTCCAACTGGCCATAGCCGTTCTGGTAGGTGGTGCCGTTCACGGTCACCGTCGGCGCGCCCGATGAGCTGGTCGAGATCGAGGTGATCGCGCGGCTGTTGAACACGTTCGACACCGAGACGCCGAGCCGGAAGCGCTCGCCGAATTCCTGGCTGATCGCGAACTCGCCGGTGGAATAGGGCTTGATGCGATAAAGGCGGATATTCGGGTTGCCGCTGAACTCGTTGGCGTACTGCGGACCGGTGTACTTCTGGTTGAACGAAACGCGCAGGCCGTTCGCCTTGTAGACGACGCCGACCGCGCCGGTGGTGAACGGCGCCTTGCCGATCTGCGCGCCGGTGGTGGCCGAATGCGCATAGTTGTAGGCGGCGTTGACGAACAGGGTCAGCCCCTTGACCGGCATGACCGCGACCTGGCCCTCGACGCCCTTGTAGTGGACCTCGCCGATGTTGACGAGCAGCGAGGTATCGCAGCCGGTGGTGGTGCAGGTGCCGATCTTGTTCTTCACGTCGATCTTGTAGGCATCGAGGTCGAGGCTGACCTTCTCGCCATGCCAGACGGTGCCGACCTGGTAGTTGGTCGTCGTCTGCGGCTGCAGCGCGGCCAGCGCATCGGTCAGCGAGGTCGAAGCCGAGTAGAAGCTCGACAGGTCGGGCACATACATGCCCTTCGCGTACTGGGCATAGAACGTCCAGTTGGGCTTCGCCTGCCAGTTCACGGTCAGGAACGGCAGCGACTTGGTCCAGGTGGCCGACATGCTGGCGGGCAGGCGCGAGGTGGCCTGCACCAGCGCGTCGGTGGAACGGGTGAAGTGGACATACTTGATGCCCGGGGTGATCGCCAGCGTCTCGACCGGGCGGAACTCGAACTCGGCGAAGATCTGGTACTGGTTCCAGCCCGAGTTCTGGTCGTACTTGATGTTGGCGACGCCGATGCCGGGCAGCGCGTTGGCGGCGGCGGTGCCGCTGCCGTTGTTGAACTTCTCGATGTAGGCCGGGGTCTGGCCCGTGGTCCAGTCGAAGTCATAGAGGTGGCGCCAGGTGTCGGCGTGCTCGTACCAGCCGCCGACGCGGATCTTGCCCTGCTTGAACTCGTAGTTGAGCTGGCCGATGTAGCCGTAGACGCGGTACTTGTTCAGCTTGTTGTAGCCCAGCACGTCGGTGGCGGCCGCGCCGTTCACCGCCTTGTAGGGCGAGGCGACGGTGCCCAGGCCCGAGAACCCGGTGACGATGGTGCTGGCCTGCGGGCTGAACGTGAACACCGGCACGTTGGTGCCCGCGGCCACCTTCGCGGTGGTCGAGCCGTTGCCCGAATAGGTGTTGTTGGTATAGCCGTACATGTAGACGCGGTTGTCCATCGAGAAACCGCTGCCCAACGAGCTCTGCAGGCGCAGATACGAGAAGTCGGTGGTCTTGTCGGTACGGTTGTACTTGTAGTTGCTGGCCTTGGTCGGATCGTCGGACATGCCGTAGTTCTTGCCGAACAGGCCAGCTTCCGAAGTCGCCGCACAGTTCTCGCCGGTAAGCTGGGTCAGCGCGTTTCCGCTGGCGTCGGCGGCGGTCAGCAGGCCGGCGCCGGCGGTGGTGGCGCTGCCGCAGGTGGTGCCCTTCGACACGTCCGACTGATAGTAGAAGTTGCGGTTCCAGGTGCTCATCGCGGTCAGCGTGTTGCTGGCGCCCAGCGGCAGGACCAGCTTCGCGTAGAGGTTCTTCGAGTTGACCGGCGAGTTGGTCAGCGCGCCGTCCGAGCGCAGGAACTGGCCGGCAACGACCAGCTTGGCATCGTGGAAGTGCTCCATCTTGCCGGTCTGGAATTCGACGCGGCCGATGAAGCTGTTCCAGTTGCCGAGGATGCCCTCGACCTGGCCGCCGGCCTTGTCGGTCGCGGCGCGCGAATACATGTTGATGTTGCCGCCATAGGTGGCCTGGCCAAGCTGGCTGGCGTTGCCCGGGCCGCGATCGACGACGACGGTCTCGATGGTGTTCGACGGGAAGAACGCGGTCGAATGGTGCGTGGGGTTGTTGGTGTCGGCGAACGGGATCGAGTCATAGGTGACGTTGTATTCGCCGTCCTGGAAGCCGCGGATCGTGGCCTTCGATTCGCCGAAGCCCTGGCCGTTGCTGGTGCCCGAGATCGAGACGCCCGGCGTCAGCGCGATCAGTTCGTTGAAGTCGGACGCGGCATTGGCGTTGTCGATGAATTCGCGGCTGATCGCGGCCTGCGGCTGGGTGGTGGCCAGCGAGGCGGTGAGCGGCGCGGCCTCGGCGGCGCGCGAACCGATGACGATGATGTCGGCGGTGGTCAGCGAGTTCTTGTCGTTGGCCTGGCCGGCCTGGTTGGCCGAGGTGGACTGGTCGTCGTCGGCAGCGGCGGGCGCGGCGGTGGCGGCAGCGGCGGCGCCGCCGGTTGTAACGGCCGCGAAAGCCGGGGTGGCAAGCGCGGTGGTAATCAGCAGGCTGGCCTGCATCAGACGGATGTTCATGGGTTTCCTCATCTTGTTCGGTTCGTTGAAATCAGTTCGCGGCGGCAAGTTCGGCGCGGGCGGCGGCGATCTGCGGGGCGAGACGGGGGTCGGACAGCAGGCGTTCGGCAACCACGGTGCCCAGCATGTGGCTGGCTTCGGTGTCGGACGGGAAGTGGACGCCGCAGAGTTGGCGGCTGATGGCATAATCGTCGGCGCGGCCGAGGATCGCGGCGGCCTTTGCCGGGGCAAGCCGCACCAGGAACCAGCCCACGCCCCAGCCCAGCCCGGCATGGCCGCTGGGATAAGCGCGCGCCGGCTTGTCACGGTTGACCGGAACGCAAGTCGGCATCGTCGCATCGACGCCATAGGGGCGCAGGCGGCCGAACGACTGCTTGGCCATGCCGATGGTCACATCGATCTCTTCCTGCACCGCGCTGAGCAGTGCCCAGGTTGCCGGCAGCTTGCGCAGGTCATGGCCCATCGCCGCGTTGAAGATCGACGGGTCCTCGTTGTCGCTGTCCGCCGCGGCCAGCTTCAGCCGCTCGGGACTGGCGGCCGCGATCATGCGGTGCAGCGTTTCCAACTCCAGCTTCTCGCGCGCCGAACCGCGTTCGGGCGCGGGCGGCAGCATCAGCGCGGGCGTCAGCGTGGCCGCGTCGAGGTAATGCAGGACGTGCTTGGGGGCGGCGGCAGGGGCAGCGGCGGGTGCGGCAGTCTGGGCCAGGGCGGGCTGGCTGGCCAGGGCGGCCAGTGCCAGCATCACGGTGAAGTTCGGTTTCATGGTCCGGAGTCCTTGCTTGGAAGCGGGGGGCGCGTTCAGGCGCCGGGGGTGATGACGAGGATGACGAAGCTGCCGGGCACCGGCCTGCCGCGCTTGGCGCCGGGCTCGGGTGCGGCCAGCGTGGCGGCCGGCAGGTAGATGCGGCCATCGCGCGGATCGACGGCACCGGTCTTGGCGCCGATCTGGGTGGCAATGGTGGCGGCCACGGCAACATGGTCGATATCGGCGATGTTCAGCGCGACCAGGGTGCCGGTGCCGCCACAGGGCACGAACGCCAGCCCGCGCGACGCATCGACCAGCACGGCATCGGGATCGCGGCCGATCGGCAGCGTGGCGGTAACCTTGCCGGTGGTGGGATTGCTGACCACGGCGACACCGTTGGCGCAGGCCGAAATCAGCCGGTCCCTGACCAGCGCCAGCCCGGTAGGACCTTCGCAGCCGGCCAGCTTGTAGCGGCCGACTTCCTTGCCCGCCTTGAGATCAATGTGCGCGATGGCGCCATCGTCCTCAAGGTTGATGAAGGCGCCGCCCTTGCCGTCGGCCACCGCGAATTCGAGTCCGCCCTTGACGGCGAAGCTGCCGACCAGCTTGCGCGCCACCGGATCGACCAGCGCCACGGTGCCGTCGCCGGCGTTCATCACCGCGATGCGGCCGGACACCGCGTCGTACAGCGCCGCGTCGGGCTTCTTGCCGGTGGAGACTTCCGCCAGCACCGCGCCATCCGTTGCGGCGATGAAGCGACCCAGGCCGGTTTCGCCATCGGTCTCGAACAGGGTCGCGCCACCGTCCAGCACCAGCACGGCGTGGCCGCGATGCGCATCGGCCAGCTTGTCGACCACCTTGCCGGAGGCAAGATCGACCGCCGTCACCGCGTTCGAACGGGCGACGTAGAGCTTGCCCCGAACCGCATCGACGCTGGCAAAATCCCAGCCGCCATCGGCAGCGGAAATCCGCGCGCTGACCTGATAGGGCGCGGCCGGTGCCGCCGCGCAGGGCGTGACGAGACAGGCCGCCAAAGCAGCCGCCGAAGCAATCTTCGCAATCATTTATATGGCCCCCGTTGGGCGGAAGGCAGACGATTCTCCGCTTTCCCGAGCCGTCGGCTATGCCCCGCCGATGACGGATTTGTGACGATGACCGCTTGCGGATGCTGCGCGTGCGAACATTGCAAATTTAGAATGTTTCTCCCCCTACCGCACCGCCGGGGCTTCGCTCCATAGGCGCCGCCGTCCGGGCCCGACGGAGGAAACATGACACTGGCAATTGCATTTCTGGCCGCCGCCGCAGTGAGCGAACCGCCGATGGCGGCGCCGTCAGCGACGCCGCCTGCCGCCAGCGAGATCGTGGTGATCGGCGAACGCCAGCGCGGCGCGGTGCCCGGCGCCATCGCCGCCGAATCCAGCCTGAATGCCGACGCGGTGGCGGGGCTGGGCGCCAGCAACCTGGCCGACATCCTGGCGCAGATTGCCGCGCTGACCGGGGGGGCGCAGGGCCGGGTTGGCGACGGGCCGCTGTTGCTGGTGAACGGTCGCCGTATCGGTTCGTTCGATGAGGTTAAGAACCTGCCGCCCGAAGCGATCGAACGGGTGGAAGTCCTGCCCGAGGAGGCCGCGCTGCGGCTGGGCTACCCGGCGCGGTCGAAGCCGGTCAATGTCGTGCTGAAGCGGGCTTATGCCGCCGTTACCGGCGAGCTGGAGGACCGGGTGACCGCGCGCGGCCTGCGCAACGATTTCAACACCGAATACAATGCCGTGCGGATTGCCGGCGACAACCGCATCACGCTGGACGTGCAGTACCAGATCGGTGATTCCATAACAGAGGCGAAGCGCGGCGTTGTGCGCCCGCTGGACCGGTTTGCGGCCAGCGACACCGGGCTGGTGCTTGCGGCCGATGGCGGCCTGCTGGCCCCGCTGGCGCTGACCGGCGCGGGCGTGCCGGTGGCCGGGCGCACCCTGGCGCAATTCGCCGCCGCGCCGCTCGCCGACACCACCGCGCCCTGGCGCGATATCGTGCCGGCAACGCAGCAGTTCACTGCGGCGGGCGCGCTGAACCGCGCGCTGGGCAATGGCCTGACGCTGGCGGTGAACGCCCGGTTCGACGCGCTCGCCTCACGCGAGCAGCTTGGCCCGGCAATCGTCGAGACGGCGATTCCGGCAGCAAGCGCCCTGCCCTTCACCGTGGCACTGCGCGAACGGCGGGTGTTGCCGGACGAGCCGGTGCAGGTGCGCCGCATCCACACCGATACCGCGCATCTGGGTGCGCAAGTGGCGGGCAACGGCGCCTGGCGCTGGTCGGTGGCGGGCAAGTTCGACCGGGTGCTGGCGCGGCGCGAATCGACCGGCGGCGTCGATGCCACCGCGTGGAATGCAGCAGTGGCATCTGGTACCGTGGCCGATCCGTTCGCGGCGCCGCCTGCCGCCTTGCTGACGGCACGGCCGGCAACGCACGCCCGCAGCCGCGACGATACGCTGGCCGGTGACGGCTTTGCCAGCGGCACCGTGGCGCAATTGCCGGCGGGTGCGGTGAACCTGTCGCTGGCCACCGCGCTGGGCCGCGAGACGCTGGCATCGGACGACAGCACCGGCCATCGCACGCTGGCGCGCAATCATCTGGGCGGGCAGGCCGCGCTGGCGCTGCCGCTGCTGGCGCCGCACTCGGCGCTGGGCGCGCTGGATGCCGGAGCCAGCCTGGCGGGCGATCGCTGGTCAGACAGCGGCACGCTGGCATCGTTCGGCGGCAACCTGACCTGGCGGCCCGCACGGCAGGTCTCGCTGCTGCTGGCGTGGTCGCGCGACGGCGCCCCGCCGACGATGGCGCAGCGCGGCGCGCCGCTCGATACCACCCCGGCGGTGGCGGTGCAGGACTATGTGACCGGCCGCTCGACCATCGCCGCGCGCACCACCGGCGGCGATCCCGGCCTGCGCCCGGACCGCCGCACGCTGTGGAAGGCGGAGCTGAACTGGAAGCCGGTGCGCGGCCTGGGCCTGACCGGCACCTTCACCCACATCGACGACCGTGACCCGGTCTTCGCGTTCGGCGGCGTTACCCCGGCGTTCGCGGCAGCGTTTCCGGGACGAATCAGCCGCGATGCGCAGGGCAACCTGCTGGCGATCGATTCGCGGCCGGTGAATGCCGCCGCAGAAACGCGGGACGAACTGCGCCTGTCGGCCAGCCTGAATCGCGATTTCGGCAAGGCGGGCGGACCGCGCGTGCCCGGCGGCGGCGGATTCGGCGGCGGGCACGCGTTCGGCGCGCAAGGATCGATGGTCCAGGCCTCGCTGACCGATACCGTGCGCCTGTCCGACACGCTGGTGCTGGTGCCCGGTGCGCAGCCGCTGGACCTGGTGGCCGGCAATCCGCTGGGCGACGGGTTGCGCGTGCCGCGACACCGCGTCGAGGCGCAGGTCAGCGGCACGCACCACGGCTTCGGCCTGCGCGCCAACGCGGTGTGGACCAGCGGCGGTGCGGCGGGAACGGGCAGCGCCGGCGAACTGCGGTTTGCCGATCGGCTGGCGATGAATGTCCGGCTGTTCTGGTTCCCGGCGCGCACCCCCGGGATCGGCCCCGGCCCCCGTTGGCTGCAGGGCGTGCGCCTGCTGCTGGCGATCGATAACGCGTTCGACACCTGGCAGCGCGTCACCGACCGCGCCGGGCAGACCCCGCTGGCATTCCAGCGCGGGCTGGTGGAGCCGCTGGGCCGCACCATCCGCCTCAGCATTCGCAAGACCCTGGACTGAAGGACCATCCCATGCGCCGTTGGCACCGCCTGATTGCCCCGTATTTCGCCGTTCTACTGCTGGTTATCGCGGTGACCGGGGTGATCACCCGCGCCGTGCAGTCGCTCGACCGCGCCGCCCCGGCCGCCCATGCGATGAAGCCGGCCGGGGCGGTTGCCCTGTGCAAGCCTGAAAAGCCGAAGCGCACCCCGCTGGGCCAGTTCGGTCATATCGTGAAGGACATCCATTCGGGCGAGGCGCTGGGGCCGGTCGGCGTGGTGCTGGCGCTGGCCAGCGGGCTGGCGCTGTGCTTCTTCGCGGCCTCGGGCCTGTGGATGTACTGGCAGATGTGGAAGCGGCAGTCGCCGTTCAGGCGGGGGCGCTGACCAGCGGCAGCCGCAGGTCGATGCGCAGGCCGGGGCCGGCATCGCCCAGCTCCAGCCCGCCACCGTGAAAGCGCATGATGGCCTGGGCAATCGCCAGTCCCAGGCCGTGGCCCTTGCCCTCGGGCGCCCCGGCGCCACGCGCGAATGGTTCAATGACGCGATCGCGCGATTCGGCACCGATGCCGGGACCATCGTCGGTCAGCGTGACCACCGCCGCGCCGGTGCTGTCCTGCCGTGCCAGTGACAGCCGGGCGTGGGTGCCGGGCGGCGTGTGCAGCACGACGTTTTCGAGCAGGTTGACGAACAACTGGTGCATCAGCGCGTTGTCGGCAGAGACCTGCGCGGGTTCCAGTTGGCCCAGTTCCAGCGTGCTGCCCGCATCGGCCAGCACCGGCTCCATCGTCTCGGCGACATCCTCGATCACCGCGCGCAGGTCCAGCAGGGCGAATCCGGCGGGATGGCGCCCCGCCTCGATCTCCGAAAGGCGCAACAGCGCGTCGAACGTGGCGATGATGGTGCCGCATTCGCGATCGGCGCGATCGATGGCGCGGGCCAGTTCGTCGCGCGGCAGGTCAAGGCATTCGCCCAGCAGCACGCGCAGGCGGGTCAGCGGCGTGCGCAGGTCATGCGCCAGGTGACTGGCGAACTGGCGGTGGCTGCGCACCATGTCCTCCAGCCGGGCCAGCATCCGGTTCAGGCTGAGCGCCTGTTCGGCGAAGATGCCGTCGAACTGATCGACCGGCAGGCGGTGCGACAGGTTGCCGCGCGCGATGGTATCGGCCGCCGCCTGGATGCGAACGATGCGTACGGCGATGCCACGTCCGAAGAACCAGCTTCCCGCCAGCCCGGCCAGCCCGGCGGCCAGCACCGTGGCGATCAGCGCGGGCAGCAGCATCTCGCTGGTGGCGGCACCGATCTCGCTGTGGGCGATGACCACCAGCATCGCGCCGCCGCGCAGCGACACCGCCAGCGCCCGGCCGTCGCGCGTGCGGTTGCCGTCACGGAAGCGCACTTCGCTGTAGCCGGGCCGGGGCCGCGCCATGACGATCTGGCCGGGCGAGACGATGCGGCCGCCGGCATCGTAAAGCACGTGCCCTTTCTCGCTGAAGCTGTGCCCGCGTTCCCACTCGTCCAGCCGTGCCAGCGCCTGGGCCGGGGTGGTGGCGGCGCCCCGGGGCAGCAGGATGGCGGCATCGCCGGCCAGCCATTCGTCCACTTCGGCCCGCATCTGCTGGCGGGCGACCGCGAACACCAGCATTCCCGAGATCAGCGTGGCCAGCGCCACCGCCAGCCCGAAGCTGACGGTCAATCGGCCGACATGCGGCCGGGCGGTCATGCGGTGGATCATGCCCGGTCAGTCGCAGCGGTCGGAGCGCAGCACATAGCCCGATCCACGCCTGGTCTCGATGGGATCGATGCCGAGATAACCGAGGCTGGTGCGCAGGCGGCTGAGGTTGCTTTCGACGATGTTGGTCGTCGGCTGGAAGCCATAGTTCCACACGCCTTCCAGCAGCATCGCCCGCGTGACGACGCGATCGCTGTGGCGCATCAGGAAGGCCAGCAGCGAGTATTCCTTGCGGCCCAGCGCGACATCCTCACCGGCAAAACAGGCACGATGACCGGCCGGATCGAGCGACAGGCGGCCGACCACGAGATCGTTGCCGCGCTTTTCGCCGTCGGCAGGCGCGTGCTTGCCCCGGCGCACCACGGCGGAAATGCGGGCGTTGAGCTCGGCCAGTTCGAACGGCTTGGTCAGGTAGTCGTCGGCGCCGGCCATCAGCCCCTCAATGCGGTCCTCCACCGAGGCCAGCGCGCTGAGAAACACGATCGGCGCCTGCGATTCGGTCGAGCGACGCAAGTGCTGCATGACCGCGATGCCGCTGATATCGGGCAACATGCGATCCAGCACGATGGCATCGAAGCTGGCGGCCGCGCAGGCGCTGATGGCGGCCGCGCCGCTGAGCGCGACGTCGGTATCGTGCCCCAGCGCGGCAAGGCCACGGCCGAGATGACCGGCAATTTCGGGATCGTCCTCGACGACGAGCACTTTCATGGCGCTGGCTTCGCTAGGTGGTTGAAGGAAGGCTGGCTTCATCCCTTGCCATCGCCGTGTGACAGTTTTGCGGGCCGTTCGGCGATTGCGCGCCCGCCCGAGATTGTGCTTGCATCGGACGGAATTCCGGTCGCAATCAGGGGCCGTCGTTACAAGGACCGGGCATGGCGAAGACAATTGCCGTTTGCAGCATGAAGGGCGGTGTCGGAAAGTCGACGCTGGCAGTCAACCTTGCCTGGCTGTCGGCCGAACGATCCGGGCACCGGACGCTGCTGTGGGACGTGGACGCGCAAGGCGCCGCCTCGTTCCTGGCGGGCAACGTCAATGCCGAGGGCAAGGCCCGCCGCGTGTTCCGGGGCGAGAGCGACCCGCACGATTTCGTCCAGCCCACCGGCTTCGCCCGGCTGAGCGTGCTGGCGGCGGACATGTCACTGCGGCAACTGGCCGAGGATCTGGCCGAAGCCGACAAGCCGAAGCGGCTGCGCAAGCTGGTCCAGACGCTGGGCGAGAATTTCGACCGCGTCATCATCGACGGGCCGCCGGGCCTCGGCGCACTGGGCGACCAGTTGTTCCGCGCCGCCGACCTGGTCGTGGTGCCGGTGCCGCCGGCACCGCTGGCACTGCGCGCACTGGACCAGATGCGTGCGCACCTGGAAGCGCGGCACCGGTCCGGGCCGGCACTGCTACCGGTATTCTCGATGGTCGATCGCCGCCGCACGCTTCACCGCGACATCCTGGCGGCGCATCCCGGCTGGCTGGCGATCCCGCAGGCCAGCGTTATCGAACGCATGTCGGTGGAATGCGCGCCGCTGCCGGCGTTCGCCCCGCGCGCACCGGCAACCGCCGTCTACGAGGCGATTTGGCGCGAGGTCGAGGGCAAGCTGGGCTGAGCAGCACCGGCAAGGTAACACAAGCGTCATCAACCTGACATTCGCCTGTCATTACCGGCGGATAATCGGGTGCGATGGAACATGCAAAATCCCGTGATCTCGCCGGAGACAGCCCGCGTCGGCTTTCGATCCGGCTGGCCCGCAGCGAGGAAGATCTGGCGGCCGTGCAGCGGCTGCGCTGGCTGGTGTTCTTCGCCGAAATGGGCGCCGGCGACGACAGCCGCGCCGCCGAACCGCTGGATCGCGATGCCTACGACGCTCTGTGCGACCACCTGCTGGTGATCGACGAATCGCTGCCGGGCGAAGGCCACGTCGTCGGCACCTATCGCCTGCTGCGCGAAAGCGTCGCCCTGCGCCACGACGGGTTCTATTCGGCCGGCGAATTCGATCTGGAGCCGATGATCGCCGGGGCCACCGGCGAGGGCGAACTGCTGGAACTGGGCCGTTCGTGCGTACTGCCGGCCTATCGCACCAGCGCCACGATCTCGCTGCTGTGGCGCGGCATTGCCGATTATATCGCGCGCCATCGCATCCGGCTGATGTTCGGCTGCGCCTCGTTCCCGGGTAACGATCCCGATTCCCATGCCGCGTCGCTGTCGCTGCTGCACCATCGCCACCGCGCGCCCGATCACCTGCGTCCGCGCGTGCGCCCGGGCATGGGCATCGCGCTGGACCGCGTGCCGCTGGAAGCGCTGGACGAACGCCGCGCGCTGTTCCAGTTGCCGCCGCTGGTGAAGGGCTATCTACGCGCCGGGGCGATGTTCGGTGACGGCGCCTTCGTCGATCGCGATTTCAACACGATCGACGTCTGCGTGATTATGCCGGTGGAAGCGATCGTCGGCCGCTATGCGGCGCGGTTCAGCGTCGCCGCCTGATCGCCGGAAACGCGCGCCGCAATCGCGGTGTGGCAGGCGGCGGCAAGCTGCTTGCGATTGTCGCCGGTGACGGGCGCCTCGAAATGAATGTCCACCCGCGCCCCGCCGCCCAGCGCCAGCGCGCGCGCGTTGGGCAGAAGTTCGTCATCGTCGATCCAGGCGAAACGCCGGCGCTGCGCGGCATCGAACGGCGAACCGTCACGATTGCGCCACAACAGCGTCACCGGCTGGACGGTGCGCTGCGCCGAGCCGCCGATCGCGGCGAACAGGCTGGACTTGAACGGCAGCACGGTGCCGCCGTCGCCGGTGGTGCCTTCGGCAAACAGCACCAGGCTTTCCCCCGCCGCGAACCGGGCGGC